>NZ_JBAYLY010000001.1:0-206942 GCF_041663825.1 Methanoregula sp.
AGTTTTTTGCGTTCGTCTTCGGAAAGGGTTACGATGTATTTCGTCATATCCAACTTCCTCATGTGGAATATGAAACTAATGCATCAAATATTTTACGACATTACATTATTGACATGACACTAGTGCCTTGGCTGTCCGTATTTTATAACCCAGACTGGAGGCAGGAAAACACGCTTCCAGCGTACGTTCGAACGGCGGGGTTCACATGCGATCCCGCATTTCCGGGAGGGGTTGCTGCCTGTTTTGAGAGGTATTAATCTCCGGGATGTTCTCCGCAAAAAATTCTGCTGATGATACCAGATACCAGACCAAGAAGCACTTAAAAACAGCTTGGAATCTTCGCCATCACCCCGAACACCCTCCAAGTGAGTACTTGGGTCAACCCATCACAAATGTAAAGGTACTCGTCGCTTTGCCTGAACGGTTTTTGAGACACCCGTCGGTTTCCTGATGTTCCCGATGTCCCGGGTCTGGTGAAACCCTTTACAATTTTTGGGTATATTGCCGCTATTGCAGAAAGACACCCTTCATGGTAATTTACACAGGGGATTTCACCAGAGCCGGTCTCCCCGTTTCGGGCACGAAGTCGAAAAAAGAGGGTTATTTATTTGCGTGGGAGAGGATGTGGGCAATCTCCGGGACGATGAGCGTTTTCGTGGCGAGAGTTACTGCCGGGGTGGAACCAGGTATGCAGAAGACCACCCGGCCACGGATTGTTCCGGCGATGGCCCGGGAGAGCATCGTGGAAGTCCCGATCTCGTCAAAGCTTTTCATCCGGAAGAGTTCTCCGAAGCCATCGATCTTCTTTTCCAGGAGGGGCGTGACCGCCTCTATGGTACAGTCATCGTGCGTCAGACCGGTACCGCCATCAATGATGATACAATTGCAGGTTTTGAGAGCCTGGTACAGCTCGAGCCGGATGGCTTCGATCTGGTCGGGAATCACTGCATAATGCCGGACCGGGATCTTTGCTTCGGCAAGGATCGCCTGGATGGTCTTCCCGCTGGAGTCTGTTTCCTGTGTTCGGGTTGTGGAAACGGTGATCACTGCACCGGTTATTGGGACGGGTTGGACGTGTTCCTGTTTCATAATGATAAATGTAGTGGAGATTACTCATTAATAGAAGTGTAAGATCCGTTGATATCTCGCTTTTTTGAACTCTTTTTATAAAAATAAGGCTACCCCTTCATTTCCAGTGGAGATTTTATCCTTCCTCCGGCTTGTTTTGCATCCAATTGGGTATGATAACATGGCAGACCCGGCACTTTGATACCTTATCTTGTTATTTGGGCGGTTCTCGTAGTCTGTTTCCCCGATGATGTCAAATGACACAGGTAGCATCCGGGATGTTGTCTCTTCCTTTACCAGTACCACTGCCGGAATCATTTCAATCATCTTAAATAGATCAAAAATCAGATTGAAGATGACTATTTTCTTTTGAAAGATTAACAAATCGGTAAGGTATCTTTCAAACTTTCCACACGAAACAAAGGGGGGTCCCTGTTATCTTCCATTTGCGGCGGAGAAATCCGGATCTCTTTTACGAAGATTATTCGAATAAGTAAATCAAAGATAAAAATAAAAAAACATGAATCGCAATAATTTCGGGTTATTCTCCTTTTAAAGCACTTTGCCTGGTCTTTCCAGTGGAAACGAAGGGGTTTATAAAGGGAACGAACCACGTGCTTTTTTAATCTCATCCGGCTAAGACTCAGCTCCACGAGTAATCATGCCTGAAACAGAAGACCCCTCAACCGGACTATTTATAAAATATTTATCCAATAACCGGATATTCCGAGACCGAGAAGTGCTCCGGCACTCGTACCGGCCGCAGATACTCCCCCACCGTCAGCCCCAGATCGATACGATCGCCTCGATTCTTGCCCCTTCTCTCAGGAACGAAACCCCGTCAAATATTCTCATTTACGGAAAAACGGGAACCGGAAAGACTGCAAGCGTACGGTACGTCGGTTCGGAACTCGAGAAAGTCAGCAGCACGATGGGGACAACCTGCCGGATTGTCCACCTCAACTGCGAAGTGATCGATACACAGTACCGGGTCCTTGCCCAGATCGCCAAGTGTATCGATGGTTTTGAAGAAGCATCGAGCGACAAGACCCGGCTCCACATCCCAATGACCGGGTGGCCCACGGACCAGGTGTACTCCGAGCTCAAGAACCAGCTTGAAGCTGGCGGTGGCGTGCTCGTCATTGTGCTCGACGAGATCGACAAGCTGGTCAAAAAGAGCGGTGACGATACCCTGTACAACCTGACCCGGATCAACTCCGATCTCAAGAACTCCAAGGTCAGCATTATCGGGATATCCAACGATCTCAGCTTCAAGGACTTCCTTGACCCCCGGGTCCTCTCCTCTCTTTCGGAAGAGGAGATTGTTTTTCCCCCGTACAACGCGCCGCAGCTCGTTGATATCCTTGCCCAGCGCGCCGCCGGTGCATTTATTGACGGTGCCATTGCCGAAGGGGTCATTCCGCTCTGCTCGGCTCTCGCTGCACAGGAGCACGGGGATGCGCGCCGGGCCTTAGACCTTCTCCGGATCTCCGGGGAACTTGCCGACCGGGACGAGTCAAAGCAGGTGACCGAAGAGCACGTAAAACAGGCCCAGGCGAAGATCGAGACCGACAGTATGATCGAGTGTATCGCGACGCTCCCCACCCAGAGCAAGCTGATCCTCTTTTCCATGCTGACGCTGGAACACAACAACCGTTCCGTTTTTACCAGCGGGGAGGTCTCCCGCATCTATCAGGCTATTGCCCCCTCCATCCAGCTCGATATCCTCACCCATCGCCGGATCACCGATCTCATCTCGGAGCTCAACATGCTGGGTGTGATCAATACCCGGGTCGTGAGCCGGGGCCGGTACGGGCGCACGAAAGAGATGTGGTTTGATGCCAATACCGACAAGATTCGTGAGGTTGTGCTCAAGGATCCACGGCTCACCGGATTAAAAGAGCCCACTATAAATCCGATAGAGTCCAAATGGTTTTAAAATAACAGTGGAGTGACGTGAGATGGATGATAAGGATCTCGAACTCCTCCGGATTCTTGAGGAGAACAGCCGGCTGTCTGCGCAGGAAATCGGGTCGATGACCAACCTTACCCCGGTAGAGGTAGAGGCACGGATACACGTTCTTGAGGAAAACAAGATTATCCGCAAGTACACAACCGTCATCAACTGGGAAAAAGCAGGGCACAGCGAGGTCTTGTCCATCCTTGAGCTCAAAGTGAGCCCCGAGCGGGATTTCGGGTACGACCGGATTGCCGAACGGCTCTCCCGGTTCAAACAGGTGCGGACGCTCCGCCTTATCACCGGTACCTATGATCTCCAGCTGATGGTAAGCGGGAAGGACATGCAGGAAGTATCCCGGTTTGTCTCCGAGCATGTCGCCCCGATGGACCGGATCCGCGAGACGGCAACGCACATTGTCATGAAGTCCTACAAGGAGAATGGCAACACCCTCTTTGAGCAGCAGGAAACCGAACGCCTCCCCTACTCGTTTTAAAAAGGTGAGCTGATTTGAGAACATTTGTCTCTGAACGTGCGCAGCAGATCCCACCATCAGGAATCCGGAAATTTTTTGATCTGGTTCTCACGATGGAGGACGTGATCTCCCTTGGTGTCGGTGAGCCCGATTTCAGGACCCCGTGGAACATCTGCGAGTCCGGGATCTATTCCATCGAACAGGGTGTAACCTCCTATACCTCGAACCGGGGGCTCCAGACGCTCCGCGATGCGCTCTCGGCCCACCTCGCGAGCCGCTACCAGCTCAACTACTCGGCCGATGAGGAGATGGTGATCACCACCGGCGTGTCCGAGGCGCTTGACATCGCGATCCGCGCTATCGTTAACCCCGGCGACGAAGTACTGATCGCCGAGCCCAGTTACGTCTCCTATGCGCCGTGCGTCACACTTGCCGGGGGTATTCCCGTATCGGTGGAATGTACTGAAAAGAATCATTTCCGGCTCAACCCGGACAAGCTCCAGGAAAAGATCACGGGCAGGACAAAGGCCCTGATCATCAACTTCCCCAACAACCCGACGGGTGCGATTATGAACAAGGAGGATCTCGAACCCATCGCGGATATCGTGACCGACCGGGATCTCCTGCTCATCAGCGACGAGGTCTATTCCGAACTCACCTATGAGTCCTCCCACGTCGCCGCTGCCACGGTAAAGAATCTCCGGGAACGGACGATTACCTTAAACGGGTTCTCGAAGGCCTATGCGATGACCGGCTGGCGGGTGGGATTCCTCTGTGCGCCAAAGGAGCTCTGCGATGCGGCGCTCAAGATCCACCAGTACGTGATGCTCTGCGCCCCGGTGATGGGGCAGGTCGGGGCGCTCGAAGCACTCCGCTCGGCCGAGGATGAGAAGGCCAGCATGGTGAACGAGTACCGGCTCCGGCGCAACATGTTCGTTGCCGGTCTCAACAAGATCGGTCTCTCCTGCCACGTGCCCGAAGGGGCATTCTACGCGTTCCCCTCGGTGAAAGGGACCGGGCTCTCCGATGTGGAGTTTGCCGAGCGGCTGCTTAAGGAACAGCGGGTTGCCGTGGTGCCGGGCAGCGTCTTTGGGAAGGGCGGGGACTATCACCTCCGCTGCGCCTATGCGGTCTCAAGAAAAGACCTCACCGAGGCGTTAAGCCGGATGGAAACCTTCGTCAACGGTTTGTAACCCGGGGAGAAGGCCGGGAAAAGCTGGCCGGTCCCCCCCAATTTAACGATCCGGTTCTTCCCCAAACGCTCTTTTTATAGCAGTCATGATTCATCCAGCAGTATCACTCAGGGCAGACTTTATTGCCCTACCCGCCCTACAGTATGTGATACTCCAATGAGCTGTACTATTATCGTAGGTGGATTTTTTGGAGATGAGGGGAAGGGCAAGATCGTTGCCCACATCGCTCATGCGGATGAACCTGTTATCATCTCCCGCGGTGGTGTCGGTCCGAACGCCGGTCACACGGTTCAGGTCGGCGACCATGAATACAGTGTCCGGATGGTGCCATCCGGCTTTGTCTATAAAAAAGCGAAACTCTGTATCGGCAGCGGGGTTCTTGTCGACCCCCGTGTCCTCAAGCACGAGGTCGAGACACTGGGAGTCCAGGGCCGGATCTTTGTCGATAAGCGCTGCGGTATTATCACCGAGGACCATATCGCCCGTGACAAGGGCAGCGCATTCCTTTCAAAGAAGATCGGCAGCACCGGCTCCGGGTGCGGGCCGGCCAACTCCGACCGGGTGATGAGAACCTCCCCGCAGGCAAAGGACGTCCCGGAGCTTGCCGAGTACCTGATGGATGTCCCCCTCGCCCTCAACACCGCGATAAAGAACGGCCAGACCGTTCTTCTCGAAGGGACCCAGGGGTTCGGGATCTCACTCTATTACGGGACCTACCCGTTTGTCACGAGCAAGGACACCTCCGCCTCCCAGATCGCTGCGGACAACGGTGTCGGCCCCACAAAAATTGACGATGTCATCGTCGTCTTCAAGGCCTACCCGACCCGGGTGGGCGAAGGTCCGTTCTCCACGGAAATGACCTCCCAGAAGTCGGATGCAATGGGCATCCAGGAGTTCGGCACGGTCACCCACCGGAAGCGCCGGATTGGCGGCTGGGACGGGCAGATGGCCGGGTACTCTGCCATGATCAACGGCTGCACGCAGGCAGCAATTACCGGGATCGATCATATCGACAAGGCCTGTTTCGGGCTCACCGAGTACAGCAAGCTCACCAAAAAGGCAAAGGACTTCTTAAAAACCGCGGAAGATGACATCGGCTGCCCCGTCACGCTCATCTCCACCGGGCCGGAACTCACCCAGATTATCGATATCAGGAAAGAATACGCATGAAACGTTCGCTCATGGACATCCTCTGCTGCCCGGTCTGCAAAGGCGACCTCGTGCTCCGGGTAGATACAGAAGATGAAAAAGAGATCCTTGAAGGCAACCTGAACTGCGCTGCCTGTCATGTGGATTATCCCATCCATGAGGGGATCCCCAATCTCCTTCCCCAGACTCCCAAATAACCGGTGATACCATGAAATCCCTGCTGCCATTTGAACTTCTGGCGGTTACGGATATTCCGGCCGGAGACGGTGCAATGACCGAGGTCTATCTCAACCGGTCGAGCATCAACTCCATCGAAGTTCCAAAGGAGAATGCGCATGTCGAGTGCGGGAGCACCCTTAAGGTCAGGTTCGTGAACCGGGGTGCTCCCATCCATATCACGGCATCGACCTCCAATGCCGGCATGTTCACGGATTTTTTCCACGAGAACATGTACGTGATCGATGAAGTAATGCTCGGTATACCGTTACGGAAGGATTGCGCCCCGGGCTTTTTTGATATCGACATCATCGCCGGTTATGGCGCGATGAAGGCCGCCCTGCGGGTCGAAGTCATCGTAAAACCCAGCCGGGGAGAAGAGGTTCTGGAGAAAGAACCCCCCGTCCAGCCCAAAGCCCACGGCAGGCCGCACCTCCTGATGGTGGCGATGGCGATTGGTCTTGTCCTGTACAGCACCTGGTACTACACCAAGATCGAGTTCCTCAACATCGCGGCATTCATTGTCCTTATTGTCGGTGCACTGTTCGTATGGTACCGACAGACCTGATCCTTGCCGGCGCAGTTCTCTTCCTCGCGCTTGCCGTCGACCGGCTCATCGGCGATCCGCACTCGGCATACCACCCGGTCGCGCTGCTTGGCCGGTTCATCGGCTGGTGGGGTCAGCCCTCGCGCTATTCCCCCCGCGTCCAGCGTGCGGCCGGTATGTTCTTCTGGCTGGTGACGGTCTGCATCTTTGGTCTCCCGTTCTTCCTGTTCGGGACGTACGCCCCGTGGCTGGTCTTTCTTATCGGGGCACCGTTCCTGCTCAAGTGCTGTTTTGCCTGGCGATCGCTTGAAGAGCACGTGCTCGGGGTGGTTGCCGCTCTTGAAAACGGCGTGGAGGCAGGCCGCGAACGGGTGAAACTGATGGTCTCCCGGGAGACGGCACAGCTCGATGCCGAACACATCCGGTCTGCCGCGTACGAGTCCATGACCGAGAACCTCACCGACAGCATCGTCTCCCCTCTCTTTTACTTCGCGCTGCTCTCCCTCTTTAGCCTCGGGCTTGTTGGGGCGGCGGTTTTCCGTGCAGCAAACACGATGGATGCGATGCTCGGGTACCGGGACGAGCGGGCCCGGCTCGGCTGGTGCTCCGCCCGGATGGATGATCTCCTCAACTATATCCCGGCCCGGGTCACGACTCTCTTCTTACTTGCATACTTTGTCACGCAGGGAACGTTCTCTTCCGCGTGGCAGGTGATGCGCCGGGACGGGAAGAAACGCCCGGGCTTCAACGGCGGTATCGTGATGGCGGCGATGGCCGGGGGCTGCGGAATCTGTTTTGACAAACCGGGAGTCTATACAATCGGAAACGGGGAACGGTCGCTTGAAGCAGGCGGCCCGGCAATTCTCAGTGCTGTCAGGGCAGTCACACTATCGTTTGCGGCAATAACTGCAGCTACACTTATTTTATTGGCATGGTTGATCCATAGTACTGGTATATGAAATTAGAAGAACTGAGATTTGGCACTGAGCTTCTCAAGCGCGGCTTTGCATCCATGCAGAAGGGGGGCGTGATCATGGATGTGGTGAATGCCGAGCAGGCAAAGATTGCCGAGGCAGCCGGTGCAGTCGCAGTCATGTCGCTTGAGCGGGTGCCATCCGATATCAGAAAGCAGGGCGGAGTCGCCCGGATGGCAGACCCCCAAAAGGTCCAGGAGATCATCGATGCGGTTTCGATTCCCGTCATGGGAAAGGTCAGGATAGGCCACTTTGTCGAGGCGCAGGTGCTCGAAGTACTCGGCGTCGACATGATTGATGAGAGCGAAGTGCTCACCCCCGCGGACGAGGAATTCCATATCGATAAGAAGCAGTTCAAGGTCCCGTTTGTCTGCGGTGCGCGGAACCTTGGCGAGGCGCTGCGCCGGGTAAATGAAGGTGCAGCGATGATCCGTACCAAGGGTGAAGCAGGGACCGGAAACGTCGTCGAAGCCGTGCGCCACATGCATGCAATCATGGGCGATATCAGAAAGGTGCAGGGCATGGACGAGCAGGAACGGATCAGCTATGCCCGGAGCATCGAGGCCCCGGCAGAGCTCGTCATCGAGTGCGCCACCCGCGGCCGGCTCCCGGTCGTAAACTTCTCGGCCGGCGGTATTGCCACCCCCTCGGATGCTGCGCTGATGATACAGCTCGGGGCTGACGGTGTCTTTGTCGGGTCAGGGATCTTCAAGTCCTCGGAACCGGAGAAGATGGCAAAGGCGATCGTGGAAGCGGTCAACCACTTCAACGATGCAAAGGTAATCGCGAAGGTCAGCACGGGCCTTGGCGACGCGATGCCGGGCCTCGATGTCCACACACTCAGGGCCGATGAGGTGTTGCAGACCCGTGGACGTTAAGATCGGCGTGCTTGCGCTCCAGGGGGACGTGAGCGAACACATCGACGCCTTTTCTGCGGCGCTCAAAGGACGGGGCTGCGGGAAGGCATCGGCCGTTGTCGAGGTCAGGAGCCCGGCGGATCTATCGGGCTGCGCAGCGCTTGCGATCCCCGGCGGGGAGTCCACCACCATCTCCCGGCTGATCGACAAGAACGGCCTCTACGAGCCGATCCGCACTTTTAAGGGCGGGATCTTTGCGACCTGCGCCGGCATGGTGCTGATGGCGACCTCGGTTGCCGACCCCCGGGTGCACACGCTCGGCCTCATGGACATGACCGTGGACCGGAACGCATTTGGCCGGCAGAGGGAGTCATTTGAGGCCGATATCCCGGTCACGGGGCTTGACGGTGGCCCCTTCCATGCGATCTTTATCCGGGCCCCTGTTGTGACCGCGGCCGGGGCGGATGTGCAGGTGCTTGCGACACTGGATCAGGGCATTGTTGCGGCTGAGAAAGGCAGGTACATGGCGCTCGCCTTCCACCCTGAGCTTGGCGGGGGTCTCCGGCTCCACGACCGGTTCCTGAAAAATATTGGGATCTGATCTTTTTTAGAATCTTAACGTCTGGTGAACCGGTTGCGGGATGGAGTATTCCCGGTGACTTTGCACCCAATGTCATCTTTTGATCTGACGTTGGGTGTAGACACCGGACTTTAGGTGCAAGCGTGTAGTGGGGGATAATGTTATAATCAACCATCAATCAAAGCGTTACTTATGGCAATAATCAAACTGCCATATGGAGACTGTTCATTTACTACAGAGAAGCTAAAGAGCTACATTCGAGAATCCGAGAGATTACACCATCCAAGGTCAGACAAATTGCAGATGGTCTGAACCCCCTAAAAAACAAAGTCTGGATTACTGGTTGAGAGTAACATTACCAATCCCAATATCATAGATCTCGGGAAACGCGGTCTTGTCAAATTAAAAGTTGATGAGCATAATGATCAGTAGAAATTCAAAACAAAAAGATAATAGCCCTCGAAAATACACGGCTATTAATAAATCACATTGCCTGTTTGTGATTACATCCGTGAGAAATATGCTCGATTTAACCGAAATTCAACACCAATTAAGTCTAGCTTACATTCATGCAGTTGTATCCTATGCCGGTTGCGCATGGGAATCCACAAATCACCCATACGTTGATGGAAAAAAAATCGATGGAAGGATATTTGCCTCTATTAATTATGAGGATGGTATCCATGACACCCATCCAGAGTTGAGGATACAAGCTAAATCTACAAGGCAAGCACAACACCAACCGGACGACAATCACCGATACATTCACTACAGTCTTGATAAAGCGACATATGAAGAATTACGAGAACCCAACCATTCCTTGATATTATTTGTTCTTTTTGTGCTTCCAGAAGATTTCGATCAGTGGGTAGATCATTCAGAGAATGAATTAATTGCAAGAAAATGCGCATATTGGCATTCTGTCAAAAATTGCCCGGTAAGTCAAGGGAGTAGAATTATCAAAATTTCCCGTGACCATATATTTTCACCGGATCAAATTAAGGATTTAATCTATAAAGTTGCAAGGATGGAGGAAATCCCCAATGGGTGCGATTGATATTATGCGAAATTCCTCCATGGATAAAATTCTACGCTCAATAAAGCCGGATAATGTTGAAGGTTACATAAGTACAAAGAAAAATTATTTCAAAGATTTTGGAAATGACGTAATTTCTATATACCGAAATAAAGATGATAAAAACCTCCAGATAAAGATTCCATTACGACGCGAGTTTTCGGATTATTCATTATTATTAAATGACACAATTGGGTCTATTGCTATAATTGAAAAACGAAATGCTTTGGAGATTGTAACTAATTTAAAAATGGATCATCCATCGGACATAATTAGATTTAGATTGCATGGGGAAGAGACCAAAGATGGCACCGCTCCATTAAAATCGGGAGCTGCGTTGTACTCAGGAGCTTTAGATATATTACTAGCTTCGGCGTTTGTTATAGAAAAACCAGAGCGTAAAAAATACACTCATCTAAAAGGTGTTGCCTCGTTAATCGAACAATGCAGAATTGGGCAGACTGAATTTGGAAGTTACTCTGTTCCATTGATCTGTCCACTATTTAAAAAAGATAATAAATCAATTAACTTCCTTAAGTGGGATGATAAACCAGAAAATACTTTCACTCGAAAAGTTACGACCCAGTTAATGAAATCATTAAATCATATCGTCGATGCTATTTCAAATGATAAAACTGAAAAATTGATGTATCCATTAAAAGAAGATATAATTATTAACTCAAAATTGTATGTCGCCTTAACAGAAATGCGACCTAAATATGAAAAATTAAGTCTAGATATTAAGTCCGACTGGTTAATTGAACCCCCAAAAGAGAATGTTCGTCAAATCGTTTCAATCAATAACGACTGCTTTAAAGAAATTGAGAGAGTTGCAGAAGTATTTACTCCAGAATCAGAGAGTGGATTACAAGTCTACTATGCCCAAGTTGTCCAATTGAAAGATCATATGATAAGCGAGAAAGAGTATGAGTTCAACAAAGGTCAAATAGGAGTTACTGCATTGGTTCCCGGAGGGGAGATAGTTCGAGCAAAATTAACCCTTGACGAAGATGACTATAAAAAAGCATTAAAAGCACATAGTTCAAGAAAAACAGTCAAAATAAAAGGTGTTCTGAAAAGGGGCAAACGAGATCATCACATTATAGAAATAGAAAATTTTGAAATAACCGAATAACTATTTTTACCTTCAAATCGCCAGCCCGAACATTGTTTCCCGCCGCTTCCCCATCAGATAAATTGGAACTCCTGTCATCTCATCTGGTGTTAATCCACAAATTCCCTGCTGATTCCGGCCCTGATTAGGATAATCGGAATTTCACCCAACTAGATGTTTGGTGTAAGTCTTTTGTTTAGGTGCAGAGCAGGGTTTAGGTGCAAAACCATTCCCGGTGAAACCATTTTATGCCCGGCCAGGGTATGTTCCTGCATGGCGGGAAGGGTTCAGCGCCGGAAGAATTCACGGGTTTTCCCGGCAGAGGATATCCAGGAGATGCTTCTTTTAGCCTTGAAAAACCACGAGGATTTTGTCCTCGCCCGGGAGCCCCGGCCCGGCGAGATGGCTGATCCGGAGACAGGCCCGGTGATCCACGTCATGACCGGGAACCTGATTACCTCGTGCAGGCTGAACGGTATCAGGGGCAGGGCCCTGTTGTACGAGGATGAAGGGGCGCGGATCGTGACCATCAGGGAAAAAGATCTGGTATCCGGCCTGGAAAAATAAGGGGGACCTCCCCTGCCGGGGTGGCCGGATCAGGGGACGTTATGTGCCGTTCGGGTTGGTAATCCGCCCGGTAAAGAGGATGGTGCCGGTGTCGTTGTCCTGTATCAGGAAGAGGAACGGGTGATCCGCCCGGAAGACGGGTACCGGTTCTTCATAGCCGGGAGCTACTGCCAGGGATTTCATGACCACACCTGTTGCCGCAGCCGCTTCTGTGCCCTCCTCGTTTGTCTCGATGTAGGCCTTGTGGACGACATCGCTGATGTACAGGTCCTTTGTCCCGTCCATCCCCGAGAAATCCGCATTGCCGGAGAAGGCCGTGGGCATTCCCATGGCGGCAAGCGTCCCCGGGAGGGAGTACTGCGTCTCGACCTTGAACTTCGGGATGTATACCTTCACCTGGCGGGAGAATGCGGACTGCTCCAGCGCTGAAAGGTTGGCCGGATCAAGGTACGGAACCGCTGCGGAGAGACTGTTTCCTCTGGGGAGGAGGATCACCATGGAGAGCCCCTTCCCCTCCTTTGCCGTGTAGGGCAGCGAGATCATCTGGAGGTCCGCGGTCGCCGCGTACGGGTAGGTGGCGTCCTCACCGGTCTGCTGCATCATTTTTACCGTGACCTGTGAGCCGTCAGGAGTGGTAAACGGGGCGTCGGCGGTCTGGTTTGCATCGAACTGCTTCTCCCAGGTGCCCTTGAAATAGACGGCGTTTGTGATCACGAGCCTTGTGAGGGCATCGATGGATCCTTCGGGCAGCAGGTCCAGGATTTTATTGTTTGTCTTGTCGGCTACCCAGGAGTTGATCGTCTTGCGGGAGGCCTCGGGCTGGTTAACAAAGTCCAGGTTTGTCGTATTGGCCCCGTAGTACTGCTGCGCGGTCGCGGTGTATGCAGGGAGAAAAACGTAGGTCTTCTCTGCCCAGAGGGCATTTGCGGTACTCAGGGTATACCCTGCATCGCCCGCATTGATCGCAGCGTTTTCCGCGGCATACCCCTCCCGCATAACGGTCTGGTTTGCCGGGAAGAAGAACACGGACCGGATCTCGTCTGCGGTAGTCCCGCGTGCCCCCTCGTACGTGATGGCAAGGGCTGATGAGATGGAGAACGGCGAGAAGAAGAGGTTATGTGTGGCATCTCCCGCTGCGAGCTGGTGGTACAGGCTCGCAGAGAACCGGTTGTTCGCTTCTGCGACGCTGGCAGCGGAGCTCGTGTTGGTGGTGGAACCGGCCGGAGTGGCGGTTACTGTTGGTGAGATGTTTCCGGATCCCTGTCCTGCCTGCGCTGAAGGGGTCGTGGTGCATCCCGCCACGAGCACGAGAAGGATGGCGAGGGAAGAAACAAGGGTAAGAATACTCAGGGTTCGGCGTTTCATGGCAGAGTGTGGGAAGGCATGAACATTAAATCTGGCGATAATTGCGGATATTTTCGCAGTTATGCACCGTGCCTGCAGAGCTGCTTTACCGTCAGTCTTTTCTCATCGCCTCTGCTTTGAGATCCTTTGGCATCAGCTCGATTGCGTACCGCAGCGCCGTCCGGGGCATGACCTTTTTGTTGCGCATGACATACGCGAAGACCTCATCTGTATGCTTACGGCTCGCCTCTTTGAGGAGCCAGCCGTACCCTTTCTGCACCAGATCATCGGAATCGGTCAGGAGGAGGTCGGCAATTTCCATGGCTTCGGAGAGAAACTTCCCGTGTTTAGCCGGGACGATCAGGGAGACTGCCGCCGCCCGCCGCATCCAGCGGTTTTTTGACTGCGCCCAGACCTTAAGTTTCCCGATACATTCGGGGTACCGTTCAAAAAAATCACCCAGAGCATGGTTGCAGAACCCGTCGCACGAGGCCCAGTTGGTGATGTAAGAATCGATCCAGCGCCGGAAAACGGAGAGATCCTTTTTGTCGAACCGGTCGGAGAGGGCATGCGCCCAGTGCGAGACGATAAAGGTCTCCTCTATATAGCCGGACCGGTAAAGCTCCTCGCAGAGTGCAAAAATATTCTGCCTGTCACGGTCTTTAATCTCTTTCCAGTATTTTTTTGCAATCGCCATGACGGTCGCTGTTTTCACGCCGTAGCAGCAGATCTCTTCCTTGAAAAACCGTTGGGAAGTTTTCTGGATCTGCGGATCGGCCTGCGCTTCGAGATCCTGCCGGATACGTACGATGATCAGGTCCATGACAGTCTATCGGGTGGGTAAGGTGATAAGTGATATGAATTATTTTTGACATAAATCACTTGGGTGCCCTCCTCGTAAAAACCAAAAAAATCGGAGAATACTTATCCCAATCCAATAATCCCCCCAATTAATCGCCAGATTAAAAGAGAAATATTTATTAACAAAAAAACAAAACAAAATTTGGATCGCATATGGCAATAGATCAGACCCAGGTTGATAACTATGTTACTGTTGCATCGGATGATGATCCGGCAATCAAGTTAAGGAACCTGGAGCAGGAGGTCAATCTTATTAAGACCTCCATTAAACGTCTCCTGCTTGACCTTCGGGAGCGTATGACCGAATTTCAAACCCCCCCGGCCCAGTACGCATTTGGGAATGCATTTCCCGCAGCAAGGAATTCCGATGTGGTGGAGGCAAAGAAAGCTGCCCTTGAAGCACGGGAGGCGGCCCTTGAGGCCCGTGAATCCCAAATCGACGTAGTAAAAACAGCGGAGGAGACCGGCCCGAATAAAGGATCTCCTGCGGAAAAAGCTGTGCCGGTTACCGGGCCGGTTCTTGATGGCAATACATCTTCGGGCGAACGGGTTCCCCCTGCAAAAGGGGACACGCTGTTCCCCCCCTCCCTGCAACAGCTCCCGTTTCCTGCACCTCCCGAGAAACCCAATCTCCAGAAAGTGTACCGGTTATTTACCTGGACGGACAAGGTGGTTAAAAAATTCGGACAGGATCGTCTCGAGATCATGCTTGAATCCTACCGGGTTATAGGGTATATATCCGTGAAATCCAAGGAGGAAATTCTTGGGATCGTCCGCCTTATGCCGGTGGATCTGGGTGTCGCGCACGAAGTGAGCGCCGGCGAGTATGTCTCTGAACTCTATACACTCAAGCGCATCCTTACACCGGATGATACCTCTCTTGACCGCGATATGATAGCGGTGTTAATGGACCAGCGCAGACAAGTGGCCATCAGGACTGAAGTACCTCAACCGGAGGAGTGTCTTACCGAGCCCCGGGCTCCACCTGTTGAAAATCCTATTTCGACAAATATGGGATCAAATATGGACTGGATGGATTTCCAATCCTGAAACCAAGGTCGGGTTTCGGGATATTTTTTATTTTGGGGATTCCCCCGGAATGCTCGCAGGGGTTTCCCGAAAAGCCTCTCTAAAATTGAGGTAGTACGATGCTACTGCTGATCATGAGGGTTCGGGTGCCGGAATTACCGGCATCAACTGGAAGGTGTCTCGTCCGGGAAGGTCTCCCCCTCACACCGTTTGTTTTTTCTTGCCTTTGTCACACAAGTAAGCGGCCAGCCTGTGCTGATCGGATCCTGGGAACGGGGAAGTGATGTCATCTGCCGTGATGCGCACCCCGCTTGCAACCTCCAACACTTGTCGAACCTTCCTGAGCAAAAAAAGGGTTTTTCTACATCCTCGTTAATTTTTCCGGATCTCTGCGCGGAACCGGTGGAGAAGATCGTACAGCATCAGCCGTAACTCGGCACCGATATCCTCCCATGATTTGGGGGATGTGACCGCCGGCGAACCGGTTGCAGAAACGGTTTCCCCGGCGACTTCCACATCAGACTGATCGCGGAGCTTCGCTTTGGCCCAGAGATCGCAGATGATCTCGTAGTACCCGGCCAGAAGCACGATGATAAAGACAATTGGCACGATTACAAACGAGAGCAGCCAGAAGTAATGGTAGATGTTGTTCCCGGTGGTCGAGTCGACCCATTCGAAGACCCGGAGCACGAACGCGATGATAAAGACGCTGCCGATCGCCTTGATGACCGGGGCCGGTAGGTTCAAGGGAAAGGGAAACGCCCCGAAGATATCCGCGACAAAGATGATGATCCCGATGAGGAGCAGCAGCCAGAAGTTCAGGTTCAGGAAATCGACACCCGAGTGGTAGAGCGGGCTGTTGACGTAATAGGTCAGGATGTTTGCCAGTACAACGATGATCAGAAAACAGATGATCCCGATCATCCGCGAGACAAAGACCCACCCGAGCGAGTGCTGCTTGTTTGGCCACATAAAATACTCACATCAAGTGTATTTTCTACTATTTGGCGGCAGGGTATAAAGTCCTCGTGCAAAATCCCCACGGGCAAAAATTCCTTTGCCGTTCCTGCACGATGGATAGGATATGCGGATCAATTTCAAGCGGTACGCACTCTACCTGCTCCGGTGGCAGGCCAGTACCCCCATCCTTGCAGGTGTCGGCATTCTTCTTGCTGCAATGGGCCAGATCGTCGCCGCGATCGTTGCAAACCTGATCGGCGGCCTGATCTTCTTCTTGAGTCGACCCGTTCATCTTCACGTCCCAGTCGCTTGCGGCACAATGGGAGGTCAAAGAGAATATCCGTTGCGTAGACTGCGGCACAATCGCCCGGGGCTACCGGCTCGTCCGGTCCGGGGACTACGACAAGAGCACCGATCCGGCGCCCGAGTTCCGGTGCGAAGCATGCTCGAAAAAGAAAGCAGAGGCGCTCAAGGACAAGGGTGTCAGGGTGGAGTGACTGGTCACTAAAAAGACCGCCCGTTCCCTGCGCGATCCGGTCTGCCGGTTATCTTTTTTAGAAATTTTTACGGGACATTGTTCAGAAATTGGTGTGCATCATTTTACATAAAATATCAACAATGTATAAATATGTACAATAACAACCAAGTCTAAGCATTTATACCGGCAGTCAGCAGGATCGTTCCTGATCCGTGCAGGACTGCTCGTACCTGTGCCGTCCCGGGGCAGGAACTTTCACACCTCGTTCCTGCCTGGGTAGTTACAAAACCCAGCAGTTGGTGATGCCGATGGGATGGAGACGGATATAATTCAAAACACACTGAACCTGAATCTTGGACCCGATGAATACCTGACCGCGACAAGCGACCAGCCAAAGCCGCTCGTGATCCCGCTTTGCGCCGAGCTGCCGCTGCCCCGGTGCTCCCCGCTCGATGTTTTCTTAACAACCCGGGCGGGAAACGGGTTCCTCTTAGAATCCATGGAAGGCAGCGAGAAGATCGCACGGTACTCGTACGTGGGGCTCGATCCCGCGTGCGTGATAACAATCGGCCGTGAAGTAACCGTGACCGGCAGCGACGCGTTTGTCGCCATCGCCCGGGAACCGGAAGGGAAAAACCCGGTCGATAAGATCCGGTCCATCCTCTCACGGTTCAATTACATCAACCTCAAAGCCCCGCGATTCTTTGGCGGGATGGTCGGGTACTTCTCCTACGATATCGTGCATTCCCTTTTCGGGCAGGTCCCGGATCACCGGAACAGTACTCATCAGGAAACGCCTGATGCCCGGTTCATGCTCACGAAAGACTGCATTGTCTTCGATCACCTGGAACGAAAACTTTTCATCTTCTCCAGCCCTTTTCTGACCTACGACACCGACCCGGCCACGGAATACCGGCGCTGTGCCGCACACATCGCGGAGCTGGCCGGACAGATCGCATCGATCAAAGAAACGCCGAAAACACCGGGCGCCCCGGGACAAACCGGAAATAAAATTTCTAAGAATTTCCCAAAATCCGGGAATACTCCAGCGGTCACGGACAACACCGGCCGCGAAGCGTTCATGCATGCGATCGAAGAGATCAAAGAGCACATCGTGGCCGGGGATATTTTCCAGGCCGTGCTCTCGCGGAGGATGGAATGTGAGGTCGCGTCAGATCCCTTCCCCATCTACGCGGCGCTCCGGACGATCAACCCGAGCCCGTACATGTACTTCCTCGATTTCGGGGACGAGCAGGTGATCGGTGCAAGCCCCGAGATGCTCGTGCGGGTGGAGAGACGACGCGTGACGACCGTCCCGATTGCCGGCACCCGGCCCCGGGGCCAGGACAGGAGCGAGGATAAAAGGTTCGCACAGGAGATGCTGCTCGACAAGAAGGAGCGGGCCGAGCACACGATGCTTGTCGATCTCGCGAGAAACGATGTCGGCCGGGTCTGCAAATTCGGCTCGGTCGAGGTCACCGAGTTCATGGGCATCGAGACATTTTCCCACGTCCAGCACATGGTCTCGACCGTGCAGGGGACGCTCATGGACCATCTCGACTGTTATGATGCACTCAAATCCTGCTTCCCGGCCGGGACGGTCTCGGGCGCCCCGAAGATCCGGGCGATGCAGATCATCCGCGAAACCGAACCGGACGCACGCGGGCTTTATGCGGGGGCAGTCGGGTATGTCGGTTTCGACCGGAACCTCGAATTCGCCATCGCGATCCGGACCGTGATGGTGAAAAACGGCCGGGCCTCCATCCAGGCCGGCGCCGGGATCGTGGCGGATTCGGTGCCCGAGAACGAGTGGACCGAGACCGAGAACAAGGCCGCAGCGATGATGCGGGCAATCGAACAGGCAGGGGTTGTGCCATGAACTCCCCGACCGTTCTCATCGTGGACTGCTTCGACAGTTTCACGTTCAACCTGTACCAGCAGGTAGGAAAATTAGGGGCCCGGCCGGTTGTCGCAACCTGCGACACGCCTCTTGAAGCACTCAAAAAGATCCGGTGCGACCGGATCATCCTCTCGCCCGGACCCGGGACACCGGAGGATTCCGGGGTCTGCCTCGAAGTCCTTGACACGATGAGCCGGACGATCCCGACCCTTGGTGTCTGCCTCGGACACCAGGCCATCTGCACCGCGTTTGGCGGCCGGGTCGTCCGGTCCGGGCACCTGATGCATGGCAAGACTTCGGAGATCACAAGCGACGGGAAGGGCGTATACGAAGGCCTGCCCTCCCCGTTTATCGCCACCCGCTACCATTCGCTCGTGGCGCAACGGGACACGCTCCCCCCGGAACTGGTCGTCACCGCAGAAAGTACCGATGACGGTTTTGTGATGGGTGTGCGGCATACGAAGTACCCGATCGAAGGCGTGCAGTTCCACCCGGAGAGCATACTCTCGCACGATGGCGATGCGCTCATGAAAAATTTCCTGTTCGGACAGCGGACGGTGGGGGCATGACCATGAAAGAGGCGATTGCCGCCGTGATGGGGATGAGGGACCTTGCACCGGAAGAAGCGGCCGCCGTCATGGATACGATCATGACCGGCCAGGCAACGCAGGCGCAGATCGGCGGATTCCTTGCCGGGCTCCGGATGAAAGGCGAGACCCCGGAAGAGATCGCCGCGTTTGCCCGGGTGATGCGGGAGCATGCGATCCGTGTCAGCCCGAACGTTGCCGGGACGCTCGTCGATACCTGCGGGACCGGGGGCGACGGCTCACAGACCTTCAACATCAGCACCGCCGCCGCCTTTGTCGCGGCAGGAGCCGGTGTCCCGGTCGTCAAGCACGGCAACCGGGGCGTGAGCAGCCGGTGCGGATCGGCCGATGTGCTCTCTGCGCTTGGGGTTACGATCGGAATTGACCCGGCAGCCCAGGCAAAAATTCTCCGGGATACCGGGATGGTCTTTCTCTTTGCGCCCAGCCACCATCCGGCCATGAAGCATGTGATGGCCGCTCGCCAGGAGCTCGGGTGCAGGACGGTCTTTAACCTCCTTGGCCCGCTCGCAAACCCGGCCGGGGCTGATGCGCAGGTGCTCGGGGTCTACGCAGAAAACCTCACCGGAACCGTCGCGGAAGTGCTGCACCTGCTCGGCGTTTCCCGGGCGATGGTTGTGTACGGCAGCGGGCTTGACGAGATCACGGTCACGGGCGAGACAAACGTCACAGAACTTGATCGTGGGAACATGAAGAAGTACATCATTTCACCGGAGCAGTTCGGCCTTGCCCGTGCCGCTCGGGCCGAACTTCTGGGCGGCGACCCGGAGGAGAACGCACGCATCATCCGCGCCGTTCTTGCCGGAAAAAAAGGCGCCGCACGCGATGTCGTGCTCATGAACGCCGGCGCTGCGATCTATGTCGGCGGCCGGGCCGGGACACTTGCAGAAGGGATCCGGCTCGCGGCAGTGTCCATCGATTCCGGGAAAGCAAACGGGAAACTGGATGCACTTATTACTGCAACACGGGGTGCGGCATGATCCTTGACGAAATACTTGAACGGACAAAAAAACGGGTGGAGAAACTCCCCGCGACATTCCCGGAGCCGGTCGGGTTCCGGCATGCAAGCCTTGAAGCGGCCATCCGTTCGGCAGAAAAAAAGAACCCGGTGATTGCGGAGATCAAGTGTGCTTCGCCATCCGGCGGGGTTATCCGCAGGAACGTAGACATGGCAATGATGGCCGGCGTTCTTGCGGATGGCGGGTGTGTCGGGATCTCTGTTCTTACCGAGCCGTACTTCTTTGGCGGGTCGGGCGCGGATATCGCCCGGGTCAAGGAAGCGGTCAGCGTGCCGGTGCTGCGGAAGGATTTTGTCATCGACATGCGCCAGATTGATGAGACAAAATCGCTCGGGGCGGACGCGGTGCTCCTCATAGCGGGCGTTCTTGGAGACCGGCTGCCGGCATTTGTCGATGCCGTATATGGAGCCGGCCTTGAACCGCTCGTGGAAGTGAGGAACTCCCGGGAGATCGAGTGCGCCCTTTCGACACGTGCGCAGCTCGTCGGGATCAATAACCGGGACCTCACTACCATGACCATCGATCGGTCCACGACCCGGAACCTTTCGAAAAAATTACGGGAGAACAACCGGCTGGTTGTATCGGAAAGCGGTATGCGTTCAGCTGACGATATCCGTGAACTCCGGCCATACTGCGATGCGTTTTTGATCGGGTCGTCGATCATGGCCGACAAGAGGCCCGATAAAAAACTGGAGGAGTTCGTGTGCGCGTAAAGATCTGTGGGATAACGAGAGTTGAGGATGCAGTATTCGCGGAAAAGGCCGGGGCCGACGCGATCGGGGTCGTCATGTGCTCGCCGACCTCTCGCCGCTCGGTCTCAGAATCCCGGGCCCGGGAAATTTTTGGTGCGCTCGGGCCGTTTGTGACCCGGGTCGTTGTCACGCACACAGAATCAAAATCCGATCTCGAAAAAATTCTCGCGCTCAAACCGGACGCTATCCAGATCTCGCACCCGTTTGTTTTCGAAAAACCTCCGGGCGTACGGGTGCTCCGGGTGATCGGGCGCGGGGACAAGGTGCCCACTGAGTGCAGCGCGGTGATCGTGGACGAAAGCATGGGCGCTGGCCGGCTGTTCGACCGGGCATTTGCCCGCGAAGTGGTAAAAACCTCAGCGGTGCCGGTCATTCTGGCCGGCGGGCTCAACCCCGAAAATGTGGGAGATGCGATACGGGAGTGCCGGCCCTACGCGGTCGATGTCGCAAGCGGCGTCGAGACAGAGCCGGGAATAAAAGATCACACAAAAATTGCAGCGTTCATTGCCGCTGCACGGGAGGCATTATGACAGGAAAAGGACGGTTCGGGAAGTACGGCTGGCAGTATGTCCCGGAAACCCTGATGAACGCACTCATCGAACTCGAAGACGCGTACACAAAAGCAACGCACGACCCGGCATTCGGGCGCGAACTTGCCGCGTACCAGTCGGAATACGCGGGGAGGCCCACGCCACTCACGTTCTGCGAAAATATGTCCCGGGACCTTGGCTTCAAAGTCTACCTGAAGCGCGAAGATCTCGTGCACGGCGGTTCGCACAAGCTCAATAATACGCTCGGCCAGGCGCTCCTTGCAAAACGGATGGGAAAGAAGCGGCTGATCGCCGAGACCGGCGCCGGCCAGCACGGGGTCGCAACCGCGATTGCCGGGGCTGCTCTCGGGTTTAAGGTTGATGTCTTCATGGGCGAAGTCGATACGAAACGGCAGGCGCTCAACGTCTTCCGCATGGAACTGATGGGCGCGACCGTCCACCCGGTGACATGCGGGACAAAGACACTCAAGGATGCGACAAACGAGGCGCTCCGCGACTGGGTGGCTAACGTAAACGACACCCACTACCTGATCGGATCGGTCGTCGGCCCGCACCCGTTCCCCTCAATCGTCCGGGATTTCCAGTCTGTGATCGGGCGCGAGGCACGCGAACAGATCCAGAAAAAAGAGGGAAAGATGCCGGACGCGATTGTCGCCTGCGTTGGTGGTGGGTCGAACGCGATCGGGATCTTCCACCCGTTCCTTGCCGATGACGTGGAGCTGATCGGCATCGAGGCCGCGGGAAAAGGGCTTGACACGCCGGAGCACTCCGCAACGCTCTGCGCCGGGGACCCCGGCGTGCTGCACGGCACGCTCTCGTACCTGTTGCAGGACAGGGACGGCCAAGTGCTTCCCACGCACAGCGTCGCAGCCGGCCTCGATTACCCGGGCGTGGGCCCCGAGCATGCAATGCTCAAGGACTCGCACCGGGTTTCATACCATGCCGTGCAGGACCCGGACGTGCTGGACGCGTTCCGGTATCTCTCAAAGAAGGAAGGGATCATCCCGGCGCTCGAATCTTCGCATGCGGTCGCGTATGTCCTGAAAAACCGGGACCGGTTCGATAAGGGTGATGTGGTGATCATCAACCTGTCAGGCCGGGGCGACAAGGATGTCGCCGGGATCGCACCGGCCACGGAGGCGGCATGATGGGACGCATTGAATCCGTTTTTGAGAAAAAAGGTACTACCGCCTTCATCGGGTTTGCCGTGGCCGGGGATCCGGACAAGGAGACATCCGTCCGCATCGCAAAGGCGCTCATCGATGGCGGGACCGACATCCTTGAATTCGGCGTGCCGTTATCGGACCCGGTGGCAGACGGCCCCACCATCCAGCGGGCGGACGACCGGGCGCTTGCGGCCGGCACCAAGCCCGATACAATCTTTGCCATCGTCCGGGAGGTCCGGGCATATTCAGAAGTCCCGATCGTGTTCCTCACGTATTACAACACGATCTACCGGCGGGGGATCGACAAATTCTACCGCGAGGCACACGAGGCCGGCGTGGACGGGATTCTCGTGGCCGACATGCCGGTCGAGGAATCCGATGAGGTTGTCGCGGTCGCACAGAAGTACGGGATCGACCCGATCTTCCTGATCACGCAGACCACGATCGGTGAACGTATGGACACGATCGTGAGCCGGGCACGCGGGTACCTGTACCTCGTCGCGGTGCTCGGGGTCACGGGCGCACGCCGTACCGTTTCACCCGAAGCACTTGAACTCCTTGCCCGCGTAAGGAACCACACGAGTCTCCCGCTCGCTCTCGGGTTTGGGATCTCGACCCCCGAACATGCAGCGATCTGCCGGAAGGCCGGGGCCGATGGCGTGATTGTCGGGAGTGCAATTGTGGATATTGTGGAAAAGAATCTTGGTAATCCTGCCGCGATGGAAAAGAAACTCAGGGGATATGTCGCTGAAATGAAAAACGCAACAGGGCCGTGAGCCGGGCCGTCGAACAGATGGTCTCCGTCATCATCAGTCCGATCTTTTTTTAATGCGGGCCGGTAATAATCTATCCGGTCAATATCATGGTTTCAAAAGTTTTTGTATTCCTTATCCTGGGTCTCTGTCTCGGCGCCGGCCTTATCGTCGCCGGTTGTACCCAGTCGTCCACGCAGGCATCGGTAACAACCACAACTCCCGCCGCACAGGTATCGCCAGCGGGACAGGCCGGTATGGCAAACCCGGCCTCGGTCAACTGCGGCAACATCGGCGGGACAACCGAGATCAAGACTAACTCTGACGGCAGCCAGTACGGCATGTGTACCTTTACAAACGGTACGACCTGTGAGGAATGGGCGCTCTTCCGCGGCGAAGGCTGCAAGGCCGGCGCTGAAGTAAGTGTGGCACCAACCGGCGCTCCGGCAAATCAGACCGGCATGGCAAACCCTGCATCCGTCAACTGCGTGAACATCGGCGGTAAAGTCGATATCAAGGACAGCGCGGCCGGCCAGTACGGCATGTGCACCTTTACGAACGGCACCACCTGTGAGGAATGGGCGCTCTTCCGTGGTGAGGGCTGCAAGGCGGCAAACGTAACCGCATAAGCGGGATCAAATTCTTTTTTTTATCGGGCATTCATCGTCACAGGATTCATCCCGCAATTCCGGAATTTTCTGCGGGCATACATGGAATAACCGCACAAAAAAAGAGGTGTGCAATAAAAAAATCAGAACTCTTCTGCGATCCCGTATCCCCATGAGTAGAGCTGGGCAACGGGATCGTTTTTCGGGAAGAGATTGCAGAGAAGACCCCTGCTCTTTAAAAACCGGTCTGCCATTGAGGCCGGCAGCGGGATAATCTTTTCTTTGACGGTCCTGCTGTTGGACCAGAGATGGAGATAGTACGTGATCCTCTTATCCGGATCGGCTGATACATGCATGTAGAGATCTTTTCCGGTTACCTTTGCCTCAGATGCGTCAGAGACCGGCCGAGCTGCAAGATAAAGACACTCGTCATACCGCGTATTGACGGTCGTCTTACGGCTGCCATCATACAATGTCTGTTTCATTTTCATTACCTGCCTGCTGTTTTCCGGGATCATTCCCCAATGATCCCGGTTTTTTATAACGGACAAACAGCACCAAGCCCGGGGCGATACCTTGTCGAAGGGTAAGGAGATCTCCGTTCTTAGTCGGGGGACATCTCCACAGGGAACATGGGCCGGCCCAGTTAATAAGTATTTTTATTTTTATAGCACTAATTGTGTAAAAACTTTAATATTTTCATAAAAGAGAGAGATTCCCGTATCAGTCATGCAGTTCCCGGAGCACCCGGCAGTCCTCGCATTCCCGGCACTCAAACTCCAGTGTCGAATGCCCGATCCTGAACGGTTCGAGCCGGTGCTTGAGCTCCGCCTTGATCTGTTCAAGGGTATCGGGATCGGTCTCGCAGCAGTACACGTGGGCGTCGAGCACGTTGATGTTCGAGCAAAGCGTCCAGAAGTGGACGTTGTGGACACCGGATACTCCGGGCACGGATTCCATCGCCGCGATCACATCCCCGACCGCAATATCCTTTGGCGCGAACTGGAGGAGGATCCGGAACGCGTCGTGTAAGATCGATATGGAAGAGACGAGGATCACGACCGCGATGATGAGACCGAGCAGCGGATCGACAAACGTCTGGCCGGTAAAAGCGATCCAGACCCCGGCCGCGATCACGGCCACCGAGGAGAGGGTGTCGCCAATGACGTGCAGGAACGCACTCTTAACATTGAGATCGTGGCTACCATGCAGGAAGTATGCAGACGCGATGTTGGCAGCAAGCCCGATGACCGCAACTACGAGCATCATTGTGCTGTTGACCGGATTGGGATGGGAAAACCGGTCGATCGCTTCCCAGATGATGATACCGCTGACCCCGATCAGGAGCAGGCCGTTTACAACGGCAGCCGCGATCTCGACCCGGTGGTAGCCGAAGGTCTTTGTGGGTGTCGGCAGCCGTTCGGCAATGATCATGGCGCCCAGCGAGAGCATGAGCGCGACGACATCCTGGAGCATGTGGGCGGAATCGCCCAGAAGGGAAAGGGATCCGGAGAGCAGGCCGCCGATCACTTCGGCAACAAATATTATTGCCGTAAGAACGATGGCAAGTTTCAGCGGTTTTTTGTGTGCGTGATCGTGATCGTCCATGGTATTTTCACTCCAGCAGGGCGGCCGGACTAAAGAGTATCCTGTTTGCAGGTAGTATCAATTTTATAGGTAATAAGCCGGAACGTTACGGCAGGGACAGGTAGTATCCATGAAGAAACCACAAGAGCCGGAGAATGAGATCTGTTTCTGCCCGCTTTTCGGGCTGCTCGATGTCATCGCCAAAAAATGGGCGCTTTTGATCATCGCGATTCTCGGGAACGAAGGATCGAAAGGCTTCAATGAATTAAAGAACGAACTCGACGACATCAGCCCGAAGTCGCTCTCGGACACCTTGAAAAACCTGGAGCGGATCGGGCTTGTGGACCGGAAATGCCTGCCGACCTCGCCACCCACAACGCAGTACTCGCTGACCGGTGACGGCCGGGAACTGCGGGGGCACTTAATCCCGCTCCTTGTCTGGGTCTCAAAACGAGGGGCAGAGGATCTTCCCGGCTGTCCGATCCGGATGCGGAACACCGGTTCCAGGAAGGGATGATGGTGAACGCAATCGAGACCGTCGGCCTGACAAAATATTACGACAAACTCTGCGCAGTGGACCATCTGACGCTCTCGGTGAATAACGAGATCTTCGCGCTCCTTGGGCCGAATGGCTCCGGGAAGACGACATCGGTTCTCATGCTCACGACCCTGCTCCGGCCGACCGAGGGGAGCGCTGCTATCTGCGGGCACGATGTCGTGCGGGAGGGAGAGGCCGTACGAAAAAGCATAAGTTACGTACCGCAGGATATGGCCGTCGACATCAAGCTGACCGGGCGGGAGAATGTCCTCCTCTTTGCCCGGCTCTACGGGATAAAAAACCCGAAAGATAAGACCGACGAAGTGCTCGCGATCATGGAACTGTCTGATAGGGCCGACGACCTGATCCGGACGTACTCGGGCGGGATGCGACGGCGGCTCGAACTCGCGCAGGCGCTCGTGCATGAGCCCGAAGTCCTCTTCCTGGACGAACCCACCATCGGGCTCGATGTGGCGGCAAGAAAAAAGATCTGGGAGCACATCAGAATGCTGCGGAAGAACGGCATGACGATCTTTGTCACCACGCACTACATGGACGAGGCCGACCAGTTCTGCGACCGGGTCGGGATCATCAGCCGTGGCGCGATTGCGGCGCTCGATACGCCGGCCGCGTTAAAGGCACAGCTGGAAAAAGATGTGATTACGGTCAGGGTCTCCGGCACCCCGGGTCCGGTAGATATTCCCGGCGTCCACCTTGTCGGCCGGCTGGATGACGAGATCACGTTTGCCGCGGACAACGGGCGGGAGGCGATGCCCCTTCTCACCCGGGCGCTGGAAGCGCAGGGGGTTAAGGTCACGTCCCTTTCCATGCGGGAGCCGACGCTTGACGATGTCTTCCTCCATGCGGTGGGGACGGCCGAGGAGCCCGGGCATTTTGATTTCCAGCAGTTCAGGACAATGTTACGGAGGCGGAAATGAAGGGTATCCGGGAATATATAACAAGGGACATGATCAAGTGGTCACGGAGCCCGGTCTCGGTCGTGTCCATGCTTGTCATGCCGGCAGCCTGGCTGATCTTTGTCGGCCTTGCCCTGCCGGTCACGTTTACCGGGAACTACCTGGACTTCATCGTGCCGGGCATTCTGGTGATGACCATGCTCTCGTCCTCGCTCAACGGCGGGACGCTTCTGATGTTTGACAAAATTCTTGGCTTCTTAAACAAATTTCTCGCCCTCCCCTCGCCCCGGGAGAGCATCCTTCTCGGGAAGATCCTCTTTATTACGATCCGGGGCGCGATCCAGGCAACGATCATCCTTGTCATCGCTGTTCTCATCGGCGCGACCATCCTCTCACCGGCCCAGTACGGGATGATCTACCTGATCCTCCTGCTCTTCGGATTTTTAATGTCAGCGTGCGCGACGACGATTGCACTCTACCTCAGCGACCATGACTCGTACGCGGCGTTCAACACGATGATTGTCATGCCGCTCTTCTTCACCTCAAGCGCACTGATGCCCTATGATGTGATGCCGGCATGGCTGCGGACGATCGCTCATCTCAATCCGTTGAGCTACGCGATCGATGCGGTCCGTGCAGCAGAGACCGGGGTTCTCCCGTTCATGCAGATCGGGCTGCTCATCGTTTTTGGCGGGGTCGTGATCGTAATCTGCATGCAGATGTTCCGGCGGGTGACGGTGTAACACAGATTGCCGTTGCCAGCCCCAACCTGGGCGAATGAAGTTGGACCCACCGGGAGCTGCTCCATTCTCATCAATATTTGTCATGAAAATTTTGAAAACTTCAGTCGATAGAGCAGGCAAATGGAAATTCGAGTTTGGAGTGCAAAATTTTCATTGCTTTGGTGCGAAATCTTTGACTTCATGCGGGTTTTTTTTGAAAACACTCAAGCCTGACAACAGCGAATATGCTATCGATCATACTCCTATGACGACATCGCGCTACGGTTGCTCCACACTCTGCTGTCTTGACAGGCCCCTCTCTGATGGGCTCGCGCTAGTCCGGGAAAAAACCGACCGGATCGAGATCATCTCGGAGGGGTTCCACGATCTCTTCCGGTACCATGAGGCCTGCCAGTCCGTTGACGCGCAGTACTCTGTCCATGCCCCGATATCCGATCTCAACATCGCGAGCACGAACGACTGCATCCGCATGGCTGGCCTTGCTGTCATCGAGGATCTCTGTGGGATCTGTGACAGCATCCACGCTTCAACGCTCGTGGTACATCCGGGCTACTTTCCGTGGGCGAACATGCAGGCGCTCTCATACGACGCACTGCTCCTCTCGCTTGACGCCATCTGTGCGATCCAGCAGGAGCACGATGTGCGGATCGGGATAGAGAACATGGGCGCGTGGGAGTGCCTCCACTTCCGGCAGCCCGACTTCCTGCCGGAACTCGAACGCCGGGATATCGGGTTCGTACTCGATGTCGGCCATGCAAGCATCAACCATGCCCTTGAGGAGTTCGCACACACCAGCCGGCCCTGCCACGTGCACCTCCACGACAACTGCGGGAAAAACGACGACCATGCCGCGTGCGGGACCGGCACGATCGATTTTGCTACACTCCTCCCGCTCCTGCCGGCATCCGCGTCCCGGGTCATCGAGTGCTCCAATATCGAAGCGTACGAGAAGAGTGTAGCATACCTTTCCTCGCTTGAAAACCAAAGGGAACGGTCTCCTGGATAAGTCTGCAAACGACAGATTATACCCATAAAGAAGTAAACGAGATGATCATGCAGGCAGAGATCCCCCGGATCCTGATCGCGGGCACGCACAGCGGCTGCGGTAAGACTACGATCGCGAGCGGCCTGATGGCGGCACTCGTGGCCCGGGGCTTAATTGTGCAGCCGTTCAAGACCGGCCCGGATTTTATCGACCCCTCGCACCACACGCTCATCTGCGGCCGGCCGTCACGAAACCTCGATTTCTGCATGATGGGTGAGGCCGGGATCCGTCGGACGTTTGCCGATGCATCTGCCGGCGCGGATATTGCGGTGATCGAGGGGGCAATGGGCCTCTTTGACGGGCGGGAAGGTTCCGATACCGCAAGCGCCGCACACGTGGCCCGGATCCTCAAGGCGCCAGTTCTCCTTGTCGTGGACGTGCATGCGGTCTCGCGCAGCATCCATGCGGTAGTGAAGGGATTCCGGGACTTCGACCCCCGGGTGAAGATCGCCGGCATCATCTACAACAAAATCGGGAGCGACCGGCACCGGCAGATGATTGCCGAAGAGGAATTTGTCCCGGCGCTCGGCTGGGTGCCCCGGCAGCTGGAGAGCGAGGTAAAGAGCCGGCACCTCGGCCTCGTGATGGCGTCCGAGTCGCCGGCGATGCAGACCTATGGCCGGGTGCTCGCCGAAACGTGCGACATCGACCGGATCCTCGGGATCGCCAGGGCCGCCCCGCCGCTCAGTGTCCCGGCGAGTCCCGCAAAAAACAAACCTGCGGCCCGGCACCGGCCGGTGATCGGGGTCGCACGCGACGCTGCGTTCTGCTTCTACTACCAGGACAACCTCGACCGGCTCGCCCGGGCCGGGGCAGAACTCCGGTTCTTTTCACCGATGGCAGATACGAAGCCGGATGTGGATGCAATCTATATCGGCGGCGGGTATCCCGAGCTGCACGCAGAAGCGCTCGAACACTCACGGTGCCGGCAGTTCATCCGCGAACAGGCAGCGGCGGGCATGCCGATCTATGGCGAGTGCGGCGGGCTCATGTACCTCTGCGGATCGCTTGAAACCGAGGGAAAGGAATACACAATGGCCGGTGTCCTCCCCGGCCGGGCCGTCATGACAAAAAAACTGGCGGCTCTCGGGTACGTGAATGGCGCGTTCGGGAGCCGGCCCGGTCTCTGGACCGGCACGGTAGCGATCCGGGGCCACGAGTTCCATTACTCGAAGGTCGAGTGCGATCCGGAGGCACGCTTTGCGATACGGCTCGGACATGGCACCGGCATAGGGGATGGCAATGACGGGATGACTGAATATTCCACCATCGGGGCATACACTCACGCGTATTTCACCGACGCGTTCTGCAAAAAATTCGTAGCGGCTGCGGCGGCGTACAAGAGATCGACAGGACGGCAGTAAACGATGGACAACAACACGCTTTGTCCCTGTGTGGCCGACGCTCTCTTTGGCACCCGGCAGCTCACGGTCGCGGGAAAAACGGTCGGAATCACCGGCCTCGATGCGGCCTTTGCAGCGGTTCAGGCCCGGGGGCTTGTCGGTGATGCGGAGATCAGTGCAGAACTCATGCGCCGGATCCGGGAGAACAATTACATCCCGCCGGCCATTGCGGATGAGTACGCTGCGGCGCTGCTGGCCGAGTACCACCGGGCAACAAAAAAACAGGAATCCTTTTCTCACGAATAAATACCCGTTTCACTGCCCAGTTTCCTCAAAAATATGCAGGAGATACAGGGAGCATATACACGTGAGGATAAATCGCCCTCCTTTATGGGGGGTATTCTCGAAGGGATGAAAATAAGCCCTATACGGGCTCCGTTTCCGTTCCCGGCATGTCGGCCCCTACCAAAAAAACTCCGATAATCCGCTCTTTTCAGTTCCTGTGGAGAATACACCATATTCTTGCTTGTTTTGCCAAAATACGGCAGGTTTGCCCCTCGCCAAACGGCCATTAATGGCCTTTCTACAGCCCCGGTTTTTGCCACGTATTCCAGGTCATCCGGCCTGGAAAAAGGCCACCGGAACGCGAATATGAGGCTCGTTTTCTCCGACGGAGGTGAGGTAAAAAGAGGGGGGAGCCGCCTTAAAAAAAACCTGCCGTTGCCTGATGAGGTTTATTGTGAGACGTGAGGATAATGGGGGATAAGGCAGGATTGTCTCACAAGAGGATCTCACCAGATCCGCTGCGAAGTTAACAGTCCTGCCCTGCCAGAATCCCCCTCCCGTACACCAAAATTAACATAAACGTTAAGGTTGGTGTACCTAATGAGGAATTTGGGAGAAGGAGCGGGTTATGACAATCGAGATCCTGAAGGCCATGGCAAAGGAGAACCCGGTATTTTCATTTGCCCAGGTATACCAGAAAACCCATATCAAAAAAGAGATCCTCTCGGTCATCCTCTCCCGCATGGAGGAGAAAGGGTTCATCGAGCGGATTGAGAAAGGCAAATATCTGATCATCCCGCTCGGAAGCGAGAAGGGGAAATACACACTCCACGAATTTGTTATCGCCTCCTATCTTGTCGAGCCCTTTGCCATATCGTACTGGAGCGCCCTGCACCACTACGGGCTCACCGAGCAGATCCCCGGCACGGTCTTTGTCCAGACCCCGGCACGCAAGAAGAAGAGCCATAGGGAGATCTTTGGCGTGAATTACCAGATAGTGCGGGTAAAGGAAGAGAAGTTTTTCGGCGTCCGTAAGGAATGGATCGAAGAAACGCCCATCAGCATCACGGACAGGGAGAAGACTATCATCGACTGCCTGGACAAGCCTCATTATGCCGGGGGGATCATCGAAACAGCCAAGGCGTTAAAAACCGGGTCACTTGATTACAACCAGCTCAGAAACTATGCGCTTAAAATTGACAATTTCGCCGTGATCCGCAGGCTCGGGTACCTGTGCGAGAGGATGGATATCCCGGTCAATCTCCCGCTCCCCCCGTCAAAAAAATACCTGCTGCTCGACCCGACGATGCCAGCGAAGGGAACGAACGATCCGAAATGGCGGCTCGTCATCAATCACGATATCGTCCTGCCGGAGTCCCTTTAAATGATTCCCGAACGCGAGATCAAGGAACGGGCCCGTGAGTTGGGCGTGCCCACGTCAACGATTGAACGGGATTATGTGCAGAACTCATGCGCCGGATCCGGGAGAACAATTACATCCCACCGGCTATCGCGGACGAGTACGCTGCCGCGGTGCTGGCCGAATATCACCGGGCAACAAAAAAACAGCAAGGATAGTTCCCGACCCCGGTTTTATTGCGCCTTATTATCCGCAACCACCCGACAGATTTGGTGTGCATCCGACGGACGGGCATGTGATCACGATGACCGGTAATCTCCATCTGGATTAGTTGGTATCCCACTATGAACAAAACCAATAGGGTACTAAAAACAATCATGAAAACCTAATTAAGAACAAGATATTCTAAGAATATTATGCTTGATTATAAGGATTACATCCTCCCCAATATTTTGGAAACAAGCGTTATTCAAGAAGCGATTGATTTTTTCACAACAAGACAGATGATCGATTTGCCCCTCACTGAACATTTCAGTGATGCCGGAGTCTATGCCTTGTATTATTTTGGTACTTTCAAAGAGTATCGGCCGATCGCAAATATCAATAAAAAAGCGAAATCCGTGAAAAAGTATTTTCCTATTTACGTCGGGAAAGCAGTACCAAAAGGATCCAGGACCGCGAGAACGAAAACATCGGTTGAGCAAACTCTGTTCAAAAGATTGGAAGAGCATACGAAAAGTATCGGATGCGCTTCAAATTTGGACATTAAAGATTTCAAGTGCCGATTTGCGATTCTCAGAGATAATGAGGTGGATTTGATCGTTCCGCTCGAATCCGCTTTGATTCGTCAGTATGCGCCACTCTGGAATTCGTGCGTATCAGGATTCGGCATCCATCACCCAGGATCCGGAAGGTATGGACAAAGCAGATCTGAATGGGACACTCTTCATACGGGCAGATATTTTGCCGATAAACTGACGGGAGAGGAATTGAATCTCGAAGAGATCAAGGAAAAAATTTCAGACTATACTAAAAATCTATGATTTTTTCAATTCAACAATAGCCTCGTACAGCTGGTGCCCTTTTGTCGGTTTTGACACCCTGACGTTTGACTGGATAATGCTATTACCGATTCTTTTGGATCGTGGGATATGAATTTCAACAATTTCGAGGCCGACGGTTTCTGCGATTTTTGCAAAATACTCGTCAGTCGGAATCGTTACACCCTGTAATATGCTGTTCCCTATTACGACAAGAGCAGTCCCACCTTTTTTCAAGGTATATTCAATTCCCTTCGAAAATTTATAGCAGTCATTGAAATACGACACAGCGTAATTTGCCCAGCCACTTCCCCCGTAAACTCCTTTCTCGGGGTTAATTTTCCTAATCAGTTCAACTTTTTCAACCAAATCGATATCGGGGACATCAAAGATGAGGTCTATTTTCTCTTTGCCTCTCACGGTCTGCCAAAAATTCCCGAAATTTGATTCTTCAAGTGGTTTCAGATCAGCCGGACCATGTGCGAATCCGAGCCAGAATATTTGGGGCCGTGTATTCCTGTTGTAGTGGTAATTGTTCAGATAAGGCGGTGATGTAATGATTAGATCAACAGTTTTCTTTGAGAGATGATCTTTATAATTAAAAAATGAGTCATTAATTATCCTCGACGTTGGAACTCTCTGGTTGGAGACGGTTTTCTTAATCCATGCGATATCCTTTAAAAATTCCATAAGTTTTTGTACGGTAACTGCTCGGACATCATAATCTTCGATATCCGCTTTACCTGAACCTCTGCGGGTACCTAAACTTGGCTCATATGAATAATTTGAATATTTCACCATAGTCGAGGTAAAAGCCAGTTTAAACAAATCCGCGATATTCTGGTCTTCAATGGTCTCGACAAAGTCCATTAAAATCAGGACTTTGTGAAGAACCTTCGGGCTATAGAAATCAATTTTTGTCTTAAATCCCTGCGGCACTTTGCTGCGGACCTGATATTTTGAATTTAGATTTTTCAGATAAAACGATGAAAACTTTTCAATCTCATCATTGAACTTTCCTTCATCGATCTGGAGACTGTTGATTTTTGTTTTGCAAGAGAAGAATGCATAGGGATTAATCTCAAACCCAATCGAGTCGTTTCCCGTTATGTGTGATTCAACGAGAGTAGTTCCGACCCCTGCAAAAGGATCTAATATTGTACCGGTGCCATCGATGTACCTGTTAATGGAGTCATTGACAAATTCTTTCGAAAAACCTGCAATCCATGGAACCCAGCGATGAATTGGTTGTGTCTTATTACTGGCGAAAGCAGGATCAGAAAAACTTGAATGATTGTTTCCATTTATCGAGGGAGTGATCTTTTCCGAAATCGTATCACCAATAAAACGGTCTAATGATTGGTTCTGATTTGGGATAGATTTCATAATTTTTCCTCATTATTCCCATTATTTCCCATGCGTTGTTTGACGGTTGTTGAGATAAGGGATTTCTCTGCGAGCCAGGCTAATACAATATTCCTGACAATATCTGCATCACCCTCGCCAAATTCTCCTCTCAATTGTGAAATTAACTCCCACTGCCCCGGAGTAAATACAACTTGGACTCGTTTTTTGTCATTCATTTGTGTCTCCGCAAACACATGTGAAACACATTTGGAAGACAATAAGAAATAAACTTATTGATTTGCTCACATCATTTTCCCATGCGTTCCGTGTACTTCAGCGCCTTGTTCCCATGATCGGTGATGCTGTAGAAGATCCAGTTCCCCCTGCACTCGCCTTCGATAAGCCCGCTCTCTTTTAAAACCGTGAGATGGTAGGAAAGTTTTGAATCAGAAATGTGCATGAACCGGTTGATAACGCAGACGCAGAGCGGCTGGTCCCGGAGAAGGAAAAGGATCGTGAGCCGCAACGGGTCGGAGAGGGCATGGTACCGCCGGCTCATCGCGGCCAGTTCGTCTTCACCCGGAACCGCCCGCGAGAGCACCTCCTCACCGCCGAGGCGCTCGATCGCTTCAAAGCCGATATCGGATGTGGCTGCCCGTTTCTTATTGAGGGGTTTTCCCGTACCGCAGCAGGATCTTCCGGAAGATTTCATTTCAAATTATTATGAAATGCCAACATATATACCATTGACCCGCGGATAATGTTTCAATAAAATTTGAAATGAAGTGCCTGACATGGAACAACCAGAGAAATCCTGCTGCGGGAACACCGCACAAAAACCGGCTGCGCCATGCTGCTGCTCCGGGAATAACGGCCCGGCACCAGCGCCGGCGATCCGCACCACCACATCCGCAATCACCGGAAAAGACCGGTGGGGCCACTTCCTTGCCCGGTGGGGCGTCAACCGGATGGGCCGGATCGTTCCGCCGGGCCTGTACCGGCTCGGCAACCCGGACAAGGATTCACCGGTCTTTGCCTCCGCAAACTATACGCTCAGTTTCGACGCGCTCCGGTCGGCGCTTGCCGGCAGGGACGCATGGATCCTCGTGCTGGATACAAAGGGCATCAATGTCTGGTGCGCTGCCGGGAAAGGCACGTTCGGCACCGGGGAACTGATCCGGCGTATTGCGGTGACCGGGCTTTCCGAAGTTGTTGCGCACCGCAAAATCATCCTCCCCCAGCTCGGCGCACCTGGGGTTTCGGCCCATGAGGTTGCCCGTTACTCCGGCTTCTCGGTCGAGTACGGCCCGGTCCGGGCCCGGGATCTCCCGGCATACCTCGCCACCCACACGGCAACACCAGAGATGCGTACCGTCCGGTTCCCGCTTGCCGACCGGCTCGTCCTCTGCCCCATGGAACTGGTGCACACGCTCCTGCCCATGATTGCCGTGACAGTCGTGCTGTACTTCCTTGCCGGCCCGGTCGCGGGGCTCGCTGCGATTGCCGCCGTGCTCGCAGGGACCGTGCTCTTCCCGGCGCTCCTCCCATATATCCCGACGCAGGATTTCTCCATGAAAGGCTTCATCCTCGGAGCCCTTGTCGCGATCCCGTTCGCGGTGACGTTTGTCCGGGCACCCGGCTTCTCCGGCATCGCACAGGTCATCGCGGTGCTCGTCCCGTTCCTCATCATCCCGGCCGTTGTCGCGTACCTCGCCCTCAACTTCACCGGCTCGACCACGTTCACATCCCGCACGGGCGTGAAAAAAGAGATCTTCCGGTACGTTCCAGTGATGGTACTCATGGCCGGCGCCGGGACAATCCTCGGGATCACGCTTGGCGTCCTCCGGCTCACAGGGGTGGCCTGATGTTTGACGCGTACACGGTAAACTCGCTCCGGTATTTCCCGGAAAAATGCATCAACTGCCGGCGCTGCACGCAGGTCTGCCCGCACCGGGTCTTTGCCGAAGGAAAAGATCATGCGGAGCTCGTAAGCCCCCGGGCCTGCATGGAATGCGGAGCGTGCGCGAAGAACTGCCCGGTGCAGGCCATCGAAGTCCAGAGCGGTGTCGGGTGCGCATGGGCGATGATCGGGGCTGCGCTCCGGGGAAAGGATATGGATACAGAGTGCAGCTGCGGGGGAGAGTCCGGCTCGTGCTGCGGCGGGGAGTCGCACGAAGAAGAGCACTGCTCCTGCGAAGGGAAAGGAAAGGGCCGGGATGACGATGGCTGAAATTAAACACCTCTCCTTTCTTGATTCCTACCTGACACTCTGGATCTTCCTTGCGATGGCCGTGGGGATTGCACTCGGGTACTTCCTGCCCGCAGTACCGGTCCTGATCACCGGCCTCTCGGTAGGAACGACCTCGATCCCGATAGCCCTAGGACTCATCCTCATGATGTACCCGCCGCTCGCAAAAGTCCGGTACGAGGAATTAAGGAACGTGTTCCGGGACACAAAAGTCCTCGGCCTCTCGCTCGTGCAGAACTGGATCGTCGGGCCGGTGCTCATGTTCGCGCTCGCCGTGATCTTCTTGCGCGACCAGCCGCTCCTGATGTACGGCCTCATCCTTGTCGGGATCGCCCGGTGCATCGCGATGGTGATCGTCTGGAACGATCTCGCCGGCGGCGACTGCGAGTACTGTGCGGCAATTGTGGGCCTGAACTCGATCTTCCAGGTCTTCTTCTACGCGGTCTACGCGTACTTCTTTGTCACGCTCCTTCCGCAGATTCTCGGCGTCGCTTCCGGCACCGTGGTAAATGTGACCATGGCAGAGATCGCGGTGAGCGTGTTCATCTACCTCGGCATCCCGTTTATCGCCGGGATCTCTACCCGCTTCGCACTGCTCCGGGTAAAATCAAAGGCATGGTACGAGCAGACGTTCATCCCGAAAATTTCGCCGATCACGCTTGTCGCCCTGCTCTTTACGATCATCGTCATGTTCGCGCTCAAAGGCGAATACATCGTGAGCGTCCCCTTCGACGTTGTCCGCGTGGCAATCCCGCTTGTCTGCTACTTTATCATTATGTTCATGGTGAGTTTCTGGATGGCGCACCGCATGGGCGTGGATTACAAAAAATCCACGACGCTCTCGTTTACCGCAGCGTCCAACAACTTCGAGCTCGCGATTGCGGTCGCCATCGGGGTATTCGGGATCGGGTCTCTTGTCGCATTTGCAACGGTGATCGGCCCGCTCGTTGAAGTGCCGGTGATGATCGGGCTTGTCAACGTGGCGTTGTGGCTGAAGAACCGCTGGTACAACGGCCGGGATGATACCTGCACAGGTAACGCACCATGACAAAAAAGAGAGCGTCCTTTTTCTCTGTGCCCACAACCCCGCCCGGTTCCGTCAGGTACGGGACGAAATCATGCACAGGACTGACCGGACCTTCGGGGGATTCCATGCTTAAAGTACAACCGCATCCGGACTATCCCCCGGAAGAAGGCAGGTATCTGAGGGGAAATGATTTCTCACCGGTGGCAGTTGCGATCATCCTGAACACGGAAGCGGAGAATATTCCACCGTGGATCGTCCAGCTGGTCCGAGCAGGTGTGGAGTCCGGGGCGGCGATCTCCGGCACCGTCCAGACCGCAAACATTGGGATTGAAAAGATCATCTGCAACATTGTTGCGGACACAAACATCCGGTATCTTATCCTTGGAGGACCGGAATCTGACGGGCACCATACCGGTGCTGCGATTAAGGCTTTCATGAAAAACGGCGTTGACAAAAAGAAACGCATCGTTGGTACCGATGCCTTAAGCCCGACGCTGTACAATGTCCCGCAGGAGTACATCGACCGTTTCCGCAGCCAGGTCACTCTCGTAGACTGCCAGTTCCAGGAAGAGACCGTCTTAAAAAAAGCAGTCTGGTCCTGCATCCAGGAAAACCCGGTAGAATTCCGGGGGCAGAAACTCTCTGATCCGGGTGCATTCCCGGAACCGCCTTTCAGCGGTAAACTCACCTGGAATGTCACGCAGCCCTGGGCTGAACCCGGCGATGACAGCGAGCGGGTAGCAAAACAGAAGGCTCTTCTGAGGATCGAACAGTTACGGAAAAAACAGGGGCTCTCCAAATTTTGAAATGCCAAAACGACAACAGTTGCAGTCAAAATAATTCGTCGTGAATACCATGGACTCATTTGCCTCAGGATTTGCCGGTGTTGATGCTGCCGGGGACTCCGGCTCCTTTGTGACCTACCTCGACCTCATCCATTCGATGCCGTTTTTTAAGGACTGCAAGCGCCGCAGTTACGAGGCACTGGGGATCCGCCCGGGTTCCGCGGTCCTTGAGATCGGCTGCGGGAACGGTGTCGATGCAACAGCACTAGCAGGCATCGCCGGGCCGGGAGGCAGGGTGATAGGGATTGATGTCAGCCGCACCATGCTTGCATCAGCGCAGGAAAAAAACAGCCCGAAAAGTCCCCGCCCCGGCTACGTACTCTCGGATGCATCCCACCTTGCCTTTGCGGACGGATCGTTTGATGCGGTCCGGACAGACCGGGTGCTCCAGCATACCAGCGATATCTTTGCGGTCTTAAAGGAGATGGCCCGGGTGACCCGGCCCTCCGGAAAGATTGTTGTGTTCGAGCCCGACTGGGAGACGTTTGTTCTCTGGCCCGGGAAACGCGAGGTTGCCCGGAAGATCCTCAACTTCTGGTGCGACCATATCCCGAACGGATGGGCGGGCCGTACGCTTCCTGCGGCGTTCTCGGATGCAGGGCTCGAAGGGGTCACTGTCACACCCCGTTGTCTTGTCATCACCGACCTCGCGCTGGCGAGGAGGGTCTTTGATCTTGAGACGACCCTCACGCTGGCGGTCGAGGCCGGTGTCCTTGATTCCCGCGAGGCAGAATTCTGGGCAGGAGAGCAGGCACAGGCCGGTGCAGCCGGGCGGTTCTTTTCCTCGCTGACCTTCTACCTGGTGACCGGCACAAAGCGGGAATGAGCCGGGATTACCGTTCGGCAGTCCTTTTTTACTCCCCAGTTCCCGGGAGAAACTGTTTAAGGGCGGCAGTCCATTTTGAGAGTGAGGAACATGAACAGGCCCCGCATCCTTTTTGTCTGCACCGCAAACGCGGCCCGCTCCCAGATGGCGGAGGGCTACCTGCGGGCAAAGTATGGCGACAAATACGAGGCGTTCTCGGCCGGCTTCCGCCCCGCCGGGAGGGTGAGCACCCGTGCGATCGAGGCAATGAAGGAGGTCGGGATCGATATCTCCGGTCACCAGCCAAAGTCGCTCGCAACATTTGACGGCGTCACGCTCGATCTCGCGGTCACGCTCTGCGACAACGCCCGTGCGGTCTGCCCGGTCGTCCCGTCCGCGAAAAAAACAATCCACCACGGATTTCCTGACCCTCACCTCACCCCGGGCACCGATGAGGAGATCCTTGACGGGTACCGGCGGGTCAGGGACGCGATCTGCTCGTGGATCGATATGACATTCGGGATGGGGATGCCGGGATAAAACCGGACTGTAGTTCAGACTGGCACAAAAACGGGTATTGGAAGAAGAGAGAAAATTGTTAGGAACCGTGAGATTTTCTAGTTCGCAGCAGCCCCTGTAATCCGTGCCTCGTAGAGGTTCCGCATCGCATCTGGGATATAATGCCGGGTAATAGTTCCTTCCCGCCGTTGTTCGATGATCCGGTCGTTCAACAGGCCTGCCATATGCCAGCTCACCGAAGGACCGGAGATCCCCGCAAGCAGGCCAATCTCTTTTCTGGAGATTCCCGGGTGCTGATCGATAATCTCCAGGATCTTTCTCTCACGGGGTTGTTTAAGGTGGAGCATTATAGCCTGCTCATCCCTTGTGAATTTACCGGAATTTTCAAAATATCCCTCCGATTTTTTGCATTCAACTGAAGTGACCGCCCCAAAATTCATCAGGACTCTGATATGGTAAATAAGATTCTTGTACGTGAAACCGGTTGCTTCTTTTATGTCGTGCAGGTGCGCGCCCGGGTGTTCCCTGACGTACTGGAAGATCGTCTCGCGCGACCGGGTTGTTAAGATATTTTTCTTTGTCACGCGCCTGAAACCGCCGACAAGAGTGAATTGTGTGGCCGACAGGTACTTGCCAAGGCAGATGACGCACGGGGTCAGCGCCGCGATCCCAAGAAGGAGAAGCACGCCGGGCGGCAGATCGGCAAGGCTGATCGGCGTCGGGGCCGGATCGTTGAGGAGCACCGTGTCCGCTGAATGCGGTGTGAAATAGAGCTCGCTGTACTCCGGGTAGAGTCCGTAGGCCGGCTGGACAACATAGCCACCGGTTTCGACAGCTCCCACGCCTTCTGTTATAATCAGCAGGAACACCAGCAGGACGATACTGGATCCATACAATTTTCTCATTTACGGTCTCCTCTCCATCAATCACACCGCGAGCAGCATGAACTGCTGCGTCCCTTTAACGTGCTCTCCTTCGACCACCGCATACCAGTCTCCGGCTGAGATACCATTCAGCCGGGAGATCTGGACATAGATCCTGCCGTTTTTCCGACCGTCGCTCTCATCGTAGTACGGCCCCATCTTCCCGTCGGGTGCAAAGATTGTCAGTTTCATGGAGCTGTTCTGGTCCTGCCAGTACAGATCGTACGTGAACCGGTCGAGATCTTTGGGCATCACCCGGTGGAAGGATTTCATCTCTCCCTGCGTTACGGATTGATCCATGTACCCGACGATCCTGCACCCGCTTTTATCCGTAACTGCATTTTCCAGACCCATGTCCAGTTTCTGCGATACATTCAGGTTCCTGATATTTACCGGTCGGTCGGTTTCGTCCCAGACATTGGCACCGTGAGGGCATTCAGGATAGTCATCCGTCCCCCAGGGAGTCCGGCTGCCCCAGTAGTAGGGCTGGCTCCAGATGTGTTCGAGCAGTTTTGGATCGACGTTTGCTTTGATCAGATCCAGATTCTCTTGTGTATAGGCAATTTGTTCAACCTGCCCGATGGTGATATTCTCGCCCCAGTGATCGTTGAGCCATTTCTGGCCTTCCTCCGTGTACGTCCCGGATATCTCAAACGCCATGGCTGTGGTTATTAAGAATGCTGCAAGAATGAACACACCGCAGGTAACATGATGCTTTTTCATCGGGCCACGATCCATTTGCCGGTTATCCCCGGGATCACTACAGACAATCCTCCATTTAGTATATCTTTATAAAAAGATTGTTCCAAAATCGTCTACGTATCACTTTTTTCATCGCACGTGCCGGGAAATTCCAGTGATCCGGTTTATCGGGGTTCCGTTATCCCGTTCCTTTCATGCAGGCTCACCAAAAAAATGATGCGCGATGTGTAGACGGTTTTGGAATAAAACGTATTTAATGAGATGATGAGGGTTATCCGTTCAGGTCGGGAAATCCCGGGGATCATGATCCGGGATGCTTCACAGACCCGGACAACAAAGTCTGCCGACCGGGCGGAAGCCCTGACCGGCAGGAATGGAAGTGAAACACCATGAATTTATCGTTGAATGAAATGAATGAATCGCACTTTTTGATTGTAATGGTTTTTATACTCCTTATGGTTTCCATCCTGACTCCCGTCAGTGCCGCATCAACGGATATAAAGATCCCCACCAGCGGATCGGTGATGTATCCGGGGTTTGTTGTCACGGACGGACACCTCATTGCAACAGCAGCGAGCGGTTCCACAGATCTGAAGTTGTATAACACAGATGGATCCTTTTACAAAAGTGTTTCTGTCACAAACGACCAGCGACAGTACGATGCCCTCACACTGTCCGAGGGCTCCCTCTACTACTCACTCTATGACCCGGCAGAACCGGGATATTTCCGGAATGAAACCGTTTATGAATATAATCTTACTACAGGGGAAAAACGGCTTATCTACGTAACCGATGGCCCGCAGCAACAGGTTACAAAAATTGTTGCCTACGGGGACCGTGTCGTGATGAGGGGAGGCGTAAGCGACAGGAAACTCATTCTCTATACGAAGTCCACAGGTTCGGTTACGACCCTCTTCACCTCCCGCGACTGGATCCATGGCCTTGCCATTGACGGCGACCGGATCATGTGGGGGTGCGAACGGGTCGATAAGGAACCCGGGCGAGAGATCCATGTGTACACGATCTCCAAGGGAACCGATTACATTATCCCGGAGAGCAAATCAATAAAAACATGGGGATACGGTGATATCTCCGGCGATAGGGTTGTCTGGGACATCGCCACAAACGATCCCGATACCTCAACAGGGCATCCCGATCTTATATCTGTAGGGGATACCATCCAGCTGACCAGCCTTTCGACCGGCAAAACGACAGCGATCGAATCGATCGGAGCTCCCGACAGCCCGTTTATTTCCGGGGATATGGTTGTATACCTGAAACAACCCTCTGTAGATTACAATACAACAGATACCGGCGTGATCCGGACCTACAACATCAAAACCGGTTCTTTCAACGAATTCGGTTCAAAGATCGCCTTTATCACCGATGTGAAAGGGGATCTCGTCATCTGGGGCCGGTACAGCCCGATGTCATTCTTTGCGACCACGCTCAATGGCACGCTGCCGATTGTGACGCCGACGACACCTGTGCAGAGCACTACGCAGATCCCGGGTACCGCGAAGCAGGCAGCCACCACTCCCCCGGGCAGTCCGGTGGATCCGGTCGCGATCGTATCGGCCCTTGCAACCGGTGTTGCCGGTTATGCCGTCATGAAGAAGAGGCAGTGACCGGCCTTCATTTTATTTTCCGATTTTTTGTGATTGAAGTACACGACCGGTTGTTCTTACTTTACCCATGCATACGATGCACGCTGTGTAGACAGTTTTGGAATAAAACGTATTTACCGCCCTGCTGATACTCCCCCGTTCAGATCGGTGGACTATACGCATCAACCTCTGCACGGGTCCCCGAAATGAACACGCAAAAACGCCGATTGATCTGACCCCCAATCGGCTCTAGGGAAGAAAACGAATGAAACCTTACCTGAACCTACCGGTACTGGCCGGACTCCTTGTCCTGCTGGTAGTTGTCGCACCTTCCGTAAACGCATTTGAAATCTCCGGCACGTACACGGAGGAAGGCCAGAAATGGCTCAATGAACACTGGGGAGAGAACATCACTATCGGGCAACTTGAACAAATTGCCTATACACAAGAGAATCTGGATCTGATCAAAGCAAACGTAGATCCCAAACTACTCAAACAAGTCTGGAGCCAACCCTATTACTGGGGAGAACGGTATCCTCCCAAAGAGGTTACACCCGGCCCCAAAATCTTTGATGAGAACGACCAGTATGTTCCCGACCCGACCGGTAAACTGTACGCCGGCATCATGAGCGGCGAGATCGTCTCCATTCGATCCGGCATGGTCATCGATGCAGACAGCCGGACCTGCAATGCAAGCACCTGGGTTTCTTCACATCACTACCCGTGAAGAAGCACACACTTTTTTTATTACGGTTGCATTCATGGGCAAAGATACTTTTTTCAAAACATTCATCATGCCCCGCTCCCACCATTGAACTATTCGGGACGTGGCAATAATGACCGGACCAAAAAAGAAGCGGGAGAACATCTACGCGGACTCGCTCGCGTTCCACGAGAAATATCACGGCAAGATCGAGGTCCATTCAAAAGTCCGTCTGAAAAACCGGCACGACCTCTCGCTTGCCTATACCCCCGGGGTCGGGGCGGTCTCACGGGAGATCGCAAAAGACAAGGAACTGGCCTGGAAATACACGCTCAAGGCAAACACGATCGCGATCGTCTCGGACGGCTCCCGCGTCCTCTCGCTCGGGAACATCGGGGGCTACGCCGCGATCCCCGCGATGGAAGGAAAGGCACTCCTTTTCAAGAAACTCGCCGGCATCGATGCCTTTCCGATCTGTTTTGAGAAATCCCACCCGGGCCTTGCCGACGACATAAAAAACATCGCGCCGGTCTTTGGCGGGATCGCGCTCGAAGACATCGCGGCCCCCCGGTGCTTCGAGATCGAGGAGGCACTCCAGGGTATCGGGATCCCGGTGATGCACGACGACCAGCACGGGACGGCCGTGGTCGTGCTCGCCGCACTCTTAAACGCCTGCCGGGTGACAAAAAAACAGTTCGGGGATTTGAACGTCGTCATCTGCGGGGCCGGGGCGGCCGGCTTTGCCATCACCCGCATGCTCCGGCACATCGGCTACGACCCTGACCTCTTCCCGAGCGTAAACGACATCATCGTCTGCGACACGCAGGGGATTGTCCACCGGGACCGCGAAGGGCTGTACGCCAACAAGTACAAGTTCATCATCGGGGACGAGACGAATAAAACCGGGCGGACCGGCACGCTTGCCGATGCGATGGAAGGTGCGGATGTCTGCATCGGCGTCTCGGTGCCGGGGATCGTGACGCCGGCCATGATCCGCACGATGGCAGACGACCCGATCATCTTTGCGCTCGCGAGCCCGATCCCGGAGATCCTGCCAAAAGACGCACTCCTCGCCGGGGCGGCCGTGGTCGGCACGGCACGGAGCGATTACCCGAACCAGATCAACTACGCGCTCGCCTTCCCCGGCATCTTCCGGGGCGCTCTTGACGTGTGTGCGACCCGGATCTCCGATGAGATGAAATTCGCGGCTGCCCACGCCCTCGCAAATTACGTGAAGCGCCCCCGGAAGGACTGCATCCTGCCCCGGGTCTTAAACCGGGGTGTGGTCAAGGCTGTCGCCGGGGCCGTGAGCGAGGCGGCCGTCGCAAGCGGATGTGCCCGGGAATTTAAAAATCCGTAATTGTCTACGGCTGATCCGGCCTGAGCACCCGGCACACCTGCTCCATGAGCGCGTGGTGGCGCCGGAGCTCGGCGCAGTACGTGCCGCTGCGGTCGCTTTTTTCGATCGGCACCCACGAGAGTCCGCAGTCGGTGTCCCAGAGCACAAGCCCTTCCGCCGGCGCCGGCTGGATCGGCCGGCTCACGCTCTCACTCAGCAGTAACCGGATCCCGTCCTTATCCTGCTCGCCACTGCCAACAGAATAGAGCGCCGCCGCCATGCACCGCACCTGGTGCCAGAGGAAACTCTCGGCTTTCACTTCGAGGTACGTGAACCGGCCTTCGGTCCCGATCTTGATGTCAAGGATCTTCCGCCACGGGTTCTTGTCACCCACCCGGGCAAGGTTCGAGAAGTTGTGCTCGCCCAAAAACTCCCGGGCAGCCACTGCCATTGCCTGCGGATCTTCTGGCGGCCCGGCATAATAGTACCGGTACGTGCGCGACCGGGCATCGAACCGGGGGTGGAAGGTCTCCCCGACTTCAGCCGCTGCCGTACACCAGACATCGAGCGGGAGCTGCTGGTTGATGGCCCGGCGTGCCCGGTCCGGGTACGACGTGGAGAATGCGATGACCTGCCCGCAGGCATGCACCCCCCGGTCGGTCCGTCCGGCAGAACAGAAACCGGCCGTCCGCCAGTCGGAAAAAAGATCGAGGCGCCGGCACGCGGCGATAAACTCACCTTCGACCGTGCGGCTGGACTCCTGCTGCTGGGAGCCATAGAACCGGGTGCCGAGATACGAGACCCGGAATGCAAGCCTTACCGGACGCGGAACCGCCGGGTCAGCCGTTTGAGTTTTCTCCATGTGTTGTTCAGCGACTGGCGGGTGTAGGTGCGCAGGGGCGTCTTTCTCCCGCCGCAGGAAACCCGCCCCTCCCGGATGGCCGTAAAGATGGCCTGCATCTCCGGCTCTGCTTCGACAAACGTTCTCCCGTATCCCACGAAGCGCACGTTGTGCGCATCGCTTCCCCCGACACAGGGCTTCGCCAGCCGTTGTGCGATCCGTCCTGCCTTCCGGTTGGCCGAGCCGACAATGTACCGGCTGTTGAATGCCTCGACCGCGTCCACGATAGTAATTGCGGCCTTGATCTTCCGGGCAACCCCGTGACGCCACATGTGGTACGGGTGGGGGAGGATCACGAGTGCGCCCATGGTTTTTGCGATCCTGACCGTCTCGCGGACGTCAAGTCCTGCGGGAATCACTTCGGTCACGCCCAGGACCAGCAGGTGCCCCTGGAGGGTCGAGACCTCGATCCCCGGGATCACGAGCACGGACGTCTTGATCGTGAGCGCTTTCTTTGCCCCGTCCACGCAGTCGTGGTCGGTGATCGCGATCGCGTCTAATCCCACCGCCTCTGCCTGCCGGAGAATATCTTCGACACTGCTCTCGCCGTCTTTGGAAAAATTGGTATGTACGTGCAGGTCGCAGGTCAGCATCTGATCACTAGTATTTTTATCTCTCTGGTATTAAGGGAGCTTATGCGTATCCTCCTCCCCACCGGTGCCGCGACCGCAGAAACGGTGCGCCGGACGGCCGCCGGCTTCGACGCCGACGTGGTGGTGACCGGGAAGATCGCCTCGTTTCTTACACCCCGGGCGCTCCGGGAGCTGATCGCGAAGGGCGCGTATGATGCAGTCGTCGTGTCCGGGATGTGTACCGTCTCGTTTGAAGCAGTCGAGCGCGAGACCGGGGTGCCCGTGTACCGGGGGCCCCGGCACGCAGCAGACCTTGCATGGATCCTCCCGCTCGTGGGGAAAACCCCGCTCTCGCGCACGGTACCTGCCGAGGATTTCCTTCGTGCAGGAAAGGCAAAGGATGCGATGGCCCTTGTTGTGGCCGCGGAAAGGGATGCAGAGCCGGAGTTTGTGATCCGGGGGACAAAGATCGGCGGGAACTCCCGGATGAAAGTGCTCGCCGAGATCATGGACGCCCACCGGGTGGAGGATATCGGGGGCCGTGTCGAGCAGTATTTTTCCGAGGGAGCGGATATAGTCGACCTTGGCTTTGGCTTCGATGCGACACCCGATGACGTGAAACGGGTGTTCTCCGGACTTGAGGAGATCGACGGCCCGCTCGCGGTGGACACGCAGGATCCTGACCTGATCCGGGCGGCACTCTCCCGGGCCGATCTCGTGCTCTCGCTCCAGGAGACCAATATCCCGAAGGTGGGAAAGGATGTGGCTCGGGCCGGGGCGGCGGCGGTCGTGGTGCCGGGCGGGAAAACCCTCAACGCCAATATCGCAAAGGCACGCCGGGCCGGGATCAACTGCATCGTCGCCGATCCCCTCCTCCAGCCGGTCGGTTCGGGTCTCGTCACTTCGCTTGGGCAGTTCAAAGACTATGGCTGCCCGCTTTTCTTTGGCGCGGGAAACGTGGTCGAACTCCTCGATGCGGACTCGGTCGGGACAAATGCCCTGCTTGCCGGCATGGCAAAAGAAGTCGGGGCGTCCGTGATCTTCTCAAGCGAGCATTCGGACAAGACCCAGGGCTCGATCCGGGAGATGCGGAAGTCAACCGAGATGATGGTGCTCGCCCGGGACCGGCCGTATCCCAAGGATCTCGGGATCGACCTGCTGGTGCTCAAAGAAAAGCGGCGCCGGCGCGAACCGCCGCTCGAGTATGAAACGGCGATTACTGCCGGGCGGATGCCGGACGAGATCATCTACGACCCGAAAGGGAACTTCCGGATCGGGATCGAGGGGGACCAGATCGTCGCGGTGATCAACGGGAAGGCGGTGCGGGGGACCCGGTGGCAGGACGTGCTCTTTACTCTTTTATCGCAGGGGCATGTTTCGCTGCTCGATCATGCGGGATATCTTGGCCGGGAACTGTACAAGGCGGAACTGGCGATACGGTACGGAAGGAGCTTGAGCAGGACGGGGAGTTTTAGAGAGGAATCTCCTGCCGTTTCGTGCGGGGAAAATAACAGCGGCGCAAGGGTGGTTTAGGGTCAACGAATCTGACGTTGCGAGCTGCAGGCGAACCCGCGTGCTCTCTTTTATGGAATGTCGCTCAGGGGGAGTCTCTTTCCCCAGACAGGGTCTGGATCGATCCGGGAGCCTCGATCCGGATCCTGCATGACCGGGTACCGCAGCTGGAATCCCCCGGCGGACCAGAAACGAATGTAACAGGGATCATCTGGGGATACCGGGTGTCGCCATTTTTTGTTTTTTCATCCATGGAAGCGACCTTTACTGGCAGGGATTATACAGTGCCACATCGCCGGTTTCTGCATCGAGATAGACCTGCCCGCCCCGGTGGCCGCGGAGGTCGTCGGGCAGATCGATATGGAGATCCACGATCCACATCACCCGGTCCTGCAGGAACGGCACCACCGAAACTTTTGCAGAGACCTCCAGGCCAGTTGTGTCGGAAAGTTCGTTAACGTTCGTGAAATACTTCACGGCCGTGTCGATTGCCTGTTCTTTTGCGATCTTCGGCTCCGTTATTTCCGGGGCGGTCCGGTCCCGCGAGAGGTAGGAGAGGATTTCGCCGTGCCCCGGTGAGACGCTGATCAAAACAAAGTTGCCGTTGGATACCCCAAAGACCTGCTCCTGCCAGGCAAACGAATACTCTTTTCCTGCGTCACCGTGATCCAGCAGCTTTGCTTCGGTCAGTACCATGTTCCGCGTGGAAAAACCCGGGTAGTTCTTTACCGCGTACGATCGTGCAATGGTTTCTGCCCGGTCCTGATCGATCATTACTTTTTTTGTGGGAGATACCGATTCGTAGAATCCTGCCCGGTCGACCCGGCGGGATTGATCATTCACGTATATTTCGCCCTCATCCGTCTGGTAGATGTGGTAATTCCCGATACGGCTGTCCGTTTCGTTGCGTTCGTATACCACTGTTGCATCCGGGTTTTCAAGGAATGCCTGCACGATCCTCCTGTCCTCTTCCACCCATGCCGGGGCCCCGGGCGCATCGGTGAGCGGGCGTTGTGTGCGGACAGGTGACGGATCCTGTAAAACGGTATCCGGTGACTGGATAACTACCATGAGGTCCCCTTCGTGGTCCATATCCTTCCGGATGACGGAGCCATCGGCTGCTCTTGCTTCCGGGCCGGGGATGACGACGATCAGTTCTTTCACGGACTGGTTTATGGGAGGTACCGCGAGCCGGGCGTGTACGCGGACTTCCCGGATCTCGCCGGAGGAAAAATTATAGAGCGTAAAGTTTTCCATAGCAACAAAGGCATCGCGCCCGTGATATGCCCGGTCCCACGAACTGGTTCTCGGTTCAACCCGGGTCTCGACCGTGTACGGGACTTCTGCAAGGTCCGTTCCCATGGGGTTTGAAACGAGCAGGTCGAAACTGATGTTCTCCCCCTCGATACTGACATTCGGGGTATATTCGACTTCGCGGGGCGGAATGTTACGGCATTCCTGTTTATCGGTAAACCTGATGGGACTGTTGATGGTTCCCGCATCCTCAAGTGACCACCGGCCGTTCTCATACAGGACCACCGGGTTTTCGAGCTGGTCGAAAAATCCCTGGCACCGCCATACGGTGATATTGAGGGGTTTATCTGAGCACGATACAGCAGTGACTTTCCCTCTGTATCCCTGGAGTGACGGTGCAAGGATCATGACTACGAAGAGACTTGCGATAAGCAGCAGCACGATGACAAGTAACAACTGTTTGTTTTGTTTCATCATATTCCTCCAAAATTTTCCTGAAGTATCGGAGCCGCTGGATCCTCCGGCCGGAGAGTCAAAAAGATCGTTTCCGGATTGTTCCGGATAGTGTGTTCGCCCGTGGTTCCGGTCGAAATGTGCGTGGGAATTTTCGGTATGGGATTTGCCGCATTCCAAAGGATCACCGTTGCATATGCCAGAGCGAGGAACAGGAGGATCCCGATAATCAGGACGACAAGAAATACTGCAGCAAGCGCAGTTGCGGCCAGGTACAACCCTGCCGGCCAGCCGTCGAGTTTGATCCCGAAAAACCATGCCTCCCTGTTGATGAGAAATGCAAAGGAGGTTATCAGTGCGTCAAGGAAGAGGAAGAGCACCATGTACGTGGAGAGTATCCCCATCAGGATTTCCCGGACACGTTTCTTCTCCATCTTATGACCTCCTGTGGTGTATCGCGATATATCCAACGCCAATAATTGCAAAGGCAATGACGATACCCGCCACAAAAATATTCGTCACATCACCGGTACCTCCCGGGGGCAGCGGGGCAGTGCGATCTCCGGTAAACTGGGAATGATACACCGGCTCCATCGAATGCGACCAGGTCTCGTTGGCCCCGATGATCCAGACGCTGGCAATTTGCAACGGATCTCCGCGCCCCACGGACTTCCGGATCGAGAAGACCAGTTGTTTCCCGCAGGAATTTGCCGGGGCAAGATGGGCGGATTTATACTCTGCATCCATCTGTTCTTCATGCCAGGAACCGACACCGCATTCCCGGATAAATCCCATGATTTCGGTATTGTCCTTCACGGTCGGGTACATGTTCGTGAGAATTTCTTTTGGCGCCCCGCCCATGCCGGGATAGATTGGCGTAGTGTTTGCCGCAGATACCGTTCCGAAAATTACCGCGGTTACGATGACGAGAATGAAAACAAGTGCAAACGTTTTCATGATAAACGGATTCCATTCATTCCAGACAATATCATCATGCTGCACCGCCCCTACTTCACGATCATGGTAAGATTGAACCGGAGATCCCCGGCTTCATCGGGTTTGAGGACTAATTTCCCGTTTATAACGGATGTCCCGGGGCTGACCGCCCGGTACCGGGCCCGGTAAAAGCCGGTGTTATTCCAAAAATCGCCGCCTGTGTACCAGACACCGTCATTTACCAGCTCGATCCCGCACCCGGAGACCGGGACGACCCAGCGCATGGCAAGTGACGGGGCAAACCCAAGGTTAATTTCAACCACATCTCCGGTCCCGAGCACGATCGTTTTACCTGAATCGTCCCTGTCAAAGGAGTACCTGTTGCCGGGCATCGGGTCCCGGATCGGGACGGAGGTATTGGTCGGGACAAGAATCCGGGGACCGGAAGCGGAAAGGTTGCATACGGATCCGGGATCCTGCGGGGAACCGGTTACCGATACAGCAGCCGTAGAGGTTGGTTGAGCCGATGTCGGAACCGCGGGTGTCGCAGTATTCATCAAAGATACCAGAATGATTGCGGCACCTGCAACAACGCATGCCAGAGCAATTCCTGCCATCATCCATTTCTTCTCCATTTCATTCCCCCGGATACATTTTCTCTGTATGATTCCCGTTACACCGTGGTGTCATTTTCAGCAGCAGTCTGCCATGGCTCAGGGACGATGAAGAGAGTCGATCCCAGCAAGGCCCGCTCCGCAAAATACCGGTTGTAGCTGCATCTCATCTCCCGTAGGTCTTGGGCATCCGCATATGAAACTCTCTGGGGCCCTTATGGTATTTACGATCTCTCGTCCGTTTGTTTACCGGAAACGACCAAATAATCTCCGCGAAATCCGGAAAAAAAAACCTTTTAGGAGATCTTTCCGACAGAGCGTGCGCTATGCCCGAAAATTTTTTCGGTCGATCACGTCCCGCCCGCACGGTTTGAAATTTTTTTCGGCCAAAAATTTTCGGCTCGAAAGTTGAAAATCACAAAAAAATTTGGCGTGAAATTTTTTCGGCCAGATTTTTTCCGGTTCGAAATCTGAAAAATCCAAAAAAATTCCGGACGAAAGTTTGTACGCCCGTATTTTTCCGGACAAAAATCCAAATTGCCGGAAAATTTTTGGAGCAATCTGATTCTGATGGGATGGAGGCCCGGACAGCCTGCACTCGGCAGGTTTTCTCGTTTCATGCGAACCCCCCTTACGCCAGCCCTGCCCCCAAAGGGAGCGGGGGCGTATGCGATGCCTCGGAATTACCTGTGCCGGGGATATCTGAATACAGGTAATACGGCATCATCGCTAGCCGGGGGACGCCCACGCTGACAGAGGGCAGAACCCCCAGAAGCGTCTCCCACCAAAGGGTCACCGTCGATCCAACGACAGCCAGATCAATTTTTCCGACGTAAAATTAAAAAACGCTCATAGCGGCCTCCGGGCGGCCGATCTCCCGCTCAGATGACCCCCAGGACCTCTCAAAAAACCCTGCCAACAGAAGCCCGCTATAGTGCAGGTCTGAATCCAGATTAAAATGGATATTTTGGAAAAATACGCGATTAAACAAAACTTTTTGAGTGGCGTGGACGGCGCTTCCACTGGAGACCGGTCATACGGGATCGCTGTGTTTCGGCCCTCCGTCGGAGAAACGATCCCCCGGGACGTAAGGTCTCATGAGCCGGGGAATCTGCCAGTTTTTTTATCTACGGTACTGGGTTTGCCCCATTCCACAGAATCGCTGTTGCATACGCCAGTGCGAGGAACATGACGATCCCGATGATGAGAACAACCCACGTAAGGGTATCTTCCCGGCCAGACACTTTCATGTAGACTCACCGCTTTTTGTCCGACCCAGTAACGCAGAGACCCCGAGAATAACCGACGGGATGACAATATAGAGGACTAGTTCTATCCAGAAGACCGTCCAGCCAAGATCGCTCTTCAGGTTTTTCTGCCGGGAAAAGACCGGCATGATGTACACGAAGGCAAAATACAGGACGGATACCGTGCAGATCGCAAACGACCTGTGCGGGTATTTCAGGAGCAGGACGACAAGAAATACTGCAGCAAGCGCAGTTGCGGCCAGATACAGCCCCGCCGGCCACCCGTCGAGTTTGATCCCAAAAAACCATGCCTCCCAGTTGATGAGAAAGGCAAAGGAGGACATCAGCGCGTCAAGGAAGAGGAAGAGCGCCAGGTACGCGGAGAGGACAGCCAGGATAGTTTCCTGCAGGCTTTTTTGTGCCATGTTACGGCCTCCTGCGTGAACGCATCGCTGCATACATTGCAACCGCCAGCCCTGCGGAAAGGATGGGGAGGATCGCAGGAAGAGGCGAGGGATGCCGCGTGGACGTCAAATCCGGGGAAGATTGTGGCGCGGACAGGTTCACGCGATAGTTCCAGGTATTGGTGGAGAAGGTAGTGAGGGAGGGATCTATCCATTCAGTAGTAATATTGAGGGAGATATTCTGTACATCTGCCGGTACAGGTTCTCCCGTGAAAACAAATCGTTCCGCGCCGGGCAGCCCGCAGTCGGCGCTTGTGTCAAAAAACGTCCGGGGTGTCGTGGCATCGAGGGAGTAATCTGACCCATATCGTGCGATGAACCAATACTCAAGCCACGAACGGTTACACGTCGACAGCCGGTCGTACGTTTCATTATCGGGAAACTGGATAAGTACGCTCGCTGTCCACGAAACATTGGAGAACGAGACCGATTCAAATATGGCCGTAACATTTTCCTGGGTCAGGGATTCATTCACGGCAACCATTCCCTGATATGCCCCGCCCCGGGGCAGGATCATAACATCGGTCGAAGAAGATACGGTATTCAGGTGCGATGCATCCCACGAGCCGCTCGCGTTCTCGCTGAACAGGTAATATATCGCAACCGTATAGCGCCCCGGATCGACCGGGGAACCACCGGCATCTTTTTGATCCCAGGTAACCTGTGATGATAACGACTGCCCCGGTTCCAGCACGAGGGTCTGGTGCGAACGGCCAAATGTCCGGAACGGGTTGGCATTCCGGTAATGTATGCCGGCTTTCGGAGGGTATCCCATGACGGTGATCGGGTCGGGACCGGTATTGACCAGCGTGACATTTACCACGAGGGGTTCACCGGAAACGTACACCGGGAGCGAAACGGTTGGGTCCCACGTAGCGTTTAAGGGCACCAGCGTCAGGTTTGCAAGCGGCGCACCGGTGACCGGAGCAATTGCAACGAGTGCTGCGACGCACACAACGATAAGCATGAGAGGAAAATATCCGGGGCCCGCTGCGTACCTGTTCGATCCGGCCGCCGTCATCAGCCTCTCCTCCCATTTCCTGCAAGGAAAAGTACCGCGGCGCAGGGCACAGAGAACAGTACCTGTGTCGGGAAGAGTGGTACCGGGTGCGTTCCGGAGGGGGAGGGTGTCACATTGACAGGTTCCGTTACATCCTCACCGGGGGTCTGCCGGGGCGTGGCTGAGGGAGCAGGGGCAGAGTATTTTCCCTTGACAAGTGTGACCAAGGTGTTTCCTTCTACATCCGTGTACGTGGACGAATGAAGATTCACAAGATATTCGTCGGGTCGGAATCCTGCGGAATCTACCACAAACGACCAACTGCCATTTGAGGCATTTCCCCGGACAACCCGGGTTGTCCCGGTCTGGTTGCTCGGGTTCCCGAACTGCGGACCGCCCGGGTTAAAAGTACTGGTAAGAACAGCATATTCCAGGTCTTCCCCCAAAGGAAGATTTGTTGTCCCGGTGATAGCAAATGTGTCCCCCACCGAATGGATGCCGACAGGATCTGCCTGGATAAAAAACGGTTCTCCGACATGGATAAACGATGGCCGGCTTCTGGTGCTCGTCCCGGCCGGACCGGTGACGGTCAGGTTCACGGTATAGTTTCCGTCATGCAGGTAGGTATGGAACGGTTTTTCCTGCGTGGATGTTGTCCCGTCGCCGAAATCCCATAACCATTGGGTGATCGTACCCTCAGAGTATTGCAGGAATTCGACACTGCACGGTGCATGCTGCGATGTGTAGATCGCTTCAAAGTATGCAACAGGTTCAAACGGGCCGACAAGAATGAAGACCGGCTCTTCCAGGGTGTTTTTCCCGGCCGGCCCGGTAACGGTCAAGAGCACGGAATAATTCCCCGTCTTTGAATAGGTATGCACCGGGTTTTGCTCCGTTGAGGTACTTCCGTCACCGAAATCCCATGACCATCCTGTGATGTCGCCCATGGACGTGTCGGTGAGGATAACGGTGAGCGGTGCATAATCAGCACGTTGGGGATCAACGCCAATCCGGGCCAGCGGGGGGAGGGGGCCGACCGTAATACAATCCGGGTAGGTGAACGTATTGTGTCCGGACGGTCCGCTGACAGCAAGTGTCACATTGTAGGTACCGTTGGCCCGATACGTGTGGACAGGACTTCGTTCGCTGGACAGGCTCCCGTCGCCAAACGACCAGTTCCAGTCCGTGATCGCTCCCTGTGAATAATCCGAAAACGTAACTTTCAGCGGAGCATCTCCTTGGGTTGCCGACATCGGCGAGAACGATGCGGTCACCGTCTGAGGTGTGGGCTGTGCGATGCCCGTCGCGGTCGCATCGATGATCGTCATCACAAGCTGATTACCGGAGAGAATGTATGTGATATTTCCTTCGCTATCGACAAAGGCGCCGTTTGGGACGGTGTGCGTGTGGTGTGCCCCGGTATCGTACACGGCCAAAAACTGCGTGCCGTTTGCATCGAAGACCCTGTTGATCCCGTCATCTGACATGAGGATGATGGAACCAGCCGGGATTACATAGATGCCAGTATCGTTTACGGTACTGAGTTCCTGATTCAGGATCACCGGCTCCATCGAGTCATTGACCTGCAATGGCGGGAGGGGGTATTTCCCGGCAGGGACCGTAAGCGCGTGAATAGTATCAGCGCTGGCCGGGGATATGATCATGAGGAGCGCGATGATGACGGTGACCATCAGGAACTTGCAGGGATTCAGGGGAACTGGTGATTTCATGTTATGAACCTCTCTTTTTCTGGAGAATTACGAGCGCGCCTATGCAACAGATTGTGATGATCACTACGGTCGCAGGCAGGAATGCGGCCGGGTTTTCTGGTGAAACCGGATCAAAAGTATAGGTCTTTCCTTCGACAAAACCCGGGAAACAGGACATTATCAGGGTTTTGAGCCGGGGCGTTGCAACATCCAGATCGGATTTCCCTGCGGTCCCGTAGTACGCGATATAGTAATTCTCGTCCGGGAAGAAATCCGTGGAAAAGATGATGAAATACCCGGAAGTATCTGCCGCTCGGTAGGCCGTTGCATTGATCCGGGTGGCGTGCAGGCCGGCAATCCAGGGATCGCCCGTTCGTACAAGGTCGCCGGATATGTCAAGGGTTACCGGTGAGATCGTCCCGCGTTTCTGTAAATAGTCCGTCAAATCTTCGCGGCCGGTTGCAAATGAATCCCAGGTGTCAAAATACCAGACTTCCGAGAGGTAGGGGTCACCGGTTTTTGCATACGTAAAATTCTGGAAAGCCCGGTATTGTGATACCCCGGGAAAGTAAGGGGATGCACCAGCAGTATTTTGGGAAGACGTTACAAGAAACCCTGAATTGACGGATTGGTTGTAATAGAGACCGGCGGGATTTGGCAGAAGATACATGGCACGATATTCCGGGGGAGGGGGCGTTGCACCGGCAATCTGCGTGCAACAACCGATCGTCACAATGGCGCACAATACTACGAACCAGGATGTGTTTTTCATTTTTTACAACGCCCTCGTTGCGCCATGAGCAGGCTGATTCCCGCAAGTGCACTGATAGCCGGAGCGATGGGAAGTGATGCAGGCTGCGTGGTTTCGGGTTTGTTTTTCCGGAATGCGTCCTCGGTCGCTTCACGGGAAAAGAGCGTGTCGTTCTCCACGGCGCAATATGAAATATCTGAACAATCCACCGTGAAGTTCCAGTGCCCCCGGTACGGATCGAACTTGGTTGCGGCAATGCGGATCTCCCGTGCATCGCATGGAATTGGGGCGGTATGCCATGTGACATGATTGACACCGTTGCCGGAATACAATGATGAGTACATACGGAAATCCTGCGCCGTACTGTTATCGATCCAATATTCCGCGGTTACCTGCGAGAATCCGGGTGCGGCAGGAGATCCCTTGCGGGGTGCCGGTGCAATAACCGTCATGTTTACAAAACCGCCTCGTTCATTGAGCACAAGGGAGTCAAGTTTCGCAGTCACATCCCCGTCAGTCACCGATACATTGGGGTACAGGGTGCCAGCCAGTGCCCCTTGGGGATATTGAACAATAACTTCGGAATTTGCAGAAATGAACGATGAGGTGATTGTTGTTGAATCTGGTGTGACATTCTGGACAATGCCTGCCTGTGCCGAGAGATAGTAGACACCAGGATTCACCTGGGCCTGCTGATCATTTTTCTGATCCCAGATGAGTATCGTGCTGGTTGTATTGTTCGGCTGGAGAAGTCGCATCTCGTCACCGTGCCTTATGGTCCGGACGATCCCCCTGTTCCACCCTTCCGGTCTGGTCGAGATCTCTATATCAGGAGGAAAATCCGGGAAGGTGAACGTATCTGAAATGGCATTGGAGAGGGTTATGTTAATCTTCACCGGTTTTCCGTAGGCAGAGACCGGCTGTTCCGGGGCCATGTCCATTGCAAGCGGGGTCGGTGCGGGAAACGGGGAGTAGCCGGGTCCCCTGATCTGATTAATGATCACCTGTTCTTCGGGTGACGGTGTCGTGCCGTATCCTAATAAAGCCCCGGTCTTCGGATCATAAATATAGTGCAGAGCGGTTGTATTTTGTGAGGGGTCCAAAGCCGCGAAATCTGATTGCGCGGCAAGAACGGGGGAGGTAATTGCCGGGAACAAAACCAGAATGCCGAAAAGGATGAGCCACATGACCGGATACCCCGTTTGTTGATCCTGAACACCCATTCTCAGCCACCTCGTCTTAGCCCTTTAACAATCAGCAATACCGCACCAAGAACAGATGCGACAACGATACCGGCAGGGAGCGGAGCTGTTTGCATAGGCCGCGTTGCCGTTGTCGGCACGGTGAGCGTAGCGTACAGATCGACCGTCCCGCCGCGTTCCGGGTACCTGTCGATAGTGACCGGAAAAGAAATGTATCCCAGTTTAAAAACCGAGACTGTTTTGTAACGGGGTGCGGTTACGTTGACCGGCACAACGAGCGTCCCGTGAGAGAGAGCCCCTATTCGGTCCGTGTCGAAATCGACCGTGGCATCGTCAACGTTGGCGTGCACGACAAACCAGCCGGTATTTTCCCCGAACGTCAGGTTATATAGGTCAGGTACAGGAGTTCGCGCGGAATCCAGGTCCACCGGATTACCGATGCTTTTTAGGAACGCCTCCTTCATGATCGCCGCACTTTCGCGAATGGCTGCATTCTCGTCATCGGTCAGTTTTGTGCTGGTAACGGACGGCACGAACCGGATCGTACTCTCCGATCCGCCGTATGTCGGGTACCCGGCGCTTCCCGGTTTTGTTTCGGAGACGACCGGGTACTTGTCCCAGATCGCGTTCAGCTTCGCTGCCAGTGCGGCATATTTTGTCTCTTTCTCGGGGTCGGCGGCATACAGGAGATCGAAATCAGTACCCAGGTCGCGGAGGTAATTTGCCTTCCCTTCGTCATCCAGCACGAGGAAATTGTAGTCGGGCGTTGCTGCCTTGATCGCCGGGTCGATAACAATGATATCGACCGGGACGTACCCGACCGTATCGTTTTCGGGGAAGGCCTGCTGCATTCCCCCGGTATCCGCAGCGGCAGGGAAAATGGCAATGCAGGCGACAATAAAAAGCGCCAGGATCGCAAGGGCTCTGTGAAGTTTTTGGATTTTTTCCATCGTCTCATCTCCTCAGTTTTTTGATCGCAACGATGCCGGCTGTTGCCCCGGTCGCCGCAAGGGATACAATTCCCGGGACTGGTGCCGGTTTTGTTGCAGGTACCGTCCCGGTCCCTGCCGTTGTACCCGTCCCGTTTACCGGGGCGGACGGGAGAGAGGACCCGCTGGTCGCCGGGTCGTACTCAGCGTTTGCCATTTTTTCTACCTGTGCCCTCCCGAACTGCCCGGCAAGGAAATCGATGTACTGCCGGTTTGCTTCCATGAACTCCTCGTGGGTCATGGGATTGTTTCGCGCGACCAGTTCGGAATCGTTTAAAACAATCGCCCGTGATTCGATCAGGGGGAGCGTGACGTTGTTGAGGGTCACGGTGCCGTTGTCGTTTACTATTGGCGTAGGATAGGGAATTGCCGCGTCCGGGTCTGCCAGTGCCGGAGTCGTAACGAGCACGGCGAGAACGAATAGTGCTGTACTATACAGCAGTATCAGAGAACCCCGGTATTTCGGTCTCATGGGCTCACCTGCTCCCGGATCGTTATATTCTCCACTTCCCAGTCGCTCAGCTGGTGCTGGTAGTCCCCCATCCGTGCCACGCGGTCAAAACGGCAGGTTTCTGCAATCATCCCTTTCAGGAAGGGGGCCTGTGAGGTAAGACTCGTCGGGGTTGTTGTCCCATAATAGACGAGATAATACTCCTCATGTTTGGAATAATCCGTATCCCCGGTAAAGCCTCCGGATCCAGGAATCGTTACCGTGAAAAAATACCCGGAAGTATTGCCGCTTTCATAACCGGAAGCCTGGAGAATCGGGGGGAGGGTGTAACGGCTTTGTGGATCCTGAATGCCACGGGCAGGCTGCCCAAGCCCCGCAATGTGCCCAGTAAAATTTAATTCAACAGGTGAGAAGTTTCCCGATGCCTGCAAAAAACCGTTTAATTTTTTTTGTGATTCAACGAAGGTTCTCTCATCGGTAAAATACCATGTGGCGATCATATACTTGTTGGTAGTCCGGGGATCCGTGTAGTTTTCATAACGGCTGTACGGAGAAAGAGCCGGGAATTGTGGCGCCGGGGCATCCTGCCACCCGTTCAGGACAAGGCGTTCCTGCCGGCTTTCGTTCACCGTGGGTTCCGGTACCGTCCAGGCAATATCCTGATGGGGGAGATACCATCCGGCCCGTACCTGGGGAGGCGTGGGATCTGTCGTACCGGATAAAAAAACGAGTGAAACGAATATGATGCCCGCAACCAGGACAATAACTCCGCCAGCCAGGATTTTTTTCATTTCCTCAAACCTTCTTTGGATATTTCAGTGTATCCCCACGATGATCACGATTAACAGGACACCAAGAGCGATAGCAATGAAAAGTGATTGATTCGTTTTTCTTGATGCAAACCAGCCCATTGAACCTGAAATAAGGACGAATGGTGCAGTGTCGGCAAAGAAATTCCAGTTCAATCCGTAGAGAGGTGTTGCCACAAAACCGGGATCGAACATTTGAGAAAGGACCTGGGTGTATATCCAAAACAAGGGAAACAGGAGCAAGCCCGAGAGTGTCGTACCGGTTTCATCACCGGTCCAGCGGCCAAAACCGATGAGGATCGCAACCGGGATTCCAAATATCATGGCTTTCAACACCATCTGTAATTCTGTCGACGGGAGAACAACCGGGACCATGAGACTGTATCCCACAAACATCAATGCCGTCAGGAGGGGGAGCAGGAGGATTATACATCGAACGTGTTTCATAGGGTTCTCCTGAACAATGCTGATGCAACAACAGCACAGAGTCCCAGTGCTGTGACCAGCGTTATGGTCGGGAGCGGTGCGGGTATCGCCATTCGTGAATACGATGTCCGTATCATGGGCAGCAATTCATTCCCTCTCCTTTTTCTCCAGTGCTTCCAGCCGCTGATTGATCCGTTCGATCTCGGCCCTGAGCGACGCAATGGTTTCAGGTATGCCGGCTGTTTCGGGCGGATTGATCCTGTTACCCGCCGCGAGTTTTTCGACAAGCGATTCCACCCATTGCCTGAACTCCCGAATGAGCAGGACAACAACCATGGCGGCAAGGATAATGAGAACGATAAGCGGGGTGAAGGATGAAAACGATGGCCCTGCTATCGCTATAAATCCTGCTGCCAGAGAGAGTACTCCACCAAGGATTACCAGAAGGATAACACGTTTTCGTTGCATGATTAACCACTTCTTCGTTTCAGTTCATTTTGGGTCATAAGGATCGGGATGAGCAAGTCAGCACAACAGACACCCGGGATGCCGGGTTCCTGTTTTTTATTTTTTTTCATTGCGATCCCCTCCGGTGTTTGCCGATTGCAGCGTACACGGCGATGCACCCGATTGCCACTATACCAAGTCCGCCCAAAGACGGTGCAGGCTGAGTTCCGGGTATTGTCCGGATAACGACAGGAACTGTCGGTGATGACCGGGTACCGGGTTCCTCCCTGCCCGTGGCAGAATCGTTCAGGTACATCCCCTTCGGATTGATTTGGGCGTAAAGTTCCGTGAGATTGTCATACTGACGGACATACGAGGATACCGGCAGTTCCAGCGTGTTCCCGCTTACGGTTGCCATGAAACGATCATACATTGATTCAGGCATCCGTATCATGGCTACACGGTCTTCCGGGACCAGGTTTTTCTCATAATGCCATGTCGGTGACGACGTTGAACTGGTAAAGTTTGCGGCAAAGTCCAGGTACGAGACGGGGATCTCAATAATTCCGGGTGTGTCCTTCCCGCTGAACCGTTCAAATGTTTGCCCGGAGATGATGATAGTGATCATCTCCGACTCGGGAAGTGGAGTTGCCGGTTTTGCATCTTTAAAATATTCCGGGGAGAGATAATGTTCGGGCACATTTTCATATGGCCATGCCGGAGACGAGGATGAATTGTTTTCCGCTGTCACAATCGGGATTATAACCAGCACCGCCAGCACTGCAAGAAGGAGGATACGATTTTGTTCCATGATTAACCACTTCTCCGGTTTCTCTTTTTCCCGCGTACTGCGATATCCTTCCCGGGACGGATTGCGGGAATCACCCGGGGCCCCGGGGTTTTTCCGGCCGGCGAACTGTTCATTTACGGGTACCTCCTCACAATAACATACCCCATGACAAGGATACCGAGCCCCGCGATTCCACAGAGGGTCATGGCCCATCCCGGGGAATACTCCATGCGGATACCTGATACGGACAAGGGCGGGACGAATGCGACCGTGCCCTCATGGTCAGGAGGTATCTCCGGTACCTGCAGGGTCTGGTTGTATAACGGTTCTTTTTCAGATTCCGGCATTCCCGCAAGGTAGTCCGGACAGACCGTTTCGAAATACTTCCCGATCGTAATCTCTTGGCCGGCCAACCGGTTCGACCCTTCAATCGTCGATTCGTTCATGTGGCACTGCCCGCTGCGGTTTCCCGCGTCGGCGTTTTGCTGACCGTCCGGAATCTCTCGGTAACCCGCGACTGCAATGGCAGCACTCCGCGAACCGTACGTCAGGCCCCCGGGTGAAGGGTCCTGCATCCCCTCACTCGCATTGGGGTAACCGGGCACCCGGACGACCATCCGGTAATAAGCATCCCTTGTATCCTGCGGCACGGTGTCAGGGCTGCCGGGATTGATAACGTCCAGGTATTCTCCGGCAGGAACGTCCTGCCCCGCATTTTGCTGCATCCACGGGGAGACCGTTGTGGTGCAACCGGCCCGGACAGATTGTACCGGCAGGGGGGTGGCGGGCAGAGGATCGACCAAGGCGGGAGGTTCATGTGCGATGGTTCCCTGCGCAATCCCGATCATAGCAACGGCCGGCGGGACAAGGGAAACGGCAACAATCCCGGTGAGCAGGGCAAGAAGGATCGTGCGTGACAGTATCCCGGTTTTGTAATCATTATCGCGGGAACCGGAATTTCCGGCAAGTCTTTGCCTGAGGAACCGGAACAGCAGGGCCCCGGTCGCAGCAAAAACCATGCCGGTAAGGACGGATGCACACACGACCATGAACCAGCCAAATCCGGCCGCTTCCAAAAAAGCCATAAGTCCTGGTAAAATCCCCGGAAGGAGATGATACCGGGCGGGATCCAGCAGAATATCCAGGTAAGGAAAGGTGCCGCCGAACACGAGCCCTGCCATAATACCCGACAGGATGCCGGACCGGAGTACCGCTATTTCGCGATCTTCGCGTGAATGTATAAAAAAAACGGACAAGGCCCCGGAAAAAATGAAGACCAGAAGGATCTCTGTCGTATAGCATGCCCCATATGGTCCCGAAAGCCATCCGTTATACCCTACCAGGTCCCTCCATCCCAGGTTCGTGAGAGAGATGACGGCCGCGAGCAGGAGGCCCCCGGCTATCCCGGCGAGGATCGGGGATTTCAGGTATTTTGTCCGCCCGCTGTTTTTGTCGTCATCCATGAACGATCACGCATCCTGTGTCGATCCGGGTCCGTTGTCTCTCCCGAGGATGGAATACCCTATGCCCATGCCGGGCGCCGGTCCGATGAAGAATGAAAATGGATTCCAGCCGGCCGGTTTAAAGAGGGAAATCAGGTTCACCCGCAGTAACTGGCACACGGTCACCGCAATTATGAGGGCAGTCAACCCCGACAAAATCCACGGTATTTTTTTCATGAAGTATCCTCATGAGGCGGGTTTTTTCCGGGGATATTGTTCGGTTCGATCAAACCATATCTACGATAAAGATCCTGGGATATCAGGCACATGATAATTCCGGCCAATACTCCCAGGATAAAGATGATCTGGCACAGCATTGCATTCTTCACAATCGTTGATGTGCTCATGATCCTGGCAGCGTAATCGCCAAGCATTGCCGAGATACCGATGACGATAATTATCAGGATAAAATTTATCAGGAATCTTCGTGTTTTCACATCCATGAAAATACCTCCGTGAACGGTACCGCCATCACATTGTAACCGGGATTTAACCGGCAAATGCCTCGGGATTTTCGTTTTGAATACTTCTTGCCCATCGGCTCCATGTTCGCTTTCATGACGAATACTCCTTAAATGCAAACAGGATCCGATCATCAGCGTTAAGTTCTGCGAGAACCTTTTCCCGTTCCGATTTTTTTGGTTCCGATTTGTAGTCATACCGGATATACACTTCTTTCATCGGTTTTATGGGAAGGTCTTCGGCAATGAGCCGCCTGGCGTTTGCCTCATGAGGATAGGCAATGGCAAGGGGGATAATAACCGAGCCGTTTCTCTGTTTGACAATCTGCTCGTATTCCCACATGGACGTAATCTGTTCGCTGATCCAGACACTTCCGTCCTTTTCAAGGAGCAAAAACGTGCGATTGTAATCAGCCTCCGGCACATCCAGATAATAATCCGTTCCCATCGCACCTACCGAAAGGATCTCTAATGTGTAGTTCCCGGAAATCTGATGGCTCCCGATCTGCTGCTTAATCTCTGCATCCGTCAGCGACGCATCGACGAGAACTGCACTAAACCAGTCGGCCTGTTCGTGCCAGGCCTGAGTTACCTTGTCCAGCTTCGGACGGACTGCCGGCTGCGGATAGAGCGGATTGTAGAGATTTTCCACGGGGGGGTTGCGGGGTTCTGTCGTGAAGATATACACGCCAAGCGCGACAAAACCTCTATCGTTCAGCGGTTGATCCACAGGGATCCCCCGGGATGCTGCATAGGTTACAAAATCCCGATCTTTTTTGTCATCATTTTCCCAACGCTGGATATTATCTGCATATTCTCCTTGGGTCATTAAGGAAAACAGTGATGGGTATGCTTCAGTTCCCACAGTACCGGAAATTTTTTCGATGGACGCATCAAGGGTATACGTATCGACAAGGATGCAGTTTTTTTCCAAGGTGGATGAATTTTCAACATCCATTATCACCGTAACATTATGGCAGCAGTTGTCTTTGAGGGAATAGACCGATCGCACCGTACGAATGGAATCCCCGGGAAAACTCTGTGCAGCAACCACCCGGACTTTTTGTGTTGCATTCGAAAAATCGTAATCGCCGGCAGCGGTCTCAAGCCCGAAACGGTGGGAATACAGCCCCTTGTTTGCAGCGACAATTATCTCGCTCATCGGCATCCCGTTGCGCTCGGCAGTAAATACGTAATAGAGTTTGTTGCCGCTGATATCCTCGATGATGAGCGGCTCGTTTTTACTAAGACCGGCATTTCTCCAGGACCTGTCGGCATAACTGTCCGGCCGGTCGAGTACGATGCGCCAGAGATGCGCGGTGGCCTCTGTCCGTGCGGCATCAACGGGAACAATATTTTTATCGATAATCTCTCCGGTGAGCGGCCGGTCGTCCGGCTTTTCATGAGTCTCGTCCGGTGCTGTTGCTGAATCCGGCGATTGTTCCCGGTAATATTCCCTGATAATACTCGTATTCTGTCCTGAAAGGGGGAGACGGGGATCGATGCCGCGTGCCAGTGCATATGCCACGACGTTCGTGGCATTCGAATTCTCGGCCTCCCACTGCGCGACGCGGGCCGGTTGTTCCTCCTGCGGGATGCTGTCGAGATACGACCATGCATACTCCGGGCCCGGGTGATCTTCGGACGGATGATCAGGAACCACCATGTGGGAATACGCATCTACGACGATCGTTTCATTTACACCAGATGTCCTGTTCAGGATGGTGACGATCGTACACAGGTTCGGGTAACCACCTCCATAGAGACCGGATTTTTCCAGGAGTATCGGGTAGCCAGAATAGGTGATGTTCACGATATCTTCTGCGTCACGCGCAATACGGGTGTAACTGGCACTTGGAGATCCCTCATAGATCCGGAAAATGCCATGCTCCATGCGTTTATCTGCCACCGTCCAGAAATAACCGGGACTCTCGTTCCCGTTGCGAAGGTAAAATTCGTAATACCGGGGTTCCCCGTTGATATCGAAAAGCGTTACCGGCACAGGATCGAGCACCGCGGATGTCCAGTTGGGGTTTGTGGCATACGGGCCTTCGAGTGCAAACATCCAGAACGCGGCAAGCGTCCGGTTGTATGCGGTGTCGATCGGCACGGTGGTGAGGGTTGTACCCGGACTCCCGCGATATGCCGATGCGGGTTGGGAATCCTGCTGGAGGAGCGAAGACTGAGACTGGTTGACATCCGGTGTTACCGGGGATCCCGCAGAATCCGTGCAGCCTGCCATGAGAACGGTCAGGCATAACGGCACGGCCAGCAGCAGAACCAAAATCCTGGTTTTCATGGGGTTGCCTCCATCGGATCGAATGCAAAAAGGATTTCTCCATTAAACTCAACGAGAGTCCGGTTTCCTTTTTCACGAACCATTGCGCCGTTAGGGACCTGAATACTTCTTTTTACCACGGTAAGTGAGACAGGATCCACCATATACTCTGCAACAATCTGGTTATACCGGACAGATAACGCAGGGAAGAAACCTCCGGGGCTGTTTTTTGTTCCTCTCTGAAGAGACATTCCCACACCGAGTATCTCCCCACCGGCATCCACCATCCTTCGTGCAGAGGTGTCCCGCAGTGCAATTTCTGCGATCGTTTCCGGGTTTTTGATCTCTTCTGGTGCGAAGTTGAGCAGTGCGGGTGTTGTCACTGACCGGGCAATGCGAACCAGTTCCTCTTGAGGGAGGGTACCGATCAGGACGTATGACCGGTTTTTATCCTGCCAATCGATCTCGTTCCTGCCGGCAACAGTCCGAAACCTTCCGGTGAGGTTGCCGAAGAACACCGGCATATCCTGTTCCGTGACGGATTCACGTGAGACACCGGTTTTTACAAATGCCTGCGTGAATACGAGATCATCGGTATCATTGGAATACACAATTGAATCCCGTCCGTCTTGATCCCGGTAATGGAAGCAGTACCTGAATGTGTACCCGGCCGGGACGGTGGAAGGCAAACGGAAGTCAGGACCAAACCGGACCTTTGCCTGGTACATCGAACTCATGTTCAGAGGTGCAACCAGTTCTGTGATTGTCGGCGAGATTTCCGTTCCGGGTGGTGGCGTAAAGTCAAACATTTCCCCGGAAAGCGGGGGATTGATGCTGATATTCCGGAGATCTACGGCAAGTGCAGTTTCGTTATAGTCCCCGATCAACACCATCCGTGTCAGCATCAAGGTATCCTCATCGATCCAGATCCTCGCCCGGCGAAAAATCGTCGGATAATACTGCGTGGGGACATCGTCAACTGCTGTTTCGATGATGACCGCATCGGAGCCGTTTAAGTGTTCAGTCCCGTTCAGGACGGCAGGGAATCGTTCAAGGATCCGTGCCGCGATCGCGGGGTAATCTTTCCATGCAAAGAAAGTGTTCTTCGGATCTTCGATAAGGTCCGGTCGTGCTTTTTTGGTATCCGGATAGTATTGCCAAACAAACGACCCGTTCGCTACAACGATAGTGTCGTTGCCGTGAATTTCAGACCGGCTGTATTCTGCACGGAACTTGTCCGGTCGGGTTACATAAAACCGGTACTCGTCGTCATCGTAACCGTTTTCACCCACAGAGTGCACGTCAGCAGAATAACCGGAGATATTATTGTTGTGACGGACAAATTCCGCTGCGATTTCCTCCGCCGACATCTCATGCAATGATTTTTGTACGGTATTGTTCCCGGAAAAAACAGGTCCGGAATTGTTGTGGCCGGGAGGGACGTGCTGGGGAACGGACAGGACACAGCCAATAATAATGAGTACGGCAAGTGCCGCAGCGATCAGCCACAGGAGCTTATTCATGCGCCGTCACTCTCCCGGCCGGGCAGGGGATCTTGTAATATTTGCACTGTTCCTGGAAGACCGCCGTCAGGTTCGGGTAAGATCGGAAGACTGACTCCGGCTCGTTGATATGCACGTACGCCGGGTCCGGGTTGTCCTGCTGGAACATATCGATCGGAACCTGGTACAGCATCACGCGCTCGTCCGCCGCGATACTGCGACAAATGTGGTAATCCGGGTAGGCCGTACCGTTCACGAAATCCACAGAAAATTGTTGGGCCGGCAGCCGGATCCCGATCATACCCGGCGTCGCGCTGGTGTTGTGGCTCATAACCCATGACTCCGGCATAACGATCGAAGTCAGTTCGGTGATCCCGAGGGGTTCGGCCATCTTCGGCTCGTTCCATGGCAGCGTTTTCATCAGGGTATCGTTGACCTGCACCAGCGATTCTGCCATTTTTGCCAGTTCCCTCCGTTCCTGTTTTCCCGTGAGGGTATATGCATGGCCGCCCTTGATCCATTGCAGCTGGTTCTGGTCTTTGCCCTGTCGGAAATCGCCGATGGTCCCGTTCACGGGAAGTTCTGTGACGGGGCCGTCAACGACCTCACCATGGGGCCTTCCTATGACCGGTGAGTCAATATAACTGATCGAATCGCTATTTTTGACAAGCGAGAACTGGAGGGTCCCGTCGCTCATCTGGTACCCGCCGCCGTACGCATACCCTTCCGGAAGATATCCCGGGATGGCGAGGCCGTTTCCCAGCACACGGTAGGCATCCTCAAGGGAAAGGAGAAAGATCACCGGGTCGTGGTGCCTGATCTCTTTTGGCGGATTCGGCACATTATCCGGATCGAAAACGAACACGCTGTCGGGAATGCCGCTGTTCACCCGGATGTCCCGGTATTCCACGGTCACGGGCGACGGCCAGGTGTCGTTATAAAGGACGATCCGTACGGGCATCCACGAACCGGCATCGATCCATACCCGGGCATTCTGGTAATTGTCAGGAAGACCGGTGAACGGTTCTCCTGCACGCGCGGAAAAGTCCACGAGATAAGAGTTGTTGCGCCGGTCGGTGCCGTTGAGCATGTACGAGCCGGGATATTTTGTAAAGAGGCGGGCGATCATCCCCGGGTAATCCCACCCGGTAAAATAGGTCTGATCCGGATCGAAATGCCGGGTGGTGCGGAGAGTTTTCGTGAACGCAGAATACCACCAGATGACCGTGCCGTTCGTGATGACGAGCGTTCCGTTCGCCTCGCTGCCGGGGGTCAGGAACTCGATCCTGGAATCGTGCGGTGCCTTTTTCTGGATTTGTACCCGGTCCACGACCTGCCCGGTGGCGCCCGCGACCTCGACTGTCGCCGAGAAATCCTGTATGTTCTCCTGCGCCTTCACGTATTGTCCGGCAATTTCGGGCGCGGTCAGGTTATCCACGGGAGGCGCCGATGTACATCCCGCCCAGAGGATGAAACCTGCAAGCACGACAACCGCCACAATGCCGGCAGGTATGTTCATGGGATCCTCCCTGCATGCGGATCGAACGTTAAAAATATGGCCGGCGTTCCTGCCCGGTACAGGTCTACCGGTTCAAAAAACGGTCCCCCGACCATGCTGACACCGACGACCGGAACGGGCTCTTCCGGCCGGGTTTCGTTCACATTGTATGCAACCATAACGGTGAGCGGGCGGCTGCACCGGAGGAATGGAAACGGGCAGGGTGTCGTGTCGATGCATCCGCTGCTCCCGCACGCCATCATGCCCGGGTAGAGCCGGGCTGTCGTTGCATTCATGGTCTGGATGGGTACGGGCGTCACCTGCGGATTGTACCGGGACATGTCTTTTTGCCCGGCCAATGTCTCTTTGTGCGTCAGGTAATAGGACTGATCCCACGTATCGTTCGATCCGCAGGCTACAGGAGATATCACGAGAGCCACCAGCAGCAACACTGCAATCAGCCAGAAATGATATCGTTTCATGTCCTCCGCCCTCCTGTCAGCAACTGCACCCGGTGCTGCCGCGGGAGATTCGCATGGTCGTGCTTCCCATGTTCCCTTCGCTCACCAGGATCGCAGCACCGGTCCGGATCAGGTTTGCAAGCAGTATATCGTCAGATCCTTTTGCCAGCCTGACCGTATGCTTCAGGGACGCCATCGCGCTGCCCGAACCTTCAATCGCCGCGTTCTCCGAACAGAGTGTCCATCCCGGGCCCGGGACGGCCGAGGATCCGGTGACAACACGTTCGACCCGCTGGTTATAGAGCACGTAAAAAGTACAATCCGTTTTTATCGTGGCAATGGCCGTGCCATCGGTATCCCGGCACGTGTCCTCCTGGTCCTTTTGTACGATGTACAGGGAAAATGTACTGTTCGCTCCGCCCGGGAGCACGGGATCAATGCGCCGGATGACGACATCTGATACGGAAGTCGTGGTATAGGCGCCGCTTTGTGCGGGCCCGGGTGCGGCTGCCTCACTATGCAGGCTTCCCACAGCGAGAGATACCAGTGTCAGGGTCCGGACGCTGTCGTTTTTGGCAAGGACTTCGGTCACGTTTTTACCGGACTTCACAAGAAGGATCCGCGTGTCCGGAAATTCGTACAGCCCGATGACAGACTCTTCAGAGCCGTTGACCTCTGCCCGGGCCATGAGCGTATCGATTGCATCTTTCCGTAACGGGTAATCGATCATGGGAGGCAGGGCCGGGGCCGCAGCCGGTTCAGGCTCGCCGAACCTGTACAGGAAACTTTCGTTGTAGGCCTGCGGGATCGTGCTCGTAGAGGTCATCGGGATATCATCGTTACCGCAGGTGCCAAAAGAAAAACCGCTCCACTCACCAACCGGGACAAGGTACATGTTCACTACAGAGTGCGCAGGGTTCCAGAAGAGAATGCCAAGCCCAAGAACGATGATGACACAGAGGGCAGCCATCAGGAGGGTATGCCATTTCTTATTGTCAGAAGGATTCATTTTAATTCCCGGTCTTTTTTCAAACCAGCAATTATCAGGACACCGCCGATCGCGGCAAGGGGAATTATGCCAAGGAGCGGTGCCGTTTGCGTAGGTACGGTAGTTCGTACCGGTGTGACCTGCGTATCTACCTGAACAGGTAATAGTGGAAAAGTCGCATTCCCCGGGAGAGAATTTTCTGCCGGGCGACTATCTGCAGGCAGAATGTCGAACAACTGTGTTGCGTACGGGCGGCTATCCGTAGAATCTTCCAAAGAAACTTGTGCAAGGTATTCGCCCTCGCTCCAGTTGGTTGTCGTTATTTCGGCCAGCCAGTGGTTCGTGGTGTCATCTCTCCCGGGCAGGATGGGTACGGTTTTGGATGCTCCATACTCGGTAAACGGAATGCGCGTATGATGATGATACGATGACGAATATACCTCGACCAGAAGATTTCGCGTTGTGGAAATGTTTGTCGATCCCCGAATGAGAATCGTATCCCCGGAATAATGATTCCCCATGGGATCGATCGAAACAAACCGGAATTCGTGAGGATTCTCATTGGACACGGCAACCGTGGTCTCTTTTGCACATACGGGGATTACGGCAAAAAGGCCCACTGCCAGAACGATAACCAGGATATACAGAAGTTTCCCGGAACCCGGGACTACCTTCGTATGCCCGCACCGTATTCTCCCTGAATTCATACTGTTGGTTATAATCTGCATGTCTTCGCACCCGCCCTAGGTTTTCCCTCTTGGATTTATTCCTGGCAACCTCACGATTCCCCCGGTATCACCCGTACGGTAAACGGGGCATAATCGCCTCCACCGGTGGGGGTCCGGAGGACTGCGCTGAAACAATAATCCCCGGGCAGAACCTCTAGGCTGATATCAAACGACATGTCCGTAAGGTACGTGGCAAAACTCCTGCCGGTAAACAGGTCCGGGGTGATCGTTGCCCGGATCCCCTCCGGCCACGCGGGCCGTTCGTCCGGCCGTAACGGCCCGTGATCGACACTGCACGGGCTGGTGACAAGGCCCAGCGTCACATTTCCCGTATCGAGCTCGCTGTTCCGGATTGCAAACCGGGTATGGCCGGTTTCGCCCTGCCGGATCACGAGCACCTTCTGGCAGTATCCGCCACTCCCCTGGTAAAAGTGATAGAGGCCCATACCGCTCATCTCAGATCCGTCATCAACGGCAAGCCGGACCCAGTCGTCCGTGAGCGCATCTGGCTCACCTTCCACAGCTGCGTGAATGTGGATCCAGAAATTTTCTCTCATAACGGTTCCCGGCTTCACATGGACGGTGACTGCCGATGTATATTCATGGCCCGGCTCTGCGGTAAATTCACCGGGTTCAACAAAGACGGAGATATTCTCCGGCATCGGTTCGGGCTCTGTATCGTAAAGACCAGCGACACGGGACACCGTGTACCTGACGTTTCCCGGCTTCATAGCCCGGGCATAGAACGTATAGTTTATTGAACGATGAGGATCCGGATCGATCGTCCGGCCTCCGGCCTCGTAGTCATAGAGGGATACCAGAAGTTTGTCGCCACTGAATCCCCCGACCGGCCGGGTCAGCAGCGCGTCCGTGCAGTTCAGGCAGCCGGGTTCAAGTGCAGGGGGGAGGTTTTTCGGATTATAATTCTCCGCATCCGTTGATCCTCCGGTATATCCGCACTGGACGGACGATCCCTGCGGCGGGACGAACGCGAAATGATCGTCTGCGATACCGGTATTAACATCGATCCGGGAATAATCGATCTGGTTATTTACCGTGTCTGCCGGGTAAAACGTGGTAATATTCCAGGCCAACCCTGACTCGGGATCAATCCATGCCCGGACTTTAGAGATGAGGTAGGGCATATCTTTCGATTGCCAGTTATCCGGGAGGCCCTCGATCAGGTAGATCGTGTGGCCGTTCATAACCTCCCTGCCAATAACCGAATACTGCCCGTCCTGCACGATCTGCCTCACCATCTTCTGGTAATCATGCTGGGGAAGATACTGCATATCCGGTTCAATATGATAGGTCTTTTCCCCGGGACTATATTCTACGGCGGTTGTCCGGTTCATGATTAAAAGGGATCCCGTCACCGGGTTCGTGGAATTGATATACTCCATCCGGTAGAGGGCCGGTGCCTTCCAGTCAAACTGGACGGTTCCGTCAGATGTTGACGTATATTCCGACTGGTAATCCGTGATCAGGTTGGCATGGTTGAAGAAAGTGCTTGCCAAGTCGACGGGGGTGAAACTGGTTTCTTGGCTGTTCATACAACCGGGAATAATACTGCTGATGCCAATGAGGAGCATTATGGCAAATGCCAATACAAGACCGACTCTCATCTCTCATCCCCTCGTAGCATTGATCAACAAGGGGAACGGATCGCTGTCGGTTCCCGGTTTTATCCCATAAAAGATCCAGACCGGCGTACAGGTATCCGGCGGCACCGGCAGGGCCGACGCGTCGGGAAGGTGCGTTTCGACATAGTACCCGGACTGTACCCGGGAGATGTGGTAACCGTCAAGAGAGCCCTGGATCGGGATGAACAGATCCCGTGCCTGAAGTTTTTCAAATGCCTCGTTAGCAGAGATGACCGGGACTTTCCCGGCAGGTTCAAGGGTGCTCCAGTCTTTGGAGAGGTCAAGAAGTTCCCCGTTCTCCCCAAGCGAGACGGATATTTCTGAATTTATCACCGGGGAACCGTTGACATACTGGCGGTATATCACCTGAGTATACTGCGGGTACTGCTCCTCGACGGTCCCGGTCTGGAGGTTGTATTTTTTCATGAATACCTGCCCGGTCCTTTCAAGGACTGCATCGGCCGGGAGTCCCCCGTATTTTTCAAGCGCTTTTTCTGCCAGCCCGGGTGCCTCTCCGGTTGCAGGGATCTGTTTTTTCACCGTAAAGGCCGTGCCGGTCCCGGTTGAGAATCTCTGCGCGGATACCACCCGGTACAGCGGCACGGTCGCAGGAGATACGGGCAGCGGGGCATCAAGGGTGATGGTACGGTTGTATTCCATGGAACCGGGGGATGACCCGACGGGCAGTGGAGGTGACAGATCGCTGACCAGCGACGTACCGATCAATACCACGATAACCAACACCAGAAGAGAGACACAGATACCGGTTCCGATGGCGAGGGCGATCTTTTTTATCGGGTATTTTTTCGCCAGGTAGATAATCACACAACAAAAAAACAGTCCGATGCCGGTGATAATGAAGGGTTCGGCAATTCCCGGCTGCCCGTACAGGACAATGCTGATAAAATATACCGAAATGAGCAGGAATGCCAGTGCTCCTGCCAGGTTCGAGAGGTTGCTCTCATTGAGGAGTTTTTTCATAACCGGTCAGACCTTCATTTTTATTACTTTCCGCTCACTGCCAGGCAGATAACAAGGGTCCTGCATCTCCCGTTCACGTGCCTCACACATGAGTATCCACCACAACCCACGGGTTTTGCTGATTATAATAACTGACAACGTAAATGTGAGTTCCGGATGAACTACTCCTTATAAGATCCGGGCCGGAAAGAGTCACTGATGAACCATCGACATACGTCGTGATTCCCTCATGAGGATTGATCGTATCGGAAAGATCCTGATCCTGTATAAGAGACTGGTTTGAGAAATCCCGGTCATCCACCAGGATCTGCAACGGTTGGGATTGCAGGGGAATCAGGCGGTTCCCTGCATGGCCGTCATAATCCATGGAGAGTTGCAGGGTTATCGTCGAATTGTCTGTTCTCGTTACCGTCATGGAAACGGGATTCCAGGGACCACACTGCGAGCACGAATTCGTTCCGGAACTGATCGCTGCAATATCCCCACCTAGGGGAAGGATAATACTCATCAGGATCGCTGCGATAAACGCAATAATCACGGTTCTGACTTGTACTGGCGTTCTTCCCGTGTTTTTCGTGCCCGGCAGGGTACCTTCCGGAGTGCGATCACAGTATGAAAAAATCAGGGATCCTGTGATTCCCAAACCCATGATTGCAAGAATTATCAGGCACATTAAGGGGCCGCTCCAGAAAAAATGCGTAATGGTCAGGGGAATGATATCCAAAACAGTTGTGCTGGTGATATAATGCCCAAGCTGGTATTCATAGACGACGTTCAGGAACTGCATGCCAAAGAACCAGAAGATTCCTGTCACGCAGCCGGAGCAGGCACTTATCACTAAAAGGTCCTTGCGGGAGTTGGTATATTTTCGGAATATCATCGATGCAATAAAGCCCATCAGGATTATTCCCAGTACGTACGCGATGATAAAACCGAACTCGACAAATACTCCGTCTATCCCACTCCAGAAAAACTCGTGGTTGACAATCTGGTTTATCCACGTTATTGAACCGAGACACGTAAGTCCAAAGATAACGGTCAGTGCGAAAAGACCAATACTTTTTGTCTTCGTCATAGGCTCCTCAACTTCGGGCTCCTTCATGTATCTCCCCCTCTTCGCTGACCGACAGCAAGTATTCCGATACAACCGATAGCAAGAATGACAAGTGCGGCAGGGGGCGGTGCGGGCTGTGTATCAGGATACCGACAATGACACCGCCTGCAACCTTGGTTTCGGTACTTTCTCTCACCCGTCACATCCTTTTAATCGATTTATACCAGGTTTGTCCCCCGGAGACCCCAGACAAGGGTCGGTTGCGGGACAAGCAGGGGCGACTCCTCCTGTGCACTCCCGAAACTGATCGTATAACCAAACGTCTGCGTGTTTTTTGGCGTCACGGCAAGCGTCCACGCGCCGGCTCTTCCCTGTGCGGTGTAGGTATAGACATACTGCGTGCTGACCTGCTGGTACTCCCCGGCATTTCCCATTCCGTAGATCAGCGGATCCGCACCGACACTGACCGTCCCAGTGATCTCTTTTTTCACCTGCTGCACAGCAACATTCCCGTACGGTCCGGCAAGTGTTACGTCAAACGCGGGTTCACGTACCGGATAGTTCCGCACGGTGCCCGGAGACGGATAACCTTGAGGTGTTGCCGTGAGCCTGACGGTAATAGTGTCCGGCGAGCTCATGGAAAACTGCCGGGTAAATGCCCCTGAAGGCTGCTGCCAGACCTGAAAACCAAGCGAGACCCGCCCCTCGCCTTCCCGTACTGCCGGGTCGTCAATGCCCAGATCGATATACCCGTTATAACTGCCGCTCTTTCCCGGCGGGACCTGCACGGTCACGGTCATGGTCACGTTCCCTCCGGGAGGTACCGATGACGGTGCATCGATCGTAATCGCCTTATCGGTCAGCACCGGTTCCTGCGGGCCGGAGGAGGAATACACCAGGTAATTGTCGCTCCCGACCCGGGGCGACAGCGGGATCGGTGTCAGGCCGGTATTTGTTATATTCACGGTATACCGGTACTCCTTTCCCGCCTCCAGCTGGTCGCTGATATACAGGGGATCTATCCGGATCACCGGCGTTATCGCCGCATCGATGGAGAAACTCAGCGTGTGGACGTAATTGGGGTACGTCTGGGGATAGGGCGAGGGATACTGTTCGTCCGTAAAGGCAATCTGGGTATTATACGATCCCCGGGGGGTATCCTGCGGGAGCGTGGCACGGATTGTAAACTTCGCACTCTGCCCGGCCGGGATGTCTGCCCGGGCCGGGGTGATGGAGACCCAGGATTTTTCTACCTGGTACAGCCCGTTGTACGGATTCTGCTGGACGAAGGGACTGACGGTGATCGTTTTATCGTCCCGGTTCCTGACCGTTACGACCTGTTCGTCGCCCGCACCCGGCTTGAGCAGGAAGTGTATGTACGAGGGCATGATCTCAAGTCTCGTATAATTGCCGGTAAGATCGCCGGCCGGTGTCGGTTCCGGGAGCGGGATTGCGACGGATCCTCCCTGCGCAACCGCAACAGCGGTCTGCACACCCGCTGACGTTCCGGAATATTCAACAGCGGCACACGCAGCGACAAGTGAGCAGAGCATCAGGGCAGCAACCATGTATTTCGATAGGGACGGGTTCATTGCATCGCCAGGTTTTATTGATAGTCACCCTATGATTTTTATTATATAAACGATTTCTAGCCATTTTCTCTACACATCATATGAGAGGCACTGTTCCCCGGGATCATTATCGCGGCAGCCTGCTTTGTTGTCGTATCGATCGGTATGCACGGACCCGGGACGTTGAATGGAAGGCATGTGGTTGAACCGGGACAGGACCTTGCGCCGGAATTAATCCGGGAAGACCTGTAGCCCCCATTTCCTTTGGGATGTCACGCTTCGGGACATGGCAATTGCGGTTGCACGATCTTTTTTTCCCCTCCTGTATATCCCGGAGCTTTAATTTATCCCTGAACGTTATTTTTTCAAAAACGGGTCTCCTGATTTTTATTGTAAGGATACTGAATAAAAAAAGGAGCCGGGGGATACCGGATGGACGCATATCCCCGGTTCAGTGTTAGCCGGTCGGGTTCGTGACCCGGCCCATGAAGAGAATGGCCCCGGTTTCGTCATCCTGGATGATGAAAAGAAACGGATGGTCGGCATTGAATACCGGGACCGTAGGTTCTTCGGGAACGCTCCCTTTCCCCCACATAATCACAGCGGTTGCAGCCGCAGCTTCCGTTCCCTCTTCATTCACATCGATGTATGTCTTGTGAATGATATCCTCAATGTACAGGAACTGTGTGCCATCCATCCCCGAAAAATCCGCAGAACCGGAAAATGCGGTCGGCATTCCCATGGCAGCAAGGGTACTGGGGAGGTGGGCGGTCGTCTCAATCCGGAATTTCGGGAGGAAGATCTTCACGCGCTGGGATACCAGTGAATTTTGTATGCCTGCATAGTTTACCGGGTCCAGGGCACGTTCTGCCGCCATCAGGTTATCATCTTTCGGGAGAAGAACGAGCATGGACAGTTCCTTGCCGCTGTCGTGCGCATACGGCAGTGCAAGTACCTGGAGATCGTCGGTCTCCGTATACCGGTACACGGCATTCTCGTCTATCCTCTGCATCATCTTCACGTTTGCCGTTTTTTCCGGCGAAACCCGGAATCTCGTTTCCCGTGTCGTGTTCTTATCGAACTGCGTGACCCATGTGCCTTTAAAGTACACCGCATTGGTGATCACGAGGCGGGTCATAGGGGTAATTCCACCGGCAGGTACCAGGTCTTGTATTTTATTTTGGGTCTTTTGTTCCACCCAGCGGTTTATTATTGCCCGGGACTCTTCGGGCCGGTTGATGAAATCAAGGGAGGTTGCGTTTGCACCATAGTACTGGGCAGCGGTGCTTATGTACCCCGTGAGAAACGGGTATGTCTTTTCCACCCAGAGCGCGTTTGCCGTGTCCAGGGTATACCCGGCAGATCCATTGTTCATGCCGGAATTCATGTCTGCAAATCCCTGTCTCAGTGCGGCAGTATCGTTGGGGAAGTAAAATACGGACCGGATCTCATCGGCAGTCGGGCCGCGTGCACCCTCGTACGTTATTGCAAGGGCCGACGACAGGGAAAATGGCGAGAAGAAGAGGTTGTTTCCCGTGTATGCCGGATCCTTTGCAAGCCGCGAGTACAGGTCGAACGCGAACCGGTTGTTTGCGTCCGTAACACCGGCGGTTCCTTGGGTGGTGGAAGGAATAGCCGGTGTTGTTGTATCTGTACCGGTACACCCTGCAAGGGCAACAACGCAAAGCAGGATCGTCCCAACAAGTAATATGCCAATCCTATTCTGCTCGGGCCGCAGGTTCATTCTGGGGTACTTCCCGTTTTTCACGCGTCGCATATAAAATTTACCTGTTGACCCGCTGCTATATACGGTTTCTAGCTATTTTCTCTACACATATGCGGCAGAAATCCTAGAAAACCAGAAGCCCGATCCCAAACGACACGGCATTCATGATGAGCGAACAGGCTGCCGCCCGCTTCACATCGAGGCCGAGCAGCTGGTTTAGCACGCCTGCCTCCACAAGCACGACCAGCAGTTCGCCGATCAGCGGGTAGTATGCCGCGTCCACGAATGGCGGCCACACGAACCAGAGGTACGGGAGTGTCAGTGCCGTACAGAGTGCACCGATACCAATAATACTCCGGATCGGGATGCCCGTATCGCGGAATACAAACCGGATCAATGCGACAAGCATCGTGACTTCGGTGATAATCGTTATCGCGAGCGCCAGCAGGAACTGTGTTTCATAAAGCATGCTAACCGGGTGCTCCTGAGTGCGGCGGGATCCTTGCGTAAAGGAAATCTCCTGTGAAAAACCGGAGTTGTACGGGGATCATACGCTGCATCCCCTGCCAAGGAACCAGCCAAACCAGCAGGAGATCGAAGTGATGAAATCCGGATGCCCGGGAGGATCGGCCGGTGTCTGGTTACCTTCAGGAAGGGAAAATCTTAAAGAACAAACTTCGGATACCACGTTACCCCGGTCGTCCAGGATCAATGAGGAACTGTTCAGTGTTTCCAGGTACTGGGTGCAGTCAAATTGTCGATCGATCATACTCTGGCATTCCGTATACATGGGGGTAGATACGATCCCATGAGTCTGGTTCAGGAGAATCTGGTCGCTTACATTATACTTTTTTTCATCGGCGCGGTCAAATGTAATGAGATACTGGTCGCACCGCTTTTTTTCCTGTTCCCGTTCCCGCGTACATGAATATGACCGGGAATTCGTTCTGATATATTTTTTCCCGGATTGATCATCAACCGCATAGATATTCTCTCCAGCTGCAAAACAATCCGGGAACGGGGTATCCGAGTACCGGGGGATGACAAAATTTCCTGAACTTGTTTCCCCTTCAAGGGAACAATAATCGATTCTCATATCGCTTGTCGAGGAGTGTGGTTCGAATATACGGCACCCGTATCCCGGACAGGTCGCAAAGAATGAGAATACAAGATCCTGCGTATACGTACCGGGAATCCTGTTGTCGCCAAGTGCGGTACAACCAATGTTCTCGCACCGGTACCCGTAACAATTTATTGTAAATCGAATAGATTCGTTGAAGGGTACATGATCCTTTTCAAAATAGACGTTCGTGAGCGTTGGCCGGTATGCATTCGCATCGACATGCGCCGGAAGTGCGGAAATCAGGACTAGGCTTATGAAGATAAGGAGCAGGAACCGTGATTTCATGAATGACCTCTTCCCCTAAACTGCCCGGCAAACCAGCAGGAGATTTCATCGATTATGGATCGTCCGGCCGGGACCTGGGTCGGAGGGGAACCGGGTGTGGTTTTGTTCAGGGCAGATATATTGGATTCCGCCGGGAGTGCCGGTATATGCGCCACAGGAGACGGGGCCGGGCTGTCAAACGGTTTCCCGTTTTGTTCAAAGAACACTGCGGTCTTTGTCGAGATGGTGCCATCTGCCATGGCACCGGGGAGGATGAGGGAAAGAAAAAATACGAAGATGAGGAGTCCCCGGGGACATACAACCCGCTGGTTCATGAAGAGTGCACCCCCCTTTGCATAGGATACAAATTTCGTGTACTGGCCTGCGGCCCTATTGCATTGGGATCGTGCTGGTGCAGGAAACTATAGTACATCCACGGGAGGGATGAGATAACGAGGAGGTTGATGACGCCAACGATAATGACGAGACCGACAATCACGATAACGGGAGATATTTTTTTGGAAATTGGCATGGGAATGTCACGACTTTTATTCAGGTTGTTTTAGTCAATCTTCTCAACATGATCGTATAAACGATTTCTGGCCATTCCCTTTACGTAAAAAATGCCGATCCATACTCCCCATCACCCGTCCTCCTTCCATCCCGTGCGGGATTTATTGCCGGAGAGCGGCGCACCTAATAGCACACTTCATTTGGCCGAAATTTTTCCGGGTGGGCTCCCGCACAGGGGAGAGGGGGCGATCCGGACAAGATACCGAAAGTTCCTGATGACACATTCTTCCGAACGAGCATCTTTACCCGCCCTGGCCCTACTTCACGATCACGGTAAGATTGAACCCCAGATCTCCTTTTTCTTCATGAACAAGAATGAATTTTCCATCAATGCTCGATGTCCCGGGGCTGACCGCCCGGTACCTGACCACATAATGGCCCGTGGTATTCCAGATATCGCCACCATCGGAATAGGTGCCGGCATTTACCAGTTCAAGCCCGCACCCGGAGACCGGGATGACCCAGTGAAAACCAAGCCCCGGGATCCACCGGAGGTTGATCTCAACAATATCCCCCGTCGCGAGCTCGATCGTTTTGCCGGAATCGTTCTCTCCAATGGAGTAGCGGATTCCGGGCACCGGATCCCGGATTGCAACGGATATATTAGCCGGAACAGGGATTTGGGAATCGACAACCGGAGGGGAATCGCACCGGGGGGACCCGGACTCCTGAGTAGAGCCAGGTACCGAGACGGCCGGAGAGGTTGACTGAGCCGGTGCTGGAGTAACAGGTGTTGGCTGAAGGGTAAGGTCCTGCTGTTGGTTCTGGCGAAGTTTTTCTGACGGATGATACGCCTTGTAAACAAAATAACTTCCGGCAATTACTAGGATAACCAGACAAACTAGCACCGCCAGATAATAAGCGTTTATTTTTAATTTTTCCATCGATGACACATCCCATCATTCCTGTGCGAAATTTTTTGATCGCTGGCAATTTGTGTGCTGCCCCCGACAAACTGTTCTTCGCGATTATTTTAGTGTGAATAAGAGCAAATGTTTTCCATCGGGAACCAAACTTCGCTGGTATTGAATGCCAGCACCACAGTACCGTTTTTATCAAGAAGGCAGGTTCCAGTATTTGATCGCTCTTTTCGATACAGGTACCCCGGGACAACGATCTCATACCGTTCAATAAACTGCTCTGTTTCATTGACATAGAAATAGACATCAATATCCCGGTAATCCACCCAAAGCGTCGGACCAGCACTCATATTCCATTCTTTAGGTCTTGACGGCGTGAAATCGATTACACCGCGAATGATACTTCCATGACTAATCATTTTCTGAACGTTTCTGTCCTGTAGCGCAATCTGCGCAACAAACGATGCATTGGTGCGAAGAGAGCCCGAACCGAGATCTGGGATAGTGGAAATGTTAACCTCCGGAATCCGCGCAACGGTGTATACCGGCGCTGTAGCAGGGGATTCGGGAAGTTTTGTCTCTAAAATAAACCCTGTGGTAGATCCCTGCGGGGCCGAAGTGGCCGGGGCATTCATCAAAAGAGACAGGACAAGAGCGGCACAGGCAACCGTGCATACCAGGGCAATTCCTGCCATAATCCATTTCTTTTCCATATTATTCACCCCGTTCGGACAGGCTCGTGCGATTCCTGTTACACGGTGTTGTCATCGTCTGTTTCCTTTCCTGCAACCGTTCCCAGCCCGGGAAAACGATCGCTTTTTTATCAAAATTCCACGGGCCGCAATCAATGAAGTACCGGTATTCCGTGTAGCGCGGCGGGGCTCGCCAGTATTTGAGAGCGCAGTCGATATCCGCAGTTTGTGCTTTCGCCCGATCAGTTAAATGATTTCTGGCCATTCCCTTTACACGAAATACTGGGTTCGTAACACGGATTCCTGAAGGGGGGAAAGAGGGGCGGTTTTTTTGGGGGAGGGCATGCTCCCGCCCCCGGGCAGGTTGCCGACATACCGTTTTTTTCCGGTGATTGCCCGAAGGGCAGGTGTCGGTAGAGAATCCTACCTCCGTGCATCTACCGGCCAGGGATAGGTAGTTTTTCCGTCTTTTGTGGCATAGAACAGCCAGACCGGGGTATAGTATTTCTGATCTACATTTGTATCTTCAGCATAATATCCCAACTTGATATCGGATACCCTGAGACCCGCCCGACTGGACTGATAGACCGTCAGCGTTTCCCCGTTTTTGAGTTTTTCATATGCCTCCTGAACCGTGATCACCGGAATTTCACCGGCATATTCAAGGGTACGCCATCCTTTGCTGATACCAAGCAATTCCCCGTTTTCCCCAAGATTTATTGTAAGACCCGCACCGGGTCCCATGGTGGGCGATCCGTTAATCTGCTGCCGGTAATGGACACTTGTCCATTGTGGGTATTCTGCCTCGACAATACCTGTTTCCGTGTTGTATTTTTTTATCGATACGCATTCGATGCCAGTGAGGATTGCATCTTTGGGCAGACCGCCATATTTTTCAAGTGCCTTTTCAGCAAGGGCCGGGGCTTCTGCTTCTGAAGGGATGCTTGGTTTGGCATCCATTAATTTTGGATCTCCTTTTGAGATTGAGTCGGCAGCAATAACCTTGTATACCGGTGCTGTTGCCGGAGATTGTGGTAATGCAATATCGAGCGCGAACACTTCATCCGTCGAAACTTGGGATATCGATCCCTGGGTTACGTACGAGGATGTATTTTCGTTCACACTTGGCACAAGGATCAATACACCCATAATTGAGCTTACCAGGATTATTCCTGCAATAATACCGAATAATTTTGCCATCGTTACCATTATCAGCACATCCATGAAGAGACATATACAGTATTGTCATCCACCAGTTCGTTCGATGCCACGGTTCCCTGACCCGAGAGATGATCGTTGTTCAACTGGTCCGGGGTATCGAATATGACCCTTGCACCATATCCAGAACCTTGATACGTATCCTGTGTGGCACGCTGCCACGAATAAGAGATCGTGTAGTCATTATCAATTGTGTTACGCAAGAACCGATCTGGAAGATCCGTACTTGGTGTTTTATCTGATGTAAACCCAAGCAACCCGTGTGAGTATTTCAGGGCACTCCCCCAATCGGTATCCGTTAAGACATTGCATGCATCCAGTATGATCCATTTGTTGGTCGCATCCCCGTTAAGGACCGATGTCCCGGGGCTGACCGCCCGATACCTGGCCCGGTAATAGCCGGAGGTATTCCAGAAATCGGTACCAGTGTCGTAATATCCATCATTTACTAAATCGAGCCCACACCCGGAAACCGGGACGATCCAGTGTAAGCCATGTCCTGGTCTCCAACGGAGGTTGATCTCAACGGTCTCTCCCTTATCAAGTACGATAGTCCTGTCGGAATCGCTCTCGTTCAGGGAATACCGGATTCCGGGCATCGGGTCCCGGATCGGGACGGACGTATCGACAGGGACAGGAACCCGGGGACCGGCAACAGAAAGATTGCATAGCGACCCGGGATCCTGCATGGAAACGGTCACCGGTACGGCCGGGGAGGCCGGTTGAGTCGATAATGGTATGTCGGGAGTCGGGAGGGGCGTTATGGAATCCGGAACTGAGGATAATTCAGATGGGATTACCTCATTAAGAATAATTTCCCCGTTTCCTGCATCTTTCCCGGTACCGGTCCTAATGGAATCCTCCAAGGGGAGAGTAAATTTTTTCCTGTCCCCGTACAGAGGATCCAATTGTTCCGGCCACGCGTTGACGACGTATTCCCCGTTTTTCCATGATGCTGTATCCAGGTCAACCGACCAGACCACTGACGCATTCCGGGTGTATGTCAGGGTCCTGCCGGATACTCCTGATATTTCATCCGTGGTTTTTTTCAGGGTGACAGCGTTTTCAGGCCAGACCTCGTACAGGATTGCAGAACCGGAGAGAAGGTCCGCCGAGCCGGACAAACGGATCGTCCCGTCCCCGGACTGTCGGGACACTGATACGATCGACACGGTTTTATTATTCCCGGGTTCGTTGTCAGCGTGAGAGTTACCGGAATCAGTCCCCGCAGGAGATAACATCCGGGAATCTGTTAAAGAGGGCAGCATCACAAGTGCGGCGGCAATAATAATGAGGATAACCAGAATCGCAAAAATAAGGAAAACAGATTGTTTTTGAATTTTTTTCACCTCCCTTCACTTAGGGCTCCTCTCTTTGAATACTGGAGCGGGTGAATATTAATGTGCCAAGTGAAATTACCGGGGTTAATGAAATGCAAATCATATCAACGCACCCTTGGGGAGATCGTGCTGTACAAATATGACCGTACGACTTTTTTCATCGATCAGAAAATCCCAGGTTATATTCTCATGAAGAATGCGAAGGGCCGGTGCACAGGCAGGACCGGAGAAATTTTTCGGGGTCGGATGACACTGGTAGAGGACTCCTTCAATCACACCACCTTCTTGCAGCAGGGCATTGACACGTTCATCACTAAGGGCTGCATCAACAATCATTTTTTTCTGGTTCTCATCGATGCGATCAGTTGCGTCATCCTCCCCAATCACCCGGACGCCCGTATAATTTACAACTATGCGTGAAACATTTGAATTTTCCGGAGTTGCGGATACATTCATCGTCCCGATGCCTTGTACCGGTGAAGTCCTAATGCCTGTATCCGGGTATTTATGAACGGGGGGATGTGTCGGAGGGGTAACGACAGTAACTCCCGCAGGGATCGGAATCGTAAACAATGAATCGCTGAGATCCGGATTTTCGGTGAGGTTCCGGTAATCGACAGAAACTGAATTTGTATCGTTATCGTAGAACAACTGCATCTTTACCGGATTCAATGTCGAGGTGTCTACCCGGATGAGGACGTCAGAATATGCGTAGCTGCTCTGGTATTTCCCGAAATCATTGGGATTCCGCGGTCGCATCTCCACGATGCAATACGTTTTTCCCCCGGTTGTTTCGCAGGATTTTGTTGTAATCTCCGAATCACTTGCAATCACTTCGGCCATCCTCCAGTAATCGTCGTCAGCCCAGGATGTCCCATTTGACCAGTCCTGCTTATCGATACTCATTTCTGTCACCTGATTTGCTGATGGACTGTAACGGAACGATTGGTTTTCCCGGATAACAACAACGGTTCCGTCACCGGATCTTGACGATTTCTTGAGGTCAATCCGTAACTTGTCGGGATATTTCACATTGATTGTAAAAACTTCCGAGTCGTTCTCTATCCCGGCATAGGTTCGGGTTACTTCAGCGGTATAACTCCTGACGGTATGGGAATGCTGGAAGAAATCAGCAGCAACCGTATTTCCCGTATCGGGATGATCCGGGCTGTTGGTTACGCATCCCGTACACCAGAACGCAATAAAAAGGATCAAAAATATAAGAATTTTTTTCCTCATCCAACTCACCCCATTTGCTTCGGGGGAGGAAGGTTGTCATGCGCTCCCGCAAAACTCGGATAGCACAGCACTTCGAAGTACCGCCCGGTATATTCGAATTCCTGCGTGAAATTCAATGGATTGCACTTTGGGTCGGGACTGTGTTTACAGGATAAATTCCGGAATTCATAATACTGGGCATCATTGTCAAAGGTACCGACATGCCGGCGGCCATTGAACCAGTCAATAGTATTTGGCCCGTACCGATCGCCCGCGGGAAGGGTCGTTGCGTTCTGCAAATCTCTTTTTATCGCCGGGAAATTCGCGAGTGTGTCAGGAGTAAGGTGGACTATCGTGGCAGATGGAGAAAGGTAACCGGTCTGGATTTCCCGAATAACATAACCGGAACAGTCCCGGGAGATTTGCCTGAGAATTTCCGGTGGCGGCTGAAGATCCTGCGGCTGGTTCCGGTGAGAGTCTCCTGGAAGAAGATACGTGGCGTAAACTACGTAACTTCCGGCAAGTACCAGAATTACCAGACAAAGAAAAAACGCCAGATATTTTGAGTTTATTTTTAATTTTTCCATTGATAGCACACTCCTTTTTTAGTTGTCCAGGTACCGCACGATCCGGTACGCGGCATAGATGCAGGCCGCAACAACAAGTGCGAACCCGGCAACCGCCATCCCCCAGAGGATCAACCCGTCGGTCGGGAGGTATACCGCGTGATCGGTGAAGACGGGGAGCACCATCTCTGCGCAGCCAAAGGTCCCAAACAGGACGAACATCAGGAGGATAAGGGGTGACACCGGCAGCAGGGCGGCAAAGGCCGGCTCGGACGCGAGAGCAGCGGCAGTCACGAGCATGAGGAACAGGACAACAAACACACCCACAAACCGGGCCCGCTTCTTCTTGTCGCTGTCAGGAAGGACAAGGTACCTGCGCGTGGCATAGACAACCCCGACGAGCGTTGCGCAGTTCCAGAGGCCGTGCTCCAGCAGCCGGGCCGGCTTCACACTCCCCCGGGTAAACACGATAAGACCGGCAAGGAGCGCGGCGAGAGCCGAGAAGAGGATGTACAGGCCGATACCGATCAGCGGGTAGTACGTGATCATCCACGAGAGGGTTGAAACCTCTTGGGGAGCGACGTTATCGAGCCAGAGGTCGTCGGTGAACTCTTCTGCCGGTACGACAAGCAGGATCTTGGTGTAGGTAAACGGCGCTTTTTCCTTTTGCCCGTTAAAGAAATCTTTGAGAGTTGCCGGCGGCGAGTAACTGTCCTGTTCCAGGTACGACACGGAGGCCCGGGAGCCGGTGCCGGCCGGGAAAACCGGCGTGACAAACCCGTTGACCGTAAGGAGGAGCGGCACCGTCCGGTTTCCGTATGCCTGCGTCGGCTTGAGCGGGAAATAGATCCGGTCCGCGGGGAAACGGACAAAGACCCCGAGCGCGTTGTCCGATCCGCTCTCCGCAAAGACCGGCCCGGAGATCCCAAGCGACTGCGACGGGAACTGCTCCCGGTATTCCGTCACGTTCTGCACGGACGTGACGACAAAGGAATAGTTCTTTGCGATATAGTCGTCCAGCATCGTAAGGGAGCCGTTCGGGAGCGTGAGGTTTTGCCCGGCAAGGTACCGGGTAAGTGCGCCGGCGTCTTTGGCCGAAACCACTTCTGTTTTCAGGCCGCGCCGGTCCACCCGGTCCCAGACAACGACGTCCCCGGAAGCTGACGGGGGCGCACCGGCAAATCCCGCATGGGGATCCTCATACCAGCCCACAGCCGCGAGAAAGATGACGGGGGTGGTGAGCGGGAAGGTGGCATACGATACCGATGCGACGGCGACCGTGCCAATCTCCATTGTATATTTCTCCTGAAGGGTGGTCCCGTCGTACGTGGGAAATCCTTTGAGCACGTCGATCCGGACATCCTGCGGTCGGGCGGGGACCGGGAAGATCCAGACGCTCTGGTTGCCCTGCTGGTTCCAGTCCAGCGAGACGGACAGGAGCATATTCTCGTATCCGTCCTCATAAAAGATCGCGCCTGCCTGGTCGTTCTCCGGCTGGAGAAGCATCATGTCCGGGTCGCCAAGAAACGACATGCCGTCTGCCGTTGCGGTCGGGACAAGTATTGCAAGGAGGAGGAGAGCGATCGCAAGGCACTGGTACCCCGTACGTTCACGGATTATCAGGGGTCACACTTCCTGCGGGAAACCCGGGGATGCCTTATTAAAAAAATCGCCGTGCACCGTACCGCAGATGTCGGCAGCCACAAAGGGTTTTTCCGGTAAAAAGGATCCCCTGTAAAAACATTCATCATCGCACCGGTTTTCCTGGATACGATCCCTATAACAGTTCATGGCATAAACGATTTCTCGCCACATTGTCTACCGGTCGTATCAGAGCGCACGGTTTTTCCCATCGCAGGAATCACGTTTTATCGCCCCGTGGGATCTGCATCCCTGAATTTCCGTCCGCGGTAATCTGCCGAAACCAGGTACCGCCGGAGTACGCCCGCGTCCCGTATGTGCAGCCATGCCGGCTGGTGAAAAAATCCCCTTGGAAAAAGATCGCGGATATCGTTTTCGCGGTCTTCTCTGCGTAAAAGTTGCGGGTCTTTTGCGGCTCTTTTTTCGGGCAGTTTCACCCAGATTCCATTGGCGCGGATACCAATCGATGCCATTCCTTCCCGGAATTTCCGCTTTTCAGCGGAATGACGGCTTTTCATGGAGGAAACGGCCGGAGTTCCGGGGAATCCGTATACCCGGCACTACCCGCCGCTTCCCGCAGATCGCCGATAACCTTTGCCGCAGCAGGAGTCAGCGCGTACCGGACATTCCTGCTCTCTTTTATCGATGTGGCAAGACCGGCCGCGCAAAGTCTCCGCATATGCCACGACACCGTCGAACAGGTGGTCTTCAGTCTCAGGGCAATATCCCGGCGCGACGCATTCGGGCAGGAAACCAAAAATTCGCAGATCGGGAGACCGGCGCTGTTTCTCAGCCGGGCAATCGCATTCTTTTCCGGATCGGAAAATTTTCCTGCATTCTGGAAGTAACAGGTCTTTTTATCTGCCAAAAAAGCAACAACAAGCCTCTCGCGGCAGAGGACATTCAGGTGGTAGTACAGTGTCCCCCGGTTTACCGGCAGATCCCGCATAATCTCAGTAAATCCCGAGCCCGGGTACAGTACGATGTGATCATAGATCATCGCCCGGCAGTCGTTTCCAAATACGTCGTTTTTCCGGACCCGACGGAAATTCATGACAACAAATCCCGCACATGAAACAAGAATCTCCAGGGGTACCAGGCAGAACGGCAGGAAAATGGCGGTGAATGCCAAGAGAACCGTCAGCGGGGGAACCTGCCATATACCCACCGGCACCGGAAGTTTTGCCTCGCTGACCGGGAGGTTATCTGACCAGGGATGGATGGAATAGGGGGGTGAATATGCCGATACAGGAGCGATAAGGAGAAAGACGCACGCTGCGACCAGAATAAAAACCGGCATACGACCGGGAACACTCCATTTCGCAGGATTCATAGATACAGCCTTTGAGGAATTGAAAGGAACGATATCTTATATAAGTTCTGTGAGAACACTCGAATGTAACCGGCAGCAGTCCCGATCATCAGGTGAGTTCCCTCACAGAAATCACTTATATAGATTCTCCATACAGTCATCTGACAAACGAAAAAGGACGTATGAAAAGATGACTCCATGTGCACACCCTTATGCCCGAATCCTGCTCCTTGCAGGAGTATTGCTTCTCTGTGTCGCCCCGGTATCTGCAATGAACCGGATTGCCATCGATCCGGTCCCCGGGAATCCGGCGACAGGGTCTGTCATCAGCTTTACCGGAACGACAACCCTTCCTGCGGGGACAATCCTGCAGTACGAGTTCTCACGCAAAGATTCAGGAAACGGAACGGTCAGGTATGGAGAACACTCCGGAGCCGAAGGTACAGTCCCGGTAGAGAACGGAGCCGCCGGCCCGGTCTGGAATGTCCCGGTCCTTACGCAGGGCTATGCACCCGCTGATTATATCTTCACAATCGGGGAGTCCGGAAGCGGGGATCGTGTATCGGTCCAGGTCCGGCTTGCCCGGGGGGAAGAGACGTCCGTTCCGACACCGGCGGTAACAGCGGTATCCGGCTGTAGGGAGTTCAGGTCGCCGGTGTATGTCTCGCCCGACGGGAACTTCACGGTCAGGACCTCCCCGGATCTCAATACGCGGTGCAGCATACTCGCGAAAGGAGCCCCGCTGACGATAACTGCCATAACATCGTCCGGCAGCCCCGTCGGCATCTGGATCACCAGCGCCTCTTCAGCGGCAGGCCATACGTATTTCCGGCAGATCTCCTCAGACAGATCGGGAGTTGCGGAGTACGATCTCCCCAATACTACTCTGCTGCGGTCAGGTCAGTACTTTTTCTATGTGGTGGACGGGGGAGATGCCTTAAAAGTCCTGCCGGATGAAAAAAATTCATCTGCATATATCCCGGCAGATGTCCTGGAAACCAAACTGAATGCGTACGAAAAAGAGAACCCATACCAGAAATTCATGATCCTCCTGGAAGAACCGGTAATCTCGATGGACGATATTCCCGATGCCGTTTCCGGCACGTCCGTCTGGCTAAATGGGACAACGAACCTGAATACCGGTACGCTTCTTGACATCGGCGTTTTCCTTGCGGATATCGATCGCCAGAAGCAGCCGGCATTCGCCATCGCGGGAGTTCACGTTGCGGATACCACAGGCAAAGACGGCTCATGGCATGCGGTTATCGATACCTCGTCGCTGTCACCGGGAGAATATATCGTAAAGGTACGCAACGGTTCAACGGAAGCGACCAGACTCATGGTAATCTACAACAGTCTTTACGATACGGGCGCTTCTGCCAAAGAGGGTTTTGTCGCAAAGACCTACGCTGTCGATCCGGAGTCAAAAACCGTCGTTACCGGAACTTCCACTCAAAAGGCCGGTCCTTCGCCCGATCCTGCAATACTGGTACTTGCAGGTCTGGCGGGAGTTGGCTGCGTGGGCGGGATCACCGGTATTCTCAGGAAAAAATGACGAACCATGAAGACGATATTTTTTGTTCTCGGGATCGTCGCGCTCATTCTTTTTTGTACCGTTCCGTGTTACGGGGCGGACTCATTCGAATCCTATCTTATAGCAAAAAGCAACTCCTACAAGTACAACACGATCGCCTGCGATGAAGGAAATATAGCGTGGGTTGAGTATGGATCGGAAACAGATCCCGGTAATTATTCCCGGGTGATCTACCGGTATAATGTATCGGAGGGGAGAAAGGACGTGGTGATCAGGGATCCTTCATGGAAGCGCGACCTTGCGATCTCCGGGAACCGGTATGTCTGGAGCGATGGCAGGGGAATCTTTTTGTACGACAGCGCACGGGGCATGCTGACGTTTTTGTATTCCCCCGGCAATCAGTCATCATCTCCCTGTATTGACGGAAGTACGGTCCTCTGGGTGGACTACAACAAAGGGAATTATTCCCTGGAGGTGTACAATGCCGTGTCCGGGATGCACCGGACCGTGGTGGCGTCAGCCGCCTCCCTGGGCGAGCCGGCAATTTCCGGCGACCGGGTTGTGTTCCGCGAATCCGGGCCGGCAAACGATCTGATGGTACTCGTAAACCTCACCACCATGGAAAAGACCGTCCTTTACGATGGACCGGGTTCCCGCTCCATGCCCGCGATCGACGGGGATAATGTTGTCTGGGCCGACGGCCGCAACGGGCCGTACCAGGTGTTTCTCTACAACCTGAAATCGGGGATTTCAAAACCGGTAAGCCCCTCCGGATCGTTCCAGATGTATCCCGATATATCCGGCAATCTGATTGTCTGGGAAGACTACCGGAATTCATCGGCAGGTTCTTTTAATTACCAGCGGGGAAGCGGCGATATCCGGCTCTACGATATTGCCACGAATACGACAAAAATTGTGGCTGACGGGCAGGTTCCCCGGGAATTCCCCAGAATTTCCGGGGAGTTTGTTATCTGGTCCGGCGGGTACGACAACGCACACGATATCTTCCTGTACCGATACCCGGCGAACCGCTCGCACGATTTTTCAGGAGGGCAGGGGGGAACCGCTTATTCTGCCTCACCCACGACAATTCCCACACCAGGTACCCGGGTCCGCTACTACAGCACCATTTCAAACGGAGAAATGGAATGGTACTCGCTGGAACCTTCGCAACAGGCTCAGGAGATATCATTTGAGCTCCGGTGGAACGATCCCAAAACCTCCCTCTCCCTGACGCTTGTAAGCCCGGGGGGGTCGGCGTGGCATTTTACCGACGCTGACGATTCCCGGGAGGATCAGGCAGTCCGTATGACGATTTCTTCCGATCGGCCCGCGGGATATTTCGAACCGGGGAAATGGACCGTGGCAATAACCGGGGACTCGGTTAACGGTACTGTCCCGTACGACCTGTGCTGGTACTGACGGGAGCGGGCAGGAAAAAGCAGCAGAAGGATTGTACTTTGGCCGCCCCGCAATCCGGATGACCGCAGACCAGAGGACTGTACTTCACACAATGAACCGTTCTTTCGGAAAAACCCCATCATTGCATTGCTCTTCCTGAATTTTTCCCAGGGAACGTTCATACTCCCTACGAACTCCCGCCGTTTCCCTTGTGCATTTAACCGGGTGCGGGGGATCCTGAGCCCCCCTCCGGCGTTCCCCGGCTCATGTACATCTGCCGGGATTAGGGTTGACGGTCAATAATTTCCCGGACATTTTTGTCGAGGGCGTCTAGGAGGGCAGCATCCTCTTCGCCAAGCGACCACATCCTGGCATCGGTACCGTTCCGGTAGGTAAAGATCAGGTTGCTCTCCGAACAGGTTTCATAGGTACTGTTTTTTGCTTTTTTCTGCAGCAGAACGGTAAATTCATCGGCAGTGATATTCATGCATTCGGCCGTGATGTTGTTATAGCAGTACCGGCCGGTTACCGTACCGGCGGCCGTGAAGGTAACATACCGGTATTCCCGTTTTTCCACCTGGAATTCATCGTAAGGAACAGCGCATTTCAGCTGGCCTTTGATCGACCGGAAGATCGTGGTCATATTGTTCAGGAGCGGGGCATATCCTGCCTGATCCCGGGAGATCCAAGACTGCCTGCCGGTGCCGGGATCATACACTTCGAGGCAGGGTTTCCGGGGACTGCACCCGTTCGTTACCGGGCTGCTATTCTCCTGCCGATCCGACACATTCGTTACCACGTGGGGAGTCATGGGACGGGCGGTAGTGTGATAATACAATTCCAGGCACTGAATGTCATAATACCGTCCGCGGTATTCATAAAGCGGCGGCTGGGGAAAACAATCGAACATCGTCTTTTTATCTTTGCAGACCCGGTGGACAAAATCATAATAGCGGCTAATATTTGCTTCAAAATCGGTAATTCCCCGGTACCCGTTCACCCACCTTCCCGATGAATCGTACGCATGCTGAAGCGTGGACGTAAGTCCCGGGAAGGCATCCAGTTCGGCATCGGTAATCGTGATGAGTGTCCTGTTATGGACAAGGCTTATATTTGCTTCCTGTACCTCGCATTGTGCCAACAACCCCTGCTGCGGATTTTGCTGTTGCGGTCCCGAAAGCAGGAACATGCTGCATAACAGTATGCCCCCGACAATTCCCATAACGATAAAAATAATGAGGATAACGATCCGTTTTACTTGTTTTTGTACTGGCTGCATATCTTATCAGGGTACCTCCACATCCACGTATGAAAATCTCTGGGGCCCTTATGGTATTTACGATTTCTCGCCCGATCGTTTACCGGACACAGCCAAAAAAACCGGCGCATGACAAGCCCGCATTTTATTTTCGGGCAGGAGGATGAACTGCGTCCTGTCAAAAAAGGGCTTAAATGAATCGGGTGCGGACCGCTGGTCAGGCGCCTCCCACTCATCTTCCGGCAAAACACCGGATCATAATCCTCAATACTCCCTGCTCCACACATATTCTTCCATGGACACCGACCGGCTCGGCATCGTCATCGCGGCAGCCTGCCTGCTCTTCCTCTTCTTTGCCGTGCCCATGTCCGGCCTCTTAAACGACGGGACCAAAGTCGTGCCGGCAACGGAGGTAGATCTCTCAGGGCCCAATACCGATACCTCGGGTGCGGATGCAGAGATCACGTTCTGGGAGCTCCCGCCCCGGGTAATGCTGGAATCTGTTGCATTCTCGCTGTCGCCTCTCCTGCTCTATCCACTTGAACTGTTCTTTTTTCTCAAGATGTTCGCGTACCTCGGCTACCGGAAGATCACCACGGCGAGTGTGCTCACGAACGCGACGCGCTCCCGTATTTACGAGGCGATTGCAGCAAGCCCCGGGATATATTTCAACGAGCTCGCACGCCAGACCGGTGTCACCCGGAGTACGCTCCGGTACCATATCGCACTGCTGAAAATGACCGGAAAGATCACGGCATCGAAAACCGGATCCGATGTCCGGTACTTCGAGAACTCCGGAAAATTTTCAGAGGCCGAACAGAAGCTCCTCACGTTTTTACACAACGGCAGGGAACGCCTTATCTGCGAGTACCTGATCCGGAACCCTAGAACGACCCGGGCCGATCTCGAAAAAGTGCTTGGGATCTCTGGCGCTGCGGTGACCTGGCACACGAACCGGCTGCGTGATGCCGGGGTGCTCGCAGTCACAAAGACCGGAAGAACGGTACAGTACATGATAGCCCCGGATGCGGTTCGTGCGCTTCATAAATACCACCCACAGGAACCCGGGACCGGCGCAGATCTGCCGGAGTAACCACACCGGAGAAACAGGCAGAATGCAGTACAGAAAGCGGGGTACCGAAATATCCCGTTTGTTTACCGTTTGGACCCGGATGTGCACCCGGCACAGGCCACAAGAATGACCGTACAGAGCAGCAGGCAGAGCGTCGGGCGCCAGGGTGTTCACTCCATGAACGGATTGTCGATCGCATAAGGTGATAAAAATGGTGAATTGATCTTTAAACCGGGCGTCCGCCCTCTCTTTTCCGGCAAAACACCGGATCATAATCCTCAATACCCCCTGCCCCACACATATTCTTCCATGGACACTGACCGGCTCGGCATCGTCATCACGGCAGCCTGTCTCCTCCTCTTTTTCTTTGTCGTGCCAATGTCCGGCCTGCTGAATAATGGGTACGTAGTGACGCCGGCAACTGATGCAGACATTGCAAACAGTACTCCGCTTGAAACGGTGGAGGTCTCTTTCTGGGATCTTTCGCCACGGGAGATGCTGATTGTTGTTGCATTATCGCTGTCGCCGCTCCTGCTCTATCCGCTCGAACTGTTCTTTTTTATCAAGATGTTCGCGTACCTCGGCTACCGTAAGATCACGGCAGCAAGCGTGCTCACGAACGCGACGCGCTCCCGGATCTACGAGACAATTGTGGCAGACCCCGGGATCTATTTTAACGAGCTTGTCAGGCAAACCGGTGTTGCCCGGAGCACGCTCCGGTACCATATCGCACTGCTGAAAATGACCGGAAAGATCACGGCATCGAAAACCGGATCCGATGTCCGGTATTTTGAGAACTCCGGGAAGTTTTCAGAGGCCGAACAGAAGATCCTCGCGTTTCTGCACAATGACAGGGAACGCTTCATTTGCGAGTACCTGATCCGGAACCCTGCAACGACCCGGGGCGACCTCGAAAAAGTACTGGGGATCTCCGGCGCTGCGGTGACCTGGCACACGAACCGGCTGCGTGATGCCGGGGTGCTCGCTGTCACAAAGACCGGGAGAACGGTACAATATTCAATAGCCCAGGATGCCGCCCGTGCGCTCGATAAGTACCACCCACAGGTGACTGGGCCCGGATCCAATGCAGAGGTCTTGGAGTAACTGCACCGGATAAACCGGCAGACTGCGAATAAGGGACTCCAAGGGACACCGGGGTTTTGTTGTCGATCGTTCATGTCTGCCCGGGAATCTCCCTTTTGATAAAAAATTGTCACAGAACCTGTTTATCGCTCCAAAAGAGAGTGGTGTTTGTCGAAGGTGTACGATCCCCGCCACCGTTCGGGGGTACAAAAAGGAGTTTGAGTGATTCATGGAACTCAGGACGAGAACAATTCTGGTTGTGATTATTACTGCAATCAGCTGCATCCTCGGGATCGCGATTGCATTTCATTTTTTCGGTGCAGCATCGGAACAAACCCTCCACAAGGCAGACCCGGCAACCCCGCTGCTGTCGCCAACGTCTGCGGCCCCGTCTCCCGCACGCACGTTCACGGCAACACCCGCTCCGCAGCCGTCACCCCGGATAACCATTACGCAGGAGAATGCATCGGCGCTCGTGATGGAAGACTACCCGATGTATTATTCCATTGCGGCCATCAACCTGACCGACCGGTTCCCCGGGAAACTCCTGTATGAATTTATCCTTGTCCCGACAAGCGATTCTCCGTTCCACAATAACCAGACTGCCTATGTAAATGCCGCCACCGGTGATCTCTATTCTCCATTGCAGGACAAAGCCGGGATCACGATTGATGAGGCAAAAGTCCGGGCCCGCTTAAGCTTTCCCCAGTGGACTATCGACCGGGTGCAGATGAAGTATAACGATGGGATCCGGTACACCCGGTCCTGGGAATTTCATCTCTATTCCGGTGATGAAGAATTGGTCCACGGTGCTTTATCTCCGGATGATGGCGTGCTCGACTGGTATGCTTTGAACGGCCCGACACGGTTCGGGCGCCCGGCAACGCCGGTTGTTTCCATGGATACAGCCGAAAAGACAGCACGGGCCGAGGTACAGAACCGCACAGGAAATTCTCTCATTGGTCTTATCCAGTCGCGGTACGATGATCTGGGAATGCCGGGTGCCAATATTGCCGGGCAGTACGTGTTCCTGTACTCAAATGACCGGCCCGGCCGGAAGACCTGCGAAAACGATGGTTTTACCGTTGTTGTCGATTCCGTATCCGGCAAAGTACAGGAATACTGGAGGACATGGACAGAGCAGCAGGCGTATCCGTGCTAAGGCCCGGGGCTTTCTGGGGGTCTTTGTTTTTGTGCTCTGGAGAAATCCCCGGGGGGAGTGGTAAGAACGCTCTTCTTGGGCTGCCGCCCTTTGCCAGCGTGGGTATCCCCCGGCTAGCGATAGTGCCGTATTACCGGTATCGGGAACATTGCCGGGTCCAGGTAATACTAAAAAAGGACACCGCATACTCCCCCACTCCCGTGGAGCAGGGCTGGCACAAGGAGGGGGGAACAGCATGATACAAGAAATCTTTTTGCAAATGCGTATATTGTCCGGATTTTTTTAACGTAGAATTCGTTAGTCCCAAAAATTTTCCGGCAATCCGGAGTTTGGTCCGAAAATTCCGGGTCGTAGGGACGTTCGACCGAAAAAATATTGCATTTTTCTCATCTCGCGCAAAAAATTTTCCGGCACGGAAAACTCATGCAACAATGGGTTTGATCGCGGGAACAGAGAAGAGAGACATGAGGGAGAACGAGGATCTCCCGGTGGTGTTGTCAGCTCCCGACTGCCGAACAATCCGGAAGATCTCCGCGTTCTGCCCTGACACTGCAGACTGTTCCCATCCGATCTCAACGAGGTACTCGCCGGGTTCGAGCCCCGACGTGTCAAGCGTGTACTCCCACCGGTTCTGCAGTTCTCCGGTCCGGATTGTGGTAACCGTACCGGTCCTGACCGGTATGCGTAAACCGGTCTTTTCAATCACGGCAGTGTTCTCGACCCTTGCGGTGATCCGGTTTTCCGGTGCCAGATTCATTGTCCCGTAGAACCGGATACTCTTTCCTGCAGCAACGGTCGGGATCTCACCGGCGTTCTCCTGGTGGAAACTAAGAGTGGGTTCTTCCACAAAGACAATCTGAAGCGTACCTGAATCGTCCGTCTCTTCCCGGGCGATCTCGTCCTGTACCTGTTCTGCAAGACCCATCGCAGCAGGAATCGTCAGGGAATCCGGTTTCACATCGAAGAGATCTGTACCGTTTCCCACTACGATACGTTTTGTTTCACCCGATGCATCGACATGAAGCGAGTACTGCCGGTCACGCCCGGGATCCTGAACGATGATCATAAGGGGGCCGCTCCTGAAGGTTTCAGTCACGTCCATTCCTTGTGTCCAGGAGAGGGTCCCCTCCGGCGCAGCCGGTATACTCTTATACGCGAAGAACCCCGACCCAAACTCCCAGATCGTTGCGGATCCGTTCATGAAGCCGGTTCCGGTAATGGTCAGGGGATCGCCTTTGGCAAGAGCGATGTTCGTACTTGGCCGGACCTCCAGGCTGGCAGAGCAGGGGCCGATGATGAGTATGAGTCCCACGATTACCAGCCAGATGAGAGAGAGCCTTGACATACATTTCACTGGCATTTTTTTCCTGGACGTTCGTGTGTCCGGTAAGGAATCGGACAGAGTAAATAAACGATCTCTGTGACAGGAATGAAAAATACTACCAGGGGCCACGACAGCTGACAGGAATTCCTGTCGGGAATTCATAAAGAGACATTAGCATGTTGATCGACCTGCCGTGACGGGATCGATCCCTGCGTTCACATTTCCTGCCCGATGATCCCTTTGGGGCCGGATCCGGCCCGGTCGGGCGACACAGGTGAACATTGCAACCTCATGAGGGAGTTCTCTGCATCGCTTGTGAGGGAAATACGCGTGGTTCTTCCTTCACCCCGATCAATGCGGATGATTCCTTCCTGCAGGAATCGTTGTATCCTCCAGCTTACATTTGACGGAGAGATCCCTGCGGCACTCCCGATCTCGTGCCGGGTTGCGTCCGGGTGAGAGTGGAGGTAGGTAAGTATAAAACGATCCGGTCTGCTCCGGAACCTACAGGCCACGATCATGTCTTTCCTGGAGATTCCCCATTCTTCCGGAAGATAGCGTGAGAAGAGTCCATCTTTATAACAGGTAATTTTTTTGGTACGGGCGAGTATCCCGAGATGGTAGAGAAGTGTTCCCCTGTTGATGCCGGTCCGATGCCTGAGCTCATTGAAGTGGATACCGGGTTCCCCTTTGATTGCGTTGAAGATCCGTGCACGCGTCGGCTCGACAAGCACCGTTTTTTTTGAGATGATTCGAAAACCAAGATACATCCCAACGATCCCGGCGCCGGCAGAGCAGAAAAGAACGGCCTCGATCGGTTCAACGAGCGCCGGAGAAACCGAGTGGAGCATATGGAAAAAGAGATCGATGGGCCGCATCTGCCAGCGGGGAATCGGTACACCATCGGCATGAACACCGAAAAGAGGGATGTACACCAGCTCGAAAAGACAGAAACCGACAAAGAAGATCCCGAGCGCCGCAACAAGATAGCGACGGATCGGATGCTGGGCGGGATTGCCGAATGTTTCGTTGTCTCCGTTCTCCGGTTTCCTGATCTTCATCGAACGGATCTTGGCAGGGCTGCTGATAAATGCTCTGTGACAGATCCTGAACCATCATCCTGCGAATTTCTGATCCTGTCACAGAGATCGTATATGCGGCCTGTCCATATCAGGATACTAAGGGCTTAGGGCTTCAGAGGATAAACCCACCCTGTGCAAAGGCAGGACCCCGCAGGGGGTGTGTGACAGTTCCGGTGCTGCCCTTACATCTTGGCCGGACACTGCGTTCTTATCCAAAGAGCGTACGCTGTCGGGCCTGGGGAGAGAAACATGCAAATACATAGACTTAAAACAGGAAGGATCGTTCTCATTACTCTTCTTCTCGCAGCGTTGTTTGTCGCTGCCGTAAGTGCAGCGGATGAGAAGGGTGTCGTGAGATCGGATGCAAGTAAGGAACAACTGAACCTCATCAATGAACTCTATGGCAAGAACATTACAGTCCTTGATTACATGGAGCAGGTTCACCCTGAACATCTGGTCGGGGTGCCGGATTCTGTGAAGAAGAACATGGCCCAGCAGAAGATGAACTGGTGGGGCAAAGAACCGGCGCTCAATCAAATAACAACAGAAAGTACATCACGCACGGAACGCGCAACGGTATCGGTCACGGCCATCGGATACAAATTCGATTCAAGAACCATTCGCTTTGGAGGAACGACTACTGCATCGGGATTGGAGACACAACCCTGGTACATTTATAACGAGGCGTTTCTGATTAACCATGACACCGGGCAGACTGTGGATTCGACATCGGCAAGTTCACAAGACGGAGTCTGGTCGATTCCCTCATCGAAAGACACGTTATATCCCGCTAATGGCAACTATTACGTACATTCCTGGGGCTATATCCCGTCGCCGTACTATGCCGAGGATTCTGATGATACCTCAGTCTTCAGTTTCCCCTAACCTTTTTTTCGTGATAGAATGAACCCTACAAGAATGAACCTTACAAGTCTGCTACTCAGGGGTCTTTTTTTATCGGGTCTGTTCCTTGTCCTGACCGTATCGGCAGCAGAGAACACCTCCGGGACCGAGACCGTTCTTTTTACCCTTAAGGGGGAACCGCTTTCCCTGGTGTTCGATGGCGACCGGCTCCTCTGGCTCCAGCAGAGCGCATCCCCGGATGCCCCGGAACAGGGACTTTACGTGTATAATCTTACGGAGGGCACAACAAGACAACTCGTACGGATCGGTGAACCGTCGGAACAAAGTTCAGAAGGAAATAACGCCACGGTACATGTGATTTTGACACCGGAAGTCTCCGGTGATCGGGTCGTATTCGCCGCAGGCAGGATTATGCTGACCAATATTACCACCGGATCGACCATTCGGCTCACCAACCAGAACGATGCAATCCTTCCGGTCTCCGAACTCAGGTATAACCAGAATCCCTGGATTGACGGGGACAAGATAGTCTGGACCGAACATGCCGGAGGGTCCTGTTCCGGTGTTTCCGGTGGAAAGATAGTGCTGTTGAACCTGACCACGGGCAAAAAAGAGTATGTTCCGGCCGGTATGCCGGGAAACCAGAGCTACCCGAGGATATCCGGGAATTTTATCATCTGGAGGGACTACCGCGGCAACAGGGATTCCCCGGATCTCTATCTAATGGATATCCGGAACGGGACCGAGATGCGGCTTGTTTCATCCGTGAGGGGTATCCCCTTTATCCAAGGCGATTCCGTCTTCTGGGAGGAGAAAAATTCTATGGGGATCGATACCATCGTCCGTTATACGATCTCGTCCGGAACCCGCTCGGACATCGGACCCGGATGTATGGGTCAGACCCAGGCGATTTCTCCTGTTTCCGATGACAGGATCGTGTGGCGTGTTTCCAGGAGTCCCTCAAATATGCGGGAAGTACAGGGTGCCATCATGGTCATGGATCTGCGCACCGGCGAAAAAAGCCAGATCACTTCATTTGAGAAGGGGGTATCGTTCCCGGTAATCTCGGGAGACAGGATCGTCTATACCCGGGGCGCGGGGGACGACTGGTTTAAGGAGCCTCGGGAGGTGGTGCTTTATACGCTTGCCGCACCACGGCCAAGCACCATAACCACTCTTTCCGGAACCGGGATCGATGACAACAACACCCAACAACCCAGTGCACAGTATTCCGGGGTACAGACCGGGGCAACTCCGGCTGCACCGGCCGGTTTGCCCGGCATGGTGTCGATAGCCGGTGTGATGGCGGGTGTATCTCTTTGGGGGATAATACGAAAGGGATTAAGGAGGTAGTATTGCCCGGTTCCTCTTTGTTTTTCCCAATTCACTGTTGGATACAGGGCATCTTCACTTTTTACAGCACTTCGGATACACTACCGGCCCTTTTTTTGCGATGGTAAAATCCTGTCACAGAAATCGTTTAAATCCCGGTTCCGATACTACCCCTAACCCATTCCGGGTGAACGACCATGAAACACTCCACAGCATTTGCAGGGATCATCGTCCTGTTGATTGTGCTCGTAGTCGCACCGGCATCTGCCGGCCTGGCATTTACATCGAGCAGCCCGCAGACGATTGCGGAAGGCGACGCCTTCACGATTACCGGGACCGGCGCGACTAACGGTTCTGTCGCTGTCATGGCATTTGGCAGGAATTATTTCCATACCTTTACGGCAATTCCCGATGCGCAGGGGAACTATTCCGTTACGTTGTCCCCCATTGAGACCCAGAACTTCCAGAGTGGCCAGTATGCCTTTGTGATACTGGATCCGGGCGTTGACCGGCAGTTCGAGATTGCCGCCCATGTCACCGGGACCGGGAATATCACGCTCACCGATCGCGGTGTCCCGGTCGCTGATCTCGGGCCGGTGAGCGGGCTTGGCCCGGGCGTCCAGCCGGCAGTTGAGGCGCTCCAGAATGTTTTAGGACGGCCGGGTGTTGACGATATCGTGACGCCTGCGTATTTCTTCGTCGAGCTTCCCTTCCTCAACTTCTCCGGCACGACCGACCCTGTAACCGGCCAGCTGACGCCAGCCCGCAGCACCGATGGCCGGCTTACCTTTGCCGGGACCACGAACATGGGAAGCGAGAACACGCTGACCGCTGAAATTTACAATCTTACGACCGGCACGCATGTCCGGTCTGTGCCGGTCTCCGCGATTGTGCCGGGCACCGGTGCCGAGCCGGGAATAAACAAGGTACTGAATTCATGGACGTTCGAACTGGACCCGACAGGGCTCGTGCCCGGGGAATATTATGCCGATGTCGGCTGGCAGAAAGAAAAGGCAAGCGGCCACGGTACAGCACTTTTTACGATCCCGGATGACGGGGCAACAGGCCGGGCGTCCGGCCTCCTGCCGGTATTCAAAATGGTGCAGGCTTTATTTGGCTGGGCCTGATACAACAATCCATTTTTCCCCGTCCCGGCTCTGCCTCGCAAATCGGGGCTTTTATATTACTCTGTTTCCAAAAATACACCAAAATTGAGCCCCATATAATGCTCTTTAGCGGTTCATAGACGCGTTCCGGCGCCCCTTTTTCCAAGATGATTCAAATGCCTGTCCGGGCAGGGAAAAGGCCCGCAAATCGCGTTTATGAGATCGTTTTATCTCGTCCGATTGCCAAAATACGGCCTATTTGTGGACATTTTAAAACGGAGCCCGATACGGACTTCTTTTTGGGATCAACAAGGCCAATCAGGGCTCAATTTGGGCCCGGAATAGCGTAGCCCGGATCGGGTGACCGGGGACGGGTACTTCCATGGCAGGGTTCCCGGATCTTACTTTTCACGATACTCCGGGGATCCTTCGCTGGTACTTCTCATGTCTGTACCTGGTGACGGATCGGGTTCTGCACAATGTAGATGCTTTCGGAATAAATGGTATATAGAACAACAAAAATATACCCTACATTAATCAGGGAAAGACAATGTAATCCCCGAGGGAATCACATAATTGACAACAACATATCATCTGGCAGCCCGGATTATTTGCCTCTCGTTAGCGATCGGCATTATGACCGCCGGAGTTGTTGCAGCAGAAAAAACAAATCATTCAGGAAATGGCCAAACCGATCTAAGAACACAGCTGCATGGATCCAATATCACCAACAAAGAATACATGGAGATTATTTATCCCGCAGAGATTGAGACCCTGCGTCAGAGTTTAACCAGGGACGCGTTCGAAAAGTTCTGCAACCAGCACGTATACTGGGGAAATGACCATCCGGAACTTCCCTACGGTGCAAACGTCTGGACCGAAAACGGCCCGGTTAACCTGAGTGCATTAAATGAAACCGAAAAAGAGCGGTACGGGATCGATGAGGCGATCCTCAGTGGGGACGGTTACAGGATACTGGACCGTTTAACCTGGCATATCCGGGAAGGACGGTCCATCGCTTTCTTCCGAAGCATCCCATCGGGATCCGGAAATATTACCTGCGACCTTAACTGGCGGGATACAGACAGTTCATTGAAGCTCACCATATTCGCTCCCGATGGTGTGATGGGACCTTACTATGATATTTCCGATGGAAGATCTGATGGCAGGATATTCCTCCAGATATCACGGGATGCGAATCTTTCATGCGGGGACTGGTATGTTGTCATAGAGGCAGAGAAGATAGACGCCGGAAAAACGGACGGGGTTCAGCCATTCATCGTGTTCTTCTATTGAGGGGGGATGTGGGATATGGATAAAAACGAGAAAGTCATGCTGGTTCTGATATCCATTATACTCCTTGCCGCCCCGATCCCGGCACTTGAGACCGGGGGATATAAGGTCCGGCCTGCATACGATCTCTCTCCGGATTATGATACCCTCTACTTTCATCCCGACACCTCCGCGAATGCGCTGATACATGTACCTGAACCGCAACAGATCGAGTACTCGGATCTCCCGATCGCAATTCTCCTGATCCTTACCGTGACCGGTTTTCTCTCCATCCTGGTATCCCAGATTAAACTGATCTTGTCAGGCAATCTGCCGGCAATTACCGGACTTTTAAAATTAAAACGGAACAATCTTCTGGACAATGACGCAAGAAACCGGGTCTATACGGTTATCCGGCAAAAGCCCGGCATCTACCTGTCAGAAATAGAGCGGATGACAAAACTAACCAATAAAAACGTCACGTATCACGTGAACAAACTTTTAACGTATCATATGATCGCCGTTGAGGAATCTGCAAAGGGAAAAGGATATTTCCAGAATTCCTCGACAGAATCCCCCAAAGAACGGTTGTTGTTATTGCATTCAAAAAATTCCAATGAACGGACGATAATCGGGCTGATTTCGAAAAACCCGGGGATTTCCCGAAGAGAGATTGAAGAACTGATGGATATTTCGGGCCCATCTGTCAGCTGGCATATCTCAAAACTTGAAAGCGATCATATCGTTAAGAAGATAAAAAGCGGAACGGTCGTGCATCATTATATGATGAGCGACTTTGAAGGTATGACCCTGTAGAATCACGAGCGAAACCGGTTTTTACAGGTTCCCCTTACCCAACAGAAAAAAATAGTTTTAGTCATTATTTACGGTATGCAGAGATTAGCCCCACAGAGCCATATTTAAAATGGCCATACCTGTCCGTAGGACCAGGCATACCCGGAGTAGGTGGGATTTGTTGACGATCCCGAGAGTTTGGACTGGTAGAGTACATTCCGCTGGGGGCTGTAAAATGTGTGTGAAATGTATTTCCAGGCATTTCCTCCGCTCCCCCAATACAGAGTGTAGGAATCAACCAGCGACCCGTCCCCATACAACCCCGTTGTCAGAGATAACGTCGTGGAACTGCTGCCACCTGCAACAATCCCCTTCCCCCCATGGGTAATTGCAGACCCGCTACTTGTGAGAGCGTCTGGGTTTAATACCAGCCCGCTCATTGGGGCCATCGCAGTCCGCTTTGTTACCCAGGCACAAAGCTTGTCCAGTGTGGAATCTGTATCCGCGGGATTCATGCCCCGGAGGACATATCCGCTCTCGTCTGTTTTCATGTTTTCAAGCCCGAATGCTTGCTTCTCTTCGCTGCTGATAGCCCTGAGGTTTACCGGGCCGCTCTCATCCCAGACTGTTGCCCCGTTGGGAAGTTCGGGATGGTCATCTCCCCAGTAGTACATCTGGTTATAGAATTCAGTATACTCTTTTTCCGGTACACTTTTCCTGATTTCCGCCAGTTCGTCGGGATATACCTTCTCCCAGTATTCACCCTGGGTCATTTTTGTCCCGTAAATCTCCTTGATGATCTCAAGCTGTTTTTCATTAGCTTGAGCTGATATCGAAAACGCGCTGACAACACCGGATCCTGCAATAATCAGGAGCAGGAGACCGACGATTGTCACGAGTTTAATTGTGTGGCCTTGTGTCATTTGTTCACTTCCTTGCTCTTTCCCGTCCATCCAAACCTTGGGGAAGAATACCCCAGCTTCCCCACGCTCCGATGGGGGGAAATCCCACATGGTTGAACCATGGGTGTTCTTCTTTTCATTCCTAAACCATGTCATCCATGAAAGACAGCATCCGCTCCAGAGAGGGGTGATGGGGATAGATACCATCCTTTGGGACCGGCATTTGCAAACCAGGGTATTTCGTCCGGTTGATGGTTCATATCCTCACTGGGAAACGGAATACAATAAGCATTATTCCGAAAGTGTCTACACAGTTTTTCGTTTTTCCCGGTATGTAGACACGTTCGGAATAAACACTAAATAACGTGGAATTATTTGTTGTATATGAATGGCCGGAAAAAATCACCCGAATTCGTACAGTTCTTCTCTTTTTTTAAGAGAGATCATACGCTGGAGTTTTTCTTTATCGGACTTATTTTCCTGTTATTATTACCTTCACCAGTAACCGCAGAAGAAAAACGGGTAACGGTCAATTATACGTTTATTGACGAAGGGAATGTCTCTCTCTGGGATCCTTCCGCCTGGCAGTCGCACCTGGGCTTAAGCCAGGGCGTCGTTGCATACCATAAGGGCCAGACGATTTATACCTGGGACAGTAAAACCGGAGAGCGACAAATATTCGAGATTCCCCCGGAGGCAAATTACAACACGGAGATCACGGCCCTCGATATTGCCGACGGTGTCGTGTATTACGGGTTCGATAAAAGAACCAAACGGGTGAACCATGGGACGGAAGGCGGACTGTATGCCTTTGACGGAAAAAACAATACCCCGGTCGCCGCCTTCTTTCATCATGACATAATGAATATCATCGCGGATCACCGCCTCGTACTCATCCACGATACAACGAACTCTGGCCATCTTCTGGATTCCGGAAAAAGATCGGCTGCCGATCTGTTCATTTATTCGCCGGACTTCAACGGAATTATCCCTGTCGACAATCGTATCGACAGAAGCGATCCTGTGGGGTTTGGCGGCAATACCGTTGCCACTCTCACTGAGGGAATAGAGATTCCCCACGAAACGAATAAACGCCTACCAGATGAAGGAATGGCCCTGTTCTCCCTGGACATGCGTGCTTCAAACCGGTCGGTGACACCGGTCACCATCCCGTCTGCGACGAATATACACTATCCCGAAGAGAGCATTGGAGTTTCCCCGGACTGTTGTTCGGAGGATTATGTTGCATGGACAAAAACAACCGGCACCAGTACTTCCGGGTATCACAGTACCCTTTTCCTTACCAATATCAGTACCTTAAAGACCGTCCCGTTATGTGAAACGGACGGGGCTTTCAGCGACGACAGTTACGCAATCGACGGCGATTACGTGTTCTTCGGGCGGACCCTCTATCATATCCCAACCGGCACAAAAACCGAAATCTCGTTCAATGGCGGACTGGACAAACTGTTTGACGGCGAACCCAATGAAAACACTTCCCAACTCGATATTGTACGGTTCAATGACGGGGGACTCCTGATCAAGTCATTCCCAAAAGAGAAGACCGAGGAGTATGCCAGGAACTACCAGCTCTGGTATGCCGATCTCGGGCCTGTCATCCACCCTGCAAAAGAGACCCCGGTGACAACCACGGGAACAATCCCTGCAACGATCGCACGAACCGGATCGACGGAGGCCCCTGTGTCTGGTGTGATTCCCGGTCTTGCGGTTATATTTGTGGTTATCGTATGTTCGTTCAGGAAAAAGAACTAAAACATTCTATTGAATCTCTTTTTGATCCCTCGTAATGGCCCGGGAGAATTTCCCAAAAAGGATCAAAATTCGGATCCGGTGTATCTACAGAACCGGTTTTTCATATCCTCGCCAGGGTGTCACTGCCCAGCAAGGGTGCCCTCTCCCTGCCCCTGATCGGATAACATGCCAGCGCCTGCGAGAGACCCGAGCGCCCCTCTCATTTTTTCCGCGATCTCCCGTGCAGGCCCGGCAAGCGCGTACCTGACGGGCCTGCCGATCTGCTCCGGGGCCTGGATCTCGCGGACGATCCCGTCCCGGATGAGCAGCTGCATGTGGTACCAGAGCGCCGGGCCGGAAATCCCCAGGCCTTTTTTCAGTTCTGTCCTTGTTACGGTTGGTGCATGCTCAAGCATATCGAGGATCCGGGAGCGCACGCTGTTGTTCCGGTGGATCAGGAGCGCCTCTTCAAGCGCCGAACGTGCGCACCCCTGCATGAAGTACCGGGTCATGCCCCTGACCCGTACTTCGTGCACGAGGCCGAGCGCGGCAAGCTGGCCGAGGTGGTAAGAGAGCGTTCCCCGGTTGATCCCGCTTGCCCGCATGATCGAGCCAAAATGGCAGCCGGGATGGGACCGGATACACCCGGCGATCTTGTTTCGTGTGGGATGGTCGAGAGAATTTTTCCGGGTCAACTGGCGGTATCCCAGGTACGTAAAAAACGCACACCCAGAGAAGAGCAGTGCAACAATGATCTTTCCGAGCTCGGGGGAGATCATGCTGGTATAGTGGAGGATCACGATCTGCGGGGGGTGGAACATCCGGGGCTCGCCCCGCAGGGCGGACGAGTCACCCCACAAAAAAAGCGTCAGCCAGTTCAGGAAAGAGTAGACAACGAACAGGACGATAAGAATGATTATCCCGTAATATGCGACACGGCACACAATCCTGAATGCACCGCTTTTCCCATCCATAGGTTTACTTTTCCGGGTGTCGCTCTTTAATCTATTTGATAAAATTCTGTCACAGAAATCTTAAAGACGATTTTACCGGATGTATCATGATGACGGGCCTGGCAACGCGGGTACAATCTCAATGTCCTGATCTTTTTTATTTCTGTACCCCGGGTAATGCTGACAAATTCCCGACGGAGGGTCAAAGACTCATGAAAATTTTCCTGTACCTGTGCGGGATTATCTTTCTCCTCTGCCTCGTGATACCTCCCGTTGCCGCCACACTCTCCGGTACCGATATTCCAGTCTATTCCCCGTACATCACCGAGGACGATTCAGGTAACCCCTACTACACATATTCGGACGGTTTTGCCCTTGATCATGATCGGATGGTCTGGGAGACATACCGGGTGACCCATCCCTCAACGGATGATTTTACCAGCACAATCTACCTGATGAACCTCTCTGAAGGGGCGACACGAATCATTGCTACGTCTCCCTCAGCAGAATATCAGTATACGTTCGAGACGCCGTTCGGCATTGCGGACGGGCGGGTTGTCTGGCGTGCAGATTTCGATGGCAATCTCTACATGTACGATAATCACGTAGGGGCGACACATCCTCTCACAGTTGATGGTACTAGGGACGTGAGTATTCAGCGGGAAAATCGGGACCCCTTTATCTTCGGGGACCGGGTAGTCTGGGCCAAACAGAAACTCTACCCGTCACAAGATTCTGACATCGTCCTGTACAACCTGACCGACAAGTCCCTTCGGGCTATTGCAACAGATCCCGGGAAAAAGTCAGGCCCCACCATGGACGACTCGTACGTTGTCTGGGTGGACAAGCGCAACGATCCGGGAGCCGGCGATACTTATCTTTTCGACCTGAAGAACAATACGGAACGTCCTCTCTGTACAGCGCATGGCCTCCAGCATTATCCGCAGGTCTCAGGGAATTATGTGGTCTGGGGAGATCTGCGCGACGGCACCCCTGCGATCTATCTCTACAACCTGACAACAGAGACGGAGTACCGGATCAGCGATCTCACGTATTACGCCGGAGAGCCGTACCTTTCGGGAAATTACGTGGCCTGGGAAACGTACGCGCTCTACGATGACACCAAGGACAAAACCCGGCAGGTTGTCGTTTACAATATCGCGACCGGCGAGAGCGTGTTGTTCGAACCGGGAACCCGGCACCCGATGCTGCTGGGCCTTATCGATAACCGGATCCTCTACGCAAACCCGGACAATGAGTCCATCAATGACGGATATGTTCACATCTTCAAGATCGATACACCGGCACCAGCGCAGCCATTGTCGGTTTCATCGCCAGCCACTCCTCAACAGGGAAACAGTACGGCCCTGACATATACATTTTCGGAGCCGGCCCCTGCGGGCTCCGGGCCTCTGTCCGCCATCGCTATGGTTCTTCTCTGTACCGGTCTTGTCGCAGCGATCCGAAAACACCACACCGGTCGCAAAACCGGTAAACGATCGGGCGAGAAAAGTTAAGTGCCGGATCGTTCTACGATTCATTCAGTAAGGATCTGCCCTAACGGCGGGATTTGTGGATATTCATGGATAAAGAGATGTACACAAAGATTCTGTCAGTGATCAAAATCCCGGGTCTGATGCTCCTCGTTATACTCCTCCTTATACCGGCTTGCAGCGGGGGGTCCGTCCCGGATCAGAATGTAACGACACCTCCCGCACAACCGTTTATTTCCATCGATCCCATCGGGAACCAAACGATTGATAATGTATTCTTTATTACCGGAACAACAAATCTGCCGGCTTCGAATGACTCTCTTTTAATCCAAATCGAGACTGCCAATTTCAACCCTGCCGGATGGGGGTCAGATTACCGTTCAAACATCTCTATACAACCCGGAGAACAGGGAGTCAATCTCTGGTCTTGTAATGCTACGACCGATCGATGGGTTACTTTCCCCGGGCCAGAACCTGATGCTATACCAGGTAAATATATTGTGATGGTTGCTTCCATATCTTCCCTCGGAGATGTTGAAGCACAATCCGTTTTCACGGTGTCCTCCAACAGTACAATCACTTCAAGTCACACTTTACAAAGTTACACGCCACCGGTAGCATCATTTGCATATGGGTACGGTGAAACAACGCCCTCTGAAACGACATCAGTGACGGTTGATTTTATTGATACGTCCAAAAATTCACCGGCATCGTGGCTCTGGTCGTTCGGCGACGGGAGCTCGTCAACCTCCCAGTACCCGCATCACGCCTATTCAAGTGCCGGAACTTATACGGTATTTCTTACGGCTACCAACGCAGCAGGCAGCAACACGACCAGGTTTCCTGTGAATATTCCGACCGTTAGTGGGAGGGCCACACCTACTGTAATTACAACCCAAGAGACACCATTGCAGGTTGCCAGTCCCGTTGCATCATTAGCCCGACAGGACACCCTTCTTCCCAGGATAGTCTGGCCCCTCCACAAAGTGGAGTTGTCAAAAAAGATTTCAACAGTTCATTTCGGCCCCTCGAAAGACTTCACGGATTACATAAACACACCGTCAATCACAGGAATACAAAAAATTGATGCACTTATGATAGCGTCAACGTCAACGCTGAATTCTCATCTATCATCGGCAGCCAATGCAGGAGTACCACACAAAAATTTTGGTGACTATCTCAGGAGTTCACATGGACCAATAACCATTGAATGGGCATATCCTTACACAGGGAATGTTCGTCTTTCAATGCCCGTTGGCTCCCTGTCATCAAACGAGTACGGACTCGCCTATGCCCTCGTAAACATTGACAACAGGAGTATACTGTCAGATGGATTTGTTGATTGGCGTGAATACTGGTAGGTGTGAAGAATGTTAAAAGAATCAAGAAAAATAATGTTTCTTGTATCGTTTGCCATAGTCCTTGCGGCTCTCATGATTGTCCCATTAGCGAGCGCTGATGATGGAAATGTAACCGCTGTCACAACGCCGTATATCACCATCGTCCCCATCGGCGACCATCCCCTTGACGAAGTATTCTTTATCTCCGGGACGACGAACCTGCCGGCATCGGGAATTCCTCTCCTTCTTCAAATCTATAGCACCAATTTCAACCCGGGAGGTGGAGGGTCTGCCTACCAGTCCAACGTCACTATTGAACCCGGGGAGAACGGAGTCAATACCTGGTCGTGCAATGTAACGACGAGTCTCTGGCAGACATACGGGCTTGGGCCACCGTTTCCCGTGCCCGATGCAGTCCCGGGGGAGTACCTGGTGACCGCTGTTTCGCAGGATCCCCGTAATTCAGCGAAGGATTCCCAGATCATTTCAATTCTGTCTCCGGAAGATACGGATAACCGTACGGTTATAACACCCAATCTTACTCCCTATCACACCAATCAGTATGTCCATGCACAGCGGGGATACTGGATCTCCGTAGACAATCTTCCCCTAGGCTCACATTTCATCGGCGATACATTCAGGATTTCCGGGGAGACCAATCTCCCAACCGGCCAGGAGATCGATTATGGGGCGTTCTCTGCCAATTATGCCCCGGGCAGCCCGAACCTCCTGCCGCCCAGATTTTCCGGCTCCACTATCGTTTATCGGGGGACAGGTGAGATCAACACATGGTCATTTGTCGTAAATACAACCCGGTTTGAAAAATCGTTCGAGAACGGGTCTGTGGTCCGGATGGCTGCGGTCCCGGGGAACTACGAACTCTCCATAGGGCCGTTCAACCAGGAAGTATATCCGTTCACAATCGTGGATACTACCCCTGCTTCCCCGGCACTCCTGCAAAATACCACTCAGGGAACGACCGCTCCAACCGGGAATCTGCCAGCGGATGTGCCGACAACCCTCCCGGCCCCGCTCCCCTTGGCAGTTTCCATCGCTGCAACGGGTCTGGGCGCAGCAGCCTGCATGAGATGCAAGAAGAAATGAATCGTGTACCGGATGCCCCATGATTGGAAAAATACGGTGAACGCACATGAAGAGAACCGCATATCTCAGCCTCGTGACAGTTTTTTTTCTTCTTCTCGTGGCATTTGCTGGATGTATCGAAGGATCATTTGTAAAAACCGAGACAGTGCTGGTAAAACTTGACAGCCAGGAGAATATCCAGTGGATCTCGGTTATACAAAACCCGGATTATGCAACAGCCACGGCGCTTGCACCCCGGTATTACCGGTTCATCCAGACTTTGGATAACGGATTTTTTGTCGCAGGGTATTATTCCAACAAATCGGGCTATACAACACTCCGGGTTTTCAGGACCGACAGCAACGGAAATCCCCTCTGGGACCAAAAACCGGCAGACACAGGCATGGGTGGAGAGATCCGTTCGATTTTCCCGTGGGATGACGGGGGATATTCAATATTGGGGAGAGATGGACTGGTATTCACTATCGATTCTTCGGGAAGGCCTCTGGGTGCCACGAATATCATGGATTCGATCTGCCGGACCAATGGTACGGTATGTTATGATCTTACTCCGGTCTCCCTGAAGCAGGATCCTGAAGGCAGCCTGAACTGGATCCTGACGAACGGAAATTTTTCCACATCAAAGATCACCCTGATAACCGCAACGGTTGCCCGGAACGGGACGCTCCTTACAAAAGAGAGCCTCCCCCTGAAAGACCCGGAGGGAGTGACAGACATCATCCGGACAGATGACAACGGATTGCTGTTCGGGAAAGAGTACATAGATTATTCACCCGGCGGGACGGGATACGAAATACTGATCGAAAAGACAGATGCGTCTTTGGCAATATCGTGGGATGCCGTACTTGGCACGTGCAATACCAAGACATCGTTCTGCAATAACAACCTGATCGGCATGCATGAGTCGGGGGACGGGTATGATATCATCTACCAGTCCCATCTCCAGCATTCAAATGAATCCGTGCCTGCGGATACGATCTCTGCAAGGCTGGACTCCCAGGGCCATATCGTCCGGCAGGATAAAATTTCAGACCTGTCCGGAATACCTGCCTGGATTTTTTCAGAGGATGGGAGCAGGACCGATTTTATTGATCTGATTCCGAAGAATGTGCTCGATTCCGCTGCGAATGCACATGGCGGAAACAATCCGACGTTTGGTTCGATATCCCTTATCAGGACCGCAGACGGGGGATATGCTTTGCTCGGAACCAGGTATTACTGGAGTTGAAATGGCCGCACTCACCGGGAGAGGAACTACATGAAACAGGATAAAAAAATACCAAACGCATCAGGGTTGCTGCCTGCTCTTGTTGTACTCTGTCTGCTGTGTGTCCCGGCCCTTGCGGTCCAGCCCCAGTGGACATTTCCCCTGTCGCCAGATGCAACCCACGAAGGCAATCTCAACAGGATAACCATTTCTGACAACGGACAGTACCTGGCGGCGTACGTGGCGGACGAAGATACGCTCCTGTACTTCAACCGCACCGGCGCACTTCTCTGGAGCAGGCAGTTTACCGCTGAACGGCCGCCGTGGATCTCTTCAATAGATATTTCGCGGGACAACAGCATCATAGCGGCGTCCGAACTAGTGCCGGGCTGCTGCGCGGGTTCGGTCACGTCCACGACATCAAACCAGGTGATTCTCTTTGACCGGACAGGTGCGATCCTCTGGAACTATTCCACACTGAGTCCGCCGACCGCAGTTGCCATTTCACCGGATGCGTCGCGGATCTACGCGGGAACACAGGACAGCCGGGTGATCTGCCTTGACCGGAACGGTTCTGTCCTGTGGACGCGGGACACGGACGCGCCGATATATGCTCTCACCCTCTCCAGAGACGGTACGCTGATCGCAGCAGCGGGAACAAATCCCGGCACAACCCCTGAGGGGACGGTCAATTATCCGGAAGACCTGTTCCTGTACGACCAGAACGGATCCCTGCTCTGGAAATACCGGACCGGCGGACCAAATACGGTCGCAATCAGCGGGGACAATTCGGTAATAGCCGTTGTGGGGGGTACGTTTGGCAATCTCTACCTCTTCAACCGGATCGGGGGTCTTGTCGGTGAGCGTTCTTTTCCGGAGACCGGGTCGTCACTTGCCATGTCGGACGATGCACACCGGATTATCGTAGGATCTATCCGGGGATCCGTGTACGGGCTGGATAATGCCGGCACGATTCTCTGGACGATCAAAACCCCCAGCCTGTCGCGGAATATTGCTGCTGCAAATGACGGGAATTCCATTGTATTCGGGAACGGCAGTTCTGTCCAGACCGTTGATCGCAATGGTTCCGTACTCCGAGATTATCCCACCGGTGCATGGGTTTCTTCAGTTGCCATGTCCGGCAACGGGAATGCAACCGGGGCGATAGCGGATGCCGTGTATTTCTTTGGTTCACCGTATCAGGATAATTCTGCGAACGTGTCGATAGCTATTGATCCTGTTGGAGATCATTACATTGGCGATTCCTTTGTAGTGCACGGTACGGCAAATATGCCGCCCGGTGAAGAAATTCTCGTTGACATACTTTCCGCTTCACCGGAAGATTCACGGGGATTTAGTATGGGCGAAACAAGGAAACTCGGGATGTCCGCAACGGCCATAGTGCAGCCGGGTAAAAGTTCCCCCGGGGAATGGTCCTGCCCGGTACATACGGCAGGCTGGGCGCCGTTTACGTACAGGGTCCGTCTCACACCGGTCAACCCGGGATACGGTGAGCCGGTGAGTACGCAATTCAACCTTACCGAGCGCCCGAGCCTAACACAAACGGCTCCCGCCGGAAATACCACAACTTCCCCGGCATCCCTGCAAAATTTCTCCATAACAACGACCGCTCCAACCGGAAATCCTCCGCATGAGGTGCCGACAACTCACCCGGCTTCGCTCCCCCTGGCAGTTTCCATCGCTGCAACGGGTCTGGGCGCAGCAGCCTGCATGAGATGCAAAAAGAAATGAAACTGTGTACCGGAGAACTGCAAAGCAATTTCCATGAACCGGGTATTCCCATGAAACCGATTGTCATCCTCACACTCATCGCGGTATTGTTTTTCACCACACTCTCCCCTGCATGTACCGCTCCACCCGCTGCTGATTCCTCCCCCCAGAGGGTCCTCAAAAAATAGGGGATGGCTCCCCGGCCCATCCCCGATCAGGCAGATGACGCATCCCGAAATCTTCCCGGAGGAACACGGATTTCAAAGCGTGCTCCCTCACCCCACACACCGGTCTCCCGGATTGTAATCCCTGTGATCAGCAGGATCTCCCGTAAGCAGAAGAGGCCGAGGCCGGTGTGTTTTCCGTACCCCTGTTTGAAAATCTGCTCCTTTTCATCGTCCGGGATACCGGCCCCGTTATCCTCAACCGTAATGGTGACACCGCCGGGTTCCGGATCTTTACGGTAGCTGACGGTTATGGCGGTCACATGTTCCCCGTGGCTGATGACATTGTCGAACAGGGTGGAGAACGCTTTTTCGAGCAGGGGGTCTACGTAGATATCGAGATCACCGGAAAGACAGGTCACGGTAATCCCTTCGCGACCGGGAATTGCTCCCATGCACACATCGCGGAGGTTCAGCCAGTCCGGTGTATTAACTCCGAGATCTAGGTAATACCGGCTGAACTTGATCAGGGTCCGGATTTTATTTACCGCATGGATTTCTTTTTTCAGGAAATCAAGTGCTTCGGGATCGCTGATTTTCTCTCCGTTGAGCTCCAGGTAGGCGAGGAGTGCGGTAAGCTGGTTGAGGATGTCGTGACAGGTGATATTGTTTAAGAGATTGAGTTTCTTGTTGGTCTGGCGGAGGGATTCCTCAAGCTGTTTTTGCTCTGTGATATCTCGCCCGACAGACTGGTACTCGACGACCCTGCCGTCGGGATTAAAAATTACCCGGTCACTCCACCGCTGCCACCGGATCTCCCCGGAATGCATGAGGATCCGGTGTTCGATATGCGCTATTGGCATTTCGTGGGTGAGCGAAGCAAAGTGACTTCGTACCAAAACCAGATCCTCATCCGGAATTCTTGGAGCGAAACGTTTCCCGATGATATCATTATGTTCTCTATTAAAATACCGGCAATATGCCTCGTTGACAAAGACATGGGTTCCATCCGGCAAAAACCGGCAGATGAACTCGGTCTGATCCTCGACCACATTCCGGTACCGCTGTTCGCTCTCCACAAGAACCTCTTCAGCCTTTTTGAGGTCGGTAATATCCCGGATCGATTCTATCGCACCAACAATGGTATCCTTCGTATCGTAGAGGGGCGAGGCAATCCCCCACAGAGTGAGATCTTTTTTACCGTTGAGAATCCGGACATGCGTATCCGCAATAATTTTATTGCTCTTTTTCTTGACGTGCAGGTATTGTCTCTCAATCTCCGGATTCTGGCAAAGCATCAGATCGATCAGGATCGGGTGCCGTTCCCCATAAAACGGGAGGGCGTAGGAATAATTCCCCGTTCCTACGATGGATTCTTTTACAACTCCCGTCAAATCTTCTATCGCCCTGTTCCATGCAATGACCTTGCCCTCAAGATCAATGGCAAAGGTCGCATCCGGCAGGAAATCGATGAGATCGGTAAATCGCCGCCGGGATTCGACGAGCTCGGTTTTTATTTTGCGTTGTTCGACAACCAGTTTGATTTTATGCTCCAGCTCGGCAAACTGGGATTCCGGATCGCCTCCTTTCTGAAGATAAAAATCGGCACCGTTATTGAGAGCCTCGATGACAATTTCCTCCCTTCCCCTTCCGGTAAACAGAATAAACGGGATAAAATTCCCCTGCGATCGCAGCGTTTTTAAGAGGGTGATGCCATCCATCCCCGGCATCTGGTAATCAGAAATGATTGCATCATAGGTGCATGATTTTAATTTCTCCAGCGCAGTTTGTGCAGAGGAAAGCAGGTCAACATGAATCTGCCCGGACTGTTCCAGGAACAGTTTGCAGATTTCAAGGAGCCCGGGGTCATCGTCGACATACAACAGGGATATCGGCTTCCTGCATTCAAACAGGATCGTATGCTGAGCATTCTGTACCTCCATATGGATCTTCCCCGATACTAAAACGAGAATACCATTGTCTGCCCGGATAGAATCCTCTCTACGCAGCCTTCACAGCCGGGGTTCTTATTGAAAAACCCGGAATCTCCCATCTGGTACCGGGATCTCAATGTTCGCTTCCCGACCCTCATCTCCGGATTCTGTAATGGAAGTAATGTGGGGCGTAAAAAATTTAAGATGAAAAAAAGGCCAGGCCGGGTGTTGCGGTCAAAGTATTTCCGGAAAGAATTTTTTCCTTTGTCTTCCCGAGGAATAAAGATACTGTCATCACAAAACATGAGCCGCAGGCCGGCATATTCCCGGGCATGCGTCCGTACAGGTATTCCTAGCCCGCCATACCGGGGGGATGTTCCGGGAATGGCATGAAAGATCGATTTGATCTCATTAGGCTCTTTTAATAATACAGTCCCATTTACGTACATTAATACTGATCAGCGGTATATGAATAACCCATAGTATAAAGGTTTTCTAGAACCTCATAAAACTTACAAAAATAGTTTATATTGCTCTTGCATTCTTATGTGAATGCCGTCTATCAAGGGGAAGCCAAAAGAGCAAATATCGTATAAGTGTCCGCATGACATTTTACAGAAAATTGCTGCGGTAATCGAAAGCGGAGAATATGCATCCAGAAACGATGTGATCACTGCCGCCATGATCTTATTTTTTAACGATCGTAATACCGGTGGTAAAGAACAGGTGATCGAATGGCTGAAATCAGAAGAGGGGAAAGAATGGATCCAAATGCAGATCCGAACCGTGTTGGATGAAATGGGATCAGAAACGGAAAAGACCGGGTGAACTTCCGAATACTATAGGTACTATTCAAAAGGCAAAAGAAACCTGCACTATCCCCGGTGCTGGTACAGATTGTCTTTTCCAAAACGGCTTTGAACCCAAACTTTTCCCTGCGCAAAACATTTCGCGCCACAAAATTATGCGGAGGACAAACTTTCGCACGAAAAAATCCCGGACGATCTCCGCGAACGTTGAGAAAACCCCTTTTTTGGGAGGTGCTTCCGAAGGAATGTGCAATGTGCCCGGAAATTTTTCCGGCCAATCGCTTTCCACCCGTTCTGTGCGAAATTTTTCCAGCCAAAAATTTTTGGTTTGAACGTTGGTACGACCGGATCTTTTTGGCCGTGAAATTTCCCGGGCCGGAAAATTTTTGCCGCGAAATTTGAAAATCGTAAAAAAAATTGGCGCAAAATTTTTCCGACCGAATTTTTTTGGATGAAAATTTGAAATGCCGAAAAATATCAGGGACCAACTAGATTTCATACAGGAAAAGATTCGGACACCCAGCAAGGATCCGACGAGGCGACCGGGTGATTCCCTGCGAAAGCAGGGAGAGGGACACATCGCAAGTCTCCCAAAAATACGCCCGTAAAGCCGTCCGATTCCACGGGAACTGAAAAGGAGCGATTATTTCACTTTATTTGATAAAATAAGCCCAAATTGTGCCCCATATAATGGTCTTATAGGGGCCATAGACGCCTTCCGGCAGCCTCTTTTTCCGGGATCATGCAATCACCCTTCGGGCCCTGATTTCGGCCAGAAAAACGCGTTTATGAGAGCCTTTTAATTTGCCCGTTTGCCAAAATAAGGCTTGTTTGGGCTTATTTTTAAACGGAGCCCAAATTGGGCTCCGATCGGGTGTCGGGAGGGGGATTCCGGGGCCAGATTGAGCCCGGATTTGAGGGAGAGGAACTGCCCCCATGTAAGAAGCCTGGCGAAGGTAGTACCCCGATCAGGGCGTGAGAGAGGAGGTGCCCAAGATTACCGGCCCGGTTTTTCCGGAATCTCCAGCGCAGGACCGGGACTTTTCCGTAAATATCCGGCCGGATCATTTCCCGTTCAAGCCCCGACCCATCAACCCTTTTATCCCAAAACCTCCCCATCACTATACATGACCACACAGGTTCGCGCATCCCATATCCTTGTCACAAGCGAGGACGACGCAAACAAGATCTTGAAGAGGATCACCGGAGGGGAGGACTTTGTTGCAGTCGCAAAGCGCTTCTCCTCCTGCCCGTCGAAAAAGAACGGCGGGGATCTCGGCTGGTTCGGCAAGGGACAGATGGTCCCCGAGTTTGAAGCGGCCGCATTTGCCGCCGAGCAGGGCACGGTTGTCGGGCCGGTAAAATCCCAGTTCGGGTACCATATCATCAAGGTCACCGGCAAGAAGTAAGCGCGCCGGCCCTGATACACCATGGATTACAAATTTTTTCTTGGCATCGGCGTCGCGGTGGCAATCATCTTTGCCGGGGCGGCAGTCTATACCGGTTTTACCAGACACGTCCCGGCAGACTCACCTGTACGTGACACCCTGTACCAGGTCTCGACCATTGATGCGCTGATGCAGGGCGTGTATGATGGCAACGTGACGGTCGGGGACCTCAAAAAGTACGGCGACTTCGGGATCGGGACATTTGACAAACTCGACGGCGAGATGATCGTGCTCGACGGCCGGGTCTGGCACGCAAAATCCGACGGCACGGTCACCCCGGCGACCGACCAGGAGACCACGCCGTTTGCGACCGTCACGTACTTCGACACCGATATCCGGCAGACCACGACAGATCGTGCGATGAACTATTCAGAGTTCACGACCGCGATGGCCGCAAAAATCCCCTCGCAGAACATGATCTACGCGGTAAAGATCCACGACACCTTCCCGTCGGTCACGGTCCGGGCGATCCCGGCGCAGGAGCCGCCGTATCCCACGCTCACCGATGCGGCAAAGGAACAGAAGGTCTACACGTACACGAACGTCACCGGCACGGTCGTCGGGTTCTACACGCCGGTGTTCTTAAAAGGCCTCAATGCGCAGGGCTACCATCTCCACTTCCTTGCCGACGATCACCTGAGGGGCGGCCACATCCTCGATATGATTGTGCCCGCGAGCAGCACGGTCCAGTACGACGTGACACCGGAATTTACCATGGCGCTCCCGACATCGGGTGCATTTGCCGGTACCAACCTGACAGCCGATCTGAGCGGTGCGCTTGCCGCGGTCGAACAGTAACGGCAGATCCCACTCTGCCGTTTCCATAAAGAAAAGATCCGCGTATTTTTTTGGGCGATGCCCCTTTTTTTAGCAGACTCAAAACAAGGGGACCTTTTGCACTCTGGTGCCGTTGCGGCCCCGCACGCGGGTCACCCACAATCCGGGGATACCCCCCGAAGGTGCCGTAATCATGGCGGCTTCAACTGTGACGGTTCCCGTTGTTTCCCGGTATTTTGCGAGCCTTTTTTCTTATACGAGCACGAATGGATCGATACAAGCGCCGGAACGCTTTTTATTGTGAACCACCATGATCATCCGAGGGATCAAAAAGGAACTTATCAGGCTGCTGCTCGAGCTGGGCAAAAACAGTCACCCGAACGAGTTTGCCGCACTCCTCAAAGAAGATGAAGGGGTAATAAGCGAACTCAATCTTCTCCCTGGCACGATCACCGGCAGTTCATCCGCCTCGATCTTCTTTGACATGATGCCGCTCGATACCCACCTTGCAGGCAGTGCACATTCCCACCCGAACGGTGTCTGCCGGCCCTCCGATGCAGACATTAACTTCTTTCCCCGGGCTGGAAGATACCACTTCATCATTGGCGCCCCGTACCGCGAGAACGACTGGCGGTGTTTTACCGCAGACGGGGAACCCTGCGAACTTGCGGTGATCGAATGACCGCACGGCGCATCGTTGCTACGGGCACCTTCGACGTCCTTCACCCGGGGCATCTCTACTACCTGTCCGAGTCAAAGAAACTCGGCGACGAACTCTGGGTGATCGTGGCACGGGATGCAAACGTGAAGCACAAGCCCCGCCCGATCATCCCGGAGGAGCAGCGTCGGGCGATGATCGCCGCGCTCAAACCGGTGGACCACGCGATCCTCGGCGACCCGACCGACATGTTCCGGCCCATTGAAGAGATCCGCCCCGATGTTATTACGATCGGGTTCAACCAGTACTTCGATGAGGATAAACTCCGGGGCCAGCTTGCCGGACGCCATCTCAATGCAGAGGTTGTCCGGATCGGGAAATATGCGGATGGCGACCTTGCGAGCTCGCGCCTGATCGTCCAGCGTATCATCGAAGCCCGTGGTGGCGATCAGCGGGGATAGAACGGGCAGTCGGTGGTCCTGCATTCTTTGTTCATACCGTAAAACATGCAGGTGACCTTCGGGTCGATCGGGATTTTTACCCCAAGGTTTTCTTCCGCGAATGCAACCGCTCCCTGTATCGCAAGGAACGTGTTGCGCTTGCAGCAGCGCGGGCCGCCGTGCATGGCAATCGTCATGAGACTTTTTGCCACCACGAGGTTTGCCTGCTGCCATTCGCGATGCGAGAGCGGCGTCGCGCCGGTAACAAGCGATATGAAGATCCCGGTCCCCACCGCAGCGCCGCAGTCACCCATAAACCCGCATGAACCCCCCTTGATCATCCCCGCACGTTCCCGTGCGGTCGCGATCAGTTTTGCCTTCCGGTCCGGCTGCCCGGAGACATTGCAGTACGCCGCAAGAAGCACGGCAGGCACGAGAAAGTGGTGCTCGGGGCCGTGCATGTTCACGACCGGGTTCTGCATCAGGGTGATCGCCATCCGGACCGGATCGGTCTCGGTTGTCTTTGTGCAGTACTGCTCTATTGCATCGTCAGCCCCGAGCTGGTGGCAGCGATCGCAGACAAAGTGGCCATCCGTGCAGAGGGTATTTGTTGGCCGGACTTCATGGCAGTAGGCGCATTCATGCTTCTCTGTTGTTTCAAGGTAGCGGAGCGGTTTGCCGCAGACCATGCACCCGGTGCGGTAGTCTGTCATGAGAATCCCGTGTTGTCAAAAGAGAGGGGCCCTTTAAAGGAAAAACTTTATTGATCCGGGCGGGTATCCTCTGCATGAGGTGGATCGTATGCTGGATTGTAGTGGGGAAGTAAAAAAACTGATCGGGCTTGCTCGTGAACGGGGCGCACATGCACAGCAGATCGCTTCAGAAGACATTGTTGTGGCACAATGGGTAAGGTTCAAGTGCCGCTACGGCTGCAAGGGGTACGGTAAGCATTTCGGCTGCCCGCCGTATGCTCCCTCCCCGGATGAGACCAGGAGGATGATCGGGGAATACGCAACAGCGCTGCTGATCCGCTTTGACGGTGTGCCGGGCCATGGTGCGTTTGAAGCCGATGATATCCCCGATGACTTCCACCCGTATTTCCGCGACCTGATCATCTGGGTAAACGGGACGGTCCATTTCCTTGAAAAGACTGCATTCTACGACGGATTTTACAAGGCGTTCGGGTTCGGAGGCTACCCATGTATCTGGTGCGAACACCAGCACTGCGTTGCGGAGGAGTCTGATGGCGTGGTAGATGAGAGCCTGCGCCGGAAGTGCCGGCATATGGACTTGGTCAGGCCCAGCATGGAGGCCGCAGGGATGGATGTATTTGCCACGGCAAAGAACGCCGGTTGGGATCTGCACACAATTCCCTGCAAAGATATGGAGTATGGGAAGATCGTGCACAGCGATGTACACTCCGTCGGGCTCGTACTCATCGCGTAAAATGATCAATGGCCCGCACGCTTGTAGTGTGGTGGCGGCCCGCGATGGCGGCTTCTCACCGAAAAACCGTGCAAGAGCGAGCCGGAGTACTTCGCTGCAAACGATCCCACAAGGGAAGTCACGATCACCATGACGGCAATGGTGAGCGCAACCGGGGGAGAGCCGTAGAGTGCGGCAAGGGCGATGGAGAACTCGCCCCGGCCAATCGTGTTTGCCCAGATCTCAAGACCGGACTTTGCCGATCCATAGAGGTAAAGGCTGGTCAGCACACCGGAAATGAGTTTGCTTGCGATAGCAAGAAGGCAGATGATCGCGATCACCGTGAGGCTCACGCTGCCGGACAGATCGATGGTGATCCCGAAAAAAACAAAGAAGATCACGATAAATACGTCCTTAAAGGGGCGGGCATGCTGCTCGAACGCGTCCGGATCGGTGGTCGCAAACACGGCACCAAGGGCGATCACCATCATGGTCTCGGGAACCCCCAGTAAGAGGGAGAACCCCGCAGTCGCGAGCACGGCAACAAACGTAAAGAGGACCGGCAGTTCGTCATCCCGGTCGAGGATTGAAACCAGGAATTCCTTCCCGTAGTGGGCGAGCACATAGAGGATGGCCAGCACAAAGACGATCTTTGCGGCAAAGAAGAACAGGTTCTGGTCGCCGGCCGAGAGGAGGGCAAGGACAATGATCATGACGATATCCTCAAAGACCATCAGCCAGATGATGGTCTCGGACTCCCGCATCATCAGTTTGCGGTTCTCGATTAACGAGGTAACCGTCATCGCGGTGCTGGAGATGTAGAAGGCGGCGGCAACAATAAGCGCCTCGACAAACGAAAAGCCGAGCAGGTACGCGGCCAGAAAACCGATGATCATGTTGACGTTGAGATCGATAATCCCGCTCGCGAGCACCGCCGACCGGTTCTCGGAAATTTTATCGATCTTGAGACCGAGCCCCACGAAAAAGAGTAAAAAGATCAACCCAAGGTCTGAGAAGAAACTGCTGATCTGGTCGGATGCAACGAGCCCGAGGCCGGCTTTTCCGAGGACTACACCGGCAATAATGTAAAACGGGATCGCGGGGAGAGACAGGTACTTGCTGACCAGCGCAAGCACGAGGCAGACAAAAAGTGCGAGTATGATACCTTCCATCAATCCACCAGGATTTCCCGTTCGAATAATCGGAGCTGGTCTGTTTCCCCGATAACCAGCACGGCATCGCCGGTCTCAAACACGAACGATGGCGGGGGATTAATGATATTTTTGTCATTTCTTGAGACCGCGATAACGGTCGTCCCGGTCTTTGCCCGGATCCTGAGGTCTTCGATTGTTTTTCCTGCGACGGCCCTGGGAACGATGTACGTATGGATGGTGACCCGGAGATCGGCAAGCGCAGAGAACGCGATCTCAACACTCTCCTGGTCGGCTTCGATGATAGCCCCGGTAAGGATATTCCCGAGCCTCCGTGCTTCCACCGGTGTCATTTCGGCTGCGCTCGGTGTGTGGCAGCCCTTCTGGAGGGTATACATCTGGATAGTGCCGGTCTTTGTAAAAAATATCGCGACCGTATCGCCCTTGTCAGTCTCGAATTCGTATTTTGTGCCGATACCGGGAAGATTGAGGGATCGAAGAGCCATAGATGACATTAGAGAAATGTTCCTGAAATATATTACTCCTCCGCTGGCACACTACAATGAGAAAAATTCCTGATATCATTCTCCCTAATCAACCGTTCTTTCTCGTTTTCATCAATCTCTGGTTCGGTTTCATACAGTAGCTCTCACGTTCCTTATCCACGGGGCGTTCTGGCTCAAGCCAGCACATGCAGTTCCATTCAGCACGAACCTCCGACAGGATATTCACCGGGATGAATCCCATGACGCTCATGTTTGTTGCACTCCTCCCTTTTTCAACATCATTTTCCGGCGCTTTTCCCGGCGTGGAGCACACCTTCGGGTGACGACCTGAAAAGGGGAAACTCCGGACCCGGAACAGTAGGGAATGCCTGCTGATCCCCCTTGGAACGGGATGTACCTGTAATTCAGGCGGAACCGGGAACCGACGTAGAACAAAAGGGTTATTATTCGACGAATTCTTTTTCATAATACAATGAACCTGATATCACTTCTTACAGCATTCGTGCCATGGATCGCGTTCACCCTTATTGCTGAAGCGCCCTTGGGAAATCCCCTGATGTGTCTGACCCTTGCCTTTATTGTCGGTATTGTGATCACCGTCCTGACGAGTTACCGGCAACTGCTCAAGGGCTATATCCTTTCCGTTGTCACGATTGTGTTTTTCGTCGTGTTCTTTATCCTGATCATCGGATTAAAGCAGTATCATCTCGCGAATTACATTTCGGTACTCTCAATGCTGATGCTTACGGTTGTCTGCTGGGTGACGATGCTGATCCGGTTCCCCTTCACCCTCCAGTATTCAAGGGAAGGCGTGGAACCCGAGCGTGTCAAAAGTGCGCCATTCATGCGGGTAAATTATATCATCACTGCGGTATGGGGAGTTGCATTCACTCTCAGCTTTGCGGTGGATGCCCTCCTGCTGATCAGACCTGAACCGGGCCTTATGTTCTGGGACAACCTGAAATGGGTCTTTATGGTAATCGCTATCGTCTTTACCGTATGGTATCCGGGATACGTCCATAAGCAGAGGGCGTTACAAGAGCTGGCAAATCATCCTGATCTCGTAAAATAACCTGACGCTGAACGTTCTGGTACGCTGACAGGCCGTCGGGAATAAAATAAGGGGAAATTAAAAAATGGGGATTGTCCCCTCCTGACGACTATTTTTATTGACAGAAACAGGAAATATCATAAAAAACGAAAAGAGTGTTGGGCGCATGGAGAGGGTGAGAGGATCCCGCTCATGCATCTGACACAGATATCATTCAAGGGGTTTTTTAGTTGAGAGGCCGGGAGGATTGCTCACCATGCCGGACTTGTGCCGGGCACGGGAACTTTTGTTCTTTAGGGTTTTTCCATCCTCCCCATACCACCTGTTAAACGACCCGGTGTTTAAACCCCGGACCGGGCGGGGTGAAAGTGAACGCTCCGGAGTATCCCCCATCAGAATAACGACCGGCAAAACAGATCCTTTTTTCCCTATCCCTGATGATAAATAATGATAGATTATTTGTTTTGCGGAGACAGTTCACCCCGCAATCGGGTTTCAGAGGAGTTGGTCATCATCGCAGAAATCCCAAAGGAAGAGTACATAAAAAAATGCACGTCCGCATGTGCAGGATGCAGTTCGTCCCTGATACTGCGTTACGTGCTAAAAGCTGCCGGGCATGACAGCGTGCTTGTCGTGCCCGCGTGTTGTACGAGCGTTATCCAGGGGGCCTACCCAAACACCGCGATGAACGTGCCGGTTTATAACGTTGCGTTTGCCTCCGCTGCCGCATGTGCATCGGGGATGACCGAAGCGTTCCAGGCGATGGGCAAAAAGACCCACGTGATCGTCTACGCCGGGGACGGCGGGACGCTTGATATCGGTATCCAGTCGATGTCAGGCGCTTTTGAACGGGGCACGGATTTCCTGTATATCTGCTATGATAACGAGGCCTACGGGAACACCGGCATGCAGCGCTCGGGTGCGACGCCGCTTGGCGCAAAGACCACAACCACGCCGACCGGCAAGACTGTCGAGAAAAAAGACATTGACGCGATCGCGGCCGCCCATCACCTCGAATACATGGCGACCTCGTGCAGCGCGTACCCGCAGGACATCTATAAAAAAGTCGCAAAAGCGCTCACGTTCCGGGGGCCGACCTTTATTCACATCCTTGCCCCCTGCCCCCCCGGCTGGAGGTACCCGACCGAGAAGACGATCGAGATGGGAAAACTCGCAGTCAAATCCGGCATGTGGGTGATGTACGAACGCGAGCACGGTAAGCTTACCATCAGCGCACCCTCGAAAGTAGCGATGAAAAAGCCGCTGCCGCTCGAAGATTATCTCAACCCGCAGGGCCGGTTTGCGGGCATCGACGCAAAGTCGCTTGAGATCCTCAAACAGCACCTTGCTGCAAATCTCCAGAAACTTGCCGCAGAGGAGGCGCAACCATGAAGGAGATCTCAACGGGAAACAAGGCAGTCGCAAAAGCAGTCAAACAGGCACTGCCGGACGTTGTCGCGGCATATCCGATCACCCCCCAGACAGAAATTGTCGAGACCATCGCGGATTACGTGACAAGCGGCCAGATGAAGAGCCGGTACATCCCGGTCGAGAGCGAGCACTCCGCAATGGCGGCCTGCATAGGAGCAAGCATCACGGGTGTGCGGACGTTTACCGCGACAAGCGCCCACGGCCTCTTGTACATGCACGAGATGACCAACTGGGCCGCAGGTGCACGCCTGCCGATCGTGATGGTAAACGTGAACCGGTCACTTGGTCCAGGCTGGAACATCTGGGCTGAGCATACCGATGCCATGCAGGAGCGCGACACCGGCTGGCTCCAGGTGTATGTCTCGACCGTGCAGGAAGCATACGACACGACCCTCATGGCGTTCCGGATTGCGGAGCATAACGACGTGCTGCTGCCGGTGATGGTCAACCTCGACGGGTTCTCCCTTTCCCACATCATGCAGCCGCTGGACACCGTGGAACCCGGGGACTTTATCCCGCCGATCCACCTGCCTCATGCTATCAATATGAAAAATCCGTGCGGGTACGGAGGGCTTACCATGCCGGATCAGCACGCCCTGTTCCGGTGGGAGATCGAACGTTCGATGCGCGACGCCGGAAAGGTAATCGCGGCAACCGAGAAAGATTTCGCCAAACGCTTCGGGCGCAGTTACGGACCGACCGAGAATTACCGGTGCGATGATGCTGACGTGATCCTCATCGCCATGGGAACATTCGGGAAAGAAGCGGAGGTCGCCATCGACATCCTGCGAAAAGAGGGTATAAAGGCCGGCTCGATGCGCCTGCGCTGGTTCCGGCCGTTCCCGAAACTCGATCTTGCCGGAAAAGAGGTTGTCGTGATCGACCGGGACTACTCGTTTGGCTATGGTGGCATCGTTGCTCACGAGATTATGGCAAAGAACCGCTGCGAAGTCTACAGCGTGATCGCCGGCCTTGGCGGCCAGGAAGTTACCTACGACGATATGGCGGAGTTTGTCCGGACCCGTCGAATGGGCGGGGAGTTCTGGTTCGGGGTGACCAGCCATGTTTGAGATCCGTATTCATTCCCGGGGCGGGCAGGGTGGCGTAACTGCGGCCCGGCTCCTTGCGATGGCAGCACTCCATGACGGCAAGTACGCGACCGCGTGCCCGTTCTATGGGGCAGAGCGCCGGGGGGCGCCAGTCGTCTCGTTTGTTCGGATCGACGACCACCCGATTAAGGTTTACAGCCAGATCCGGGACCCGGACCTTGTCGTGGTGCTTGACGCGAGCGTGATGGAAACAGTCGATGTCCTGCACGGGCTTAAGGAAGGAGGCCGGGTGCTCATCAACAGCGCCCACCGGCCGGAGTTTGCCGGCTACACGACCTCCAATGTTGACCTGACCGGGATCGCCTTAAAAGAAAAACTTGTGGTCGCTGGAAACCCGATCCTCAACACCCCGGTGCTCGGGGCGCTTGCAAAGATGGGGATCATCTCGGTTGATTCGGCAAAGACGGCAATTCGGGAGATGTTTGCCGATGAGCGCAATGTCAAGGCTGCTGAAACCGCATACCAGGAGATGAATGTATGAGCAGCGTAAAACAACGCGACCGGCTTGCGGTGAGCAGGCCAACCGAAGGCGCAGCCGGCCAGACCGGCTCGTGGCGGGTGTTTAAACCCGTAGTCGACAAGGAGAAGTGCAACGAATGCGGGTTCTGTGCGATGTACTGCCCGGATGGGGCGATCGATGAAGACCTCAGGGTCGACCTCAGGTACTGCAAGGGCTGTGGGATCTGCGCAAACGAATGCCCGAAAAAAGCCATTGCGATGGTCCGGGAAGAGAAATAAACCAGTATTACCTGTTCACTTTTTTAGATTGTACGTGATTGGTTTACCTTCAGCGATGGGGGCAATACCGGGCGGGAATTTTGTTCCTGTTCTGAAATATTTTACGGGCAGGTACCTGCATGCCCTGTGACCACACCGATCGGTTTGCCCCCGGCCGGATCATCCGCCATATATTCAAGATCGAACCGGTAGAGATGCGTAAACCGGCAGTTCCGGCACCGCACCGTGATACTACGGCAGCTGACCGTGAGATCGTGGAACCCGGTAACCCCGCAGTTCCGGCACGCTGCCTCTACGGAGAGGGACCAGATCGGCCAGGGACCGGATCCGGCAAACTTCCCGGCTTCGTCCACATCCTCAATACGGGGCACGAAAACCCGGGTCGCCCCACAGGCTTCGCAGGTGACATCGGCCCGGTTGGGCATCGCCCGGATAAGCTGGTCTGCCACCTGCCTGCAATGGTAGCAGTCTGTGCGGTAGCTCGTGTTGATAAACCGGTCGTTCATGAATGAGGGATACATCTCAGGTATCATTAACCTGTCGCAAAGGGAACCCCCCGGCTGATCGGTATCCCGGACGAGCACCGGCTCATGCAGCGGTTGCATCCCGTGCACCTCGCATTGAAGAAGGTTTTAGAATCTGCACAAAATTCAGCCGTAAAAAAGGTAAATTTATTTAATTATGGACATTTCATGTATACTCCATATGAAATTATTCATGGGATTTATTATTCTTCTGGTGACACTGGTGGCAGTCACCGGATGTACTCAGACCGTACCCTCTTCAGCACAGAACGCAACCGCAACAACGGCTCCGGCCACTGAAGCCACAACGGTGGCTACCCCGGTTGTTACCATTACCACCCTGCAGACAACAGTACCGACCCCCGTGCAAACCAGTATCGCAACCACTGTAACGACACCGGCGACAACCGTAACCACTACGGCAACGACTGCTCCCGTAAAGGTCACGCCAAAGGTCACTGCTGCGAGCGGCGTCACAAAGATCCGTATCACGAGTGCCGGCTTTACCCCCCAGACTGATGTGGTGCTCCCGGGGACCGGCATTTTCTGGATAAACGATGACAACACAACCCACGCGATCAAGACGATCGGGAATAATACGGGAATGTTTAACTCCGGGGATATTCTTCCGAACGGACAGTTCTCATACACCTTCAGCGAAAAAACCGGTACATACACCTACGCTTTTGCAGATAACACCTCCATCACGGGGACTATCATCGTTAAAGCAGGACGTTCTCTCTCCGGCTAATCAAAAGATACTTATTTTTCTCTTTTTTCGTGAAGTATCCGCCTACAAAGGTCTTTTTTTAGAGACCATCCGATGTAAATCTCTGGATTGCTGGTTCCCGATAATGCCATGATTCGGATTGATGACCCGCCAAGAGTAAATACGGTAGCAAATGAGAATGCCAGATTCCGGCAGGCAGATACGGAAAACACCAGGCACCGGTTCTCCCGGTTGGTTTGTATTATTCGCACACCAGAACCGGCACACCGATCACACCGGCAGCTGCCTGTTCGCAATGAAATACAAACTATTCTTGAAAAAATATGAGAAAAAACTCACGGGAATTAAAAAATGCTGGGATTTTAAAAAGGGGTGACTTAGTAGTCGCCCATGCCGGGCATGCCGCCCATTCCACCCATACCGCCCATGCCGCCCGGGGGCATACCGCCTTCGGGTGCTGCGCTCTTCTGGGATGCAATGACATCGTCAATGCGCAGGATCATGATCGCGGCTTCTGCTGCGGATGAGATTGCCTGGGTCTTGACACGGAGCGGCTCGACAACGCCGGCTGCCTTCATGTCAATAACCTTGCCCTCGTAGACATTCAGACCGTAGGTCTTCTTGCCCTTCTCGTGCGCTGCACGGATCTCAACGAGCATGTCGATGGGGTCAAGGCCGGCGTTCTCTGCAAGGGTCCTCGGGATGATCTCAAGGGCGGATGCGAACGCTTCGATGGCGAGCTGTGCCCTGCCGCCGATGCTTGCCGCATATTCGCGGAGCCGGAGGGAAAGCTCAGTCTCGGGTGCGCCGCCGCCGGCGACAACCTTCTTGTCCTCGACAACGACTGCAACAACGCGGAGTGCGTCGTTGATTGCACGCTCGAGCTCGTCGACTACGTGCTCGGTGCCGCCGCGGACGATGATCGAGACCGCCTTCGGGTTCTTGCACTGCTCGACAAAGGTCATCTCTTCTCCGGAGACCTTGCGCTCTTCTACGAGTCCGGCCTTGCCGAGCTCATCCTTACCGATTGCATCGATCGAGGAGACGAGGCTGCCACCGGTTGCCCGGGCAAGCTTCTCCATGTCGCTCTTCTTGACACGGCGGACGGCGAAGATGCCGGCCTTTGCAAGGTAGTGCTGGGCGATGTCGTCGATACCCTTCTGGCAGAAGAGGACATTTGCACCACTCTTGACAATCTTGTCGACAATGCCCTTGACCATGCGTTCCTCTTCGTCGAGGAATGCCTGTAACTGGTCGGGGTGGGTGATGTTGATCTCGGCGTCGACTTCGGTCTTCTTGAACTCGACGGCTGCGTTTAAGAGAAGCAGCTTCGCGTTTGTTACCTTCTTTGGCATCGCCGGGTGAACGCGTTCCTTGTCCACAAGGACGCCCTCGACAATCTCGGAATCATCGATGCTGCCACCGGTCTTCTTCTCGACCTTGATGTTGTCGGTGTCAACGGTGCCGTCTTCATCGGCGACCATGGTGACCGCCTTTACGACGAGGTCACAGAGCTTGTCCTTTGAGGCCTCTGCACTCTTGCCGGTCATCGCGGTCTCGGCGATCTTCTTGAGCATCGCCTTGTCGGTTGCCTTGACATCGAACGCGATGTCCTTTAAGAATTCCTGGGCCTTCTCTGCGGCCTGCCGGTATCCTGCGGCGATAATGGTCGGGTGGACATCCTGTTCGAGGAGTGCCTCGGCCTTCTTTAAGAGTTCGCCGCCGATGACGACTGCGGTGGTGGTTCCGTCGCCGACCTCATCGTCCTGGGTCTTTGCGACTTCGACCATCATCTTTGCGGCCGGGTGCTCGATGTCCATCTCTTTTAAGATGGTGACGCCATCGTTCGTAATTACGACATCGCCAATGGTGTCGACAAGCATCTTGTCCATACCCTTGGGGCCGAGTGTTGTCCTGACTGCATTTGCGACTGCAATTGCAGCGGTGATGTTCATACCCTGTGCATCGCGGCCGCGTGTGCGGTTGGTGCCTTCCTTGAGAATGAGGATCTGTTGTCCTCCAAGTTGTTGAGACATTAAATTATCACCACTTTTAGCAGTAAAAGTGGTTTGTGGTTCTATATAAATATTCTCTAAAAATCAGTCGCCGAGCATATCGAGGAGCTCGAACCCGTCCTCGATTGCATGAAGGCGCTCCTCGCCGATCAGGAGCGTTCTCCCGATCTTTTTTTCGTGGTGGTAATCGGTGATAATACACATCGCATGCTTCTTTGCGATCTTTGAGATGTTGCTGATGAGCGCGGCACGCTTAACCACTTTCTGCGCCGTGCCGTAGCCGGTGAGGATCGTATGTTTGTCGAATGTGAGGAGCGCCTGGAACGGTGCGCCCCGGAGCGTGTGGAGCTGCATGCCAAGCTGTTCGAGGAACTCGATGGGTATGCCCGAGTCATGCCGTTTATGGGTGGTCTCGCGCCCGGCGTTTGCCGGTTCGCTGCCAACAAGATCGATGGACTCGACCACACCGGTGTTAAAGTATTCCTCGATCCTGATCGCGACTTCGAGTGTCGTCCCCATCCCGCTCTCGTACTTGCTGATCGTGCGCCGGGACACCCCAAGTACCTGTCCGAGATCGCCAAGCGACATGTTGCGCCGCTCGCGGAGCTCCCGCAGGGCGTCGCCGTTGATGTTCACGTACAGCCCGCCGGGTGAGGCGTAAACAAGCGGCGGGATCTTCTCGACAAAATAATCGTACAGCGTCGCGATGCTGATGGCGTAGATGCCGTACCGGACATAGACCGCCCCCCGTTCGAGCTCGGCCTCACGGGCGCGTTCACCCACGATCAGGGGCACGGCGCCCAAGTGCCGGGCGATAACGTCAAGATCGAACGCAGCTTCCTCGCTCACCGAGTCGATGTGGGTTACGACTTTTATCACGAGCAGGGTCCCGCTGTTGCGTGCGATGAGGTCAAAACTCCTCGGGCGGAGAGTAAACTTTTCAGATACCTCAAATCCCGCCGATATCATCACGCTCGTTACCAGATGGAGCTGGCGTTCCTGGGACATGTAGTTACAAATGGATAGAGCGTTCCCATATATTAATATAGATATGCTGATCGGTATTGATGATACGGATTCTCCGGCGGGAATGTGCACCACCTATCTTGGCGCGGTGCTGGCCCGCAGGCTGATCCGGGAGCACATGCGGGTACGGGAAGCCCGCCTCGTCCGGCTCAACCCGAACGTGACCTTCAAGACTCGGGGGAACGCGGCGATCGCGCTCGATGTGGAAGGCGACCCGGAGCAGGGGTTCGCACTCGCGTGCGGGATCGTGGAAGAACTTGCGGATTTCTCCTGCGAGAAGACGAACCCCGGGGTTGTCGTGGCAGAGAGACGGCCGGACCCGGCGTTTTACCGGAAGGCAGTGACGGACTTCTGCGAGATCGATGAGGCCGTGGACGTCCTCGAAGCGGCAGGCGCCCGGTACCGGGGCTGGAAAAACCGGCGCGGCCTTGTCGGGGCGACCGCAGCAGTCGCGAGCGTCTTTCCCGATGCAACCTACGAGATCCTCACGTACCGCGAGCCGGCCCGGTGGGGCACGCCACGGGAGGTGGACAAGGAGAGCCTCTTTGCCGCAGAGGAGGCGACATTCCCGCACACGTGGGACACCGTGGATCTTGCAAACCGGGTCGTAGTCTGCGTGCCGCATACGCCGGACCCGGTCCTCTTTGGTATCCGGGGCGAGAGTCCGGCATGGGTGATGGCGGCCCGCTCGGTCATCGAATCCGAGAAAACTGCACTCGAACAGATCTGGGTGACAAACCAGGGGACCGATGCCCACCTTGTCCCCGGGACATGCGGCTTACTCCGCGAAGGGATCTCGTACCGGGTGCGGGGCGTTGTTGCCGGCCGGCCGGCAACCGGAGCCGGAGGGCATGTCTCGTTTGCGATACGGGACGGCGAGGCGGAGGCCCGGTGCATGGCCTACGAGCCGACCAAGAATTTCCGAGACACGGTAAGGGCGCTCGTGCCGGGCGATGAGATCGTCGCGGTCGGGAGTTTCAAGAAGGGGAGCATCAACCTGGAGAAACTGTGCCTTGTCGCGCCGGCCCGGGATCTCCGGATTCAGGCCCCGCTCTGCGCTGCGTGTAACAAACGCATGACAAGCGACGGGAAGGGTAAGGGCTACAAGTGCCGGAAATGCGGGGTGCACGCGATGGAGCCGGAAGTGCAGGAAACTCCACGGACGCTTACTGCCGGGTGGTATGAAGTGCCGCCCACTGCCCGCAGGCATCTTGCAAAACCATTATGCCGGGGAGCGCCGGAGACTTTGTGATGGTTCCCCACACCGGGAGGGTCAGCTGCAATGGGGAGATCCTGTCAGCAGTGTGTCAGGGTATAATTGATTCCACGACGGCGATCTCATCGACCGACAAACCATAGATCCCGTACACCAGCGAATCGATCTGCTTCTCAGTCGAGTCGATCTCCTGTGCTATAATCCGTTTTTCCTGTTCGGACACGGCCAGCCCAAAGTGCCGGTGAAGATCGAGCATCTCAGTTACGAGCGAGACCATACGGCCGTGCCGGGCCGTATCGTCCGGGTCGTCAAAATCCGGGGTGGGGACCGGGAACCGGCCCAGGATCTCACCGGGCGGTCGTCGGTCACCGGTTACACCCGCCTCCTCTGCGAGACTGCGGAGCACAAACGCGGCGAGCCGGCTGTTGAGAATGCCTGACAGGTACGGACTCCCGGACGGGATGATCCCGGTCAGCCGGCCGAACACTGCCCGGCCGGTCCCGAGCGTGAAGCGTGGCGGGAATTTTTTTGCAGTAAAAATAATCCGGTCTTTCTCCTGCGGCCCCGCGTCCGTGTCGCACGCAACCTCCCACCAGTAATCACCCTGCGAGGGCCGGGCTTTCAGGGCCTCCTCGTGCTCTTTGAGGTGCCGGGCGATGCCCGGGTGCCGTTTCTTCAGCCACCGCCACTCCTGGCCGGCAGCTGCCGGATGGCAATCGGTTCATCCCTGCGGAATAAAAATACAGAATTTCTGGGGAGAGGAAATACGGTATCTCCCAATCTCTGCCCCGTCAACGTACGGGCGCAGCAGGGTTTTGCAGCGCGGGTCGGCACGGACCAGCTCTTTTCGCTGTTCTGCACTGATGACAAATGCCGGTTCAACCGCAATGCCGTACCGGATCTCACCAAGCACGTACTCTTCAAGCGGTGTTCCGGCCCGGGAGATCTTTTCAAGCAGACGTTCCTTTCTCGTGTCCCTGAGCGTCCAGCCCCCGGCTGAAAGCGCCTGCTGGTCGACCGGGAATCCCGGGCAATCAACGGTTTTGGTCGTAGCCGGCCCCGCAAGCCGGACCATAAACGGATGCGAGGGCGGGGCGTTCTCGAGCCGGAGGAAACACGCACCCTCATCAGTATCACCCACAGTCACGATCTCCTCGATCTGCCGGCCGAGGAGGAATGAACGCAGCGGTGCGCCGGATTTCGCGTGGAGCCAGCGGTCGTCGGTCACAACACCGAGCACGCCCCGGGGCCGCAGGAGCGAAAGACCCTTCTCGATAAAAAACGCGGAGACCGGGGCTTTTTGGTCGTACACGGAAAAATGCCGCTGGGCGTACTGCTGGAGCCATTCCCGGGCCGGCACCGGGTTCCCGGGCGGGCAGCAGATCACCGCATCGAACCCGCCGGGAAGAAGGATCTCTGAAAAGCCCTCATGCCAGTTGAACGGCCGGAGCGTGTGACGTTCCCGGGCCGGGCAGAACGCCCACGACTCATCGTCCGCGATTTCAGGGCCGACAAGCGCATTCCCGCACCGGATCGTACCCGTAAGGATCGAAACGAGGTCGCGAAACACCGCGAAAAAACCATCGGGCAGCGTCCCGGCATCTTCCCCTTCGCAGGCCGCAAGGGCAAGGAGCATCCGGGCAGCCGCGACCGCGTGGGGATCGGCATCAAGACCGTGAAGGGTGTACCGCAGGAGATCGGTTCTCTCCGCAAATGCGGAATACTTACCCTGCGGCGGGACAAGCCCGTGGTATGCCCGGATCAAAAGAGACCCGGCTCCGCACGCGGGATCGAGGATACGCAGCGGGAGCACCTCATCCGGCGACCGGCCATCCCGGGCAGCGGCAAGGGTCCGTTCCACCGCGTAATCCAGAAGTGTCGGTGAGGGGATGGCAGGCACGGTCCCGGCACCCGGCCGGTCGGTAACGATCGCCTGGTGGGTGGCAGACCGCCGGATGGTGCGGGCAATGTACCGGTCGAAGACCCCGGCAATCTCCTCTAATGAGAGCCGGGAAAAATCGTAGGGCCGGTTTGCGGACGAGAGCCGGGCAGCAATTAATTTTATGACCGGATCATCGATCACGGGACGTTGTGCCGGGGCCGGTTTGCGCCGGGCGGAGGTGGCCGGATCTTCTTCAAGACCCTCCCAGGGATCGCCGGCTGCCGCGAACAATTCCGTACGCCGGCAATCACTCTTCTCCGCGACAAGGATCTCCCGAAGATTTCCCGGAGTGATGAGTCTCCGGTCTTCTGCAACGGCAAGGATGACGAGAGAGAACACGACCCGGTGAACCGCTGTCCCGATCTCCCCGCTCCGCATCCCGATATTGTTCCGGGCCACGCTCCGGGCGATCTGCTCGCGCCAGGTACAGAGATCGCCATACAATGCCGTTTCCGGGCCGGGAGCCGGGGCTGTTGTCTCTTCACCCTCCAGATCGGCACCGGGCCCCCGCATGATGGTAGTACTCGGCGCGGTCAAAACAAGAATGTTGCCGGGGATACCGGGCTAAAAAAGGATCAGATTGCCGGGATGCTTTCCCCTGCATCGCCCGACGGCTCTTTTGCCCGTACACCGAGCATCAGCACGACACCTATGACTTCGAGCACCATGCAGAACAAAAAGGCCATATCGAAGGCTCCCGCGAGTTTTCCCGGGGCAATCAGATGGGCGGAGTACTCGGCAAGTTTAGGCCCGGCCGCAACCATCGCAACAAGCATGACGGTCGCGACACCGAGTGACGACCCGAGGTTGGTCATCATCTTCACCAGACCACTCGTAGAGCCGCGATCCTTTACGGAACATTCGCCCATCACAGCGCTATTCAACGGCGAGAATGCAACACCGGTGCCGGCCCCTAACAGGAACAGGTAGATGCAGACATGGCCCACGCTTGACGTGGCTGAAAGCGTCGAGAGCAGGAAGAGTGCAACCGCACAGAGAACAAAACCGGTGATGATGGGTTTCTTTGTCCCGATCACATCAGAGATCTTCCCGGCAATCGGGGCGGTGACGATCATCCCTACGGGGAGCGCGAGTAGGATCGTGCCCGCGTTGTCGGTCGGGATCTTTTTTACGATCTCTAAATAGAACGGCATGATGACCATGACGCCGCTCATCGCCATCTGGATCAAGAGGACGCACACGTTCTGGAGCGAGTACGCACGGTTCGAGAAGAGGGAGATATTGACGAGCGGTTCTTTGTTGCGCCGTTCCTGCAGGTAGAACAGGCACCAGAAGATTACCGATATCACGAGCGCAGCAAGACCCATCACCGGGTGTGTCCCCTGTAGCGTAGTCAGGCCAAAGATCAGGGTCGCGAGCGCGACAAACACGAGCACGATGCCCCCGTGGTCCATCTTTGACGACGGCGAGACCGGGGCGAGGCGGGGAATGATGTGCATACCAAGGACGATCGCGACGATCCCGACCGGCAGGTTCACAAAGAAAATGTACTGCCAGGAGAATGCACTGGTCAAAAACCCGCCGACAACCGGCCCGAGTGCAGCACCGAGCATCGTGAACATGGCAACGATCCCGAGCGCCTGTCCCCGCAGGGAGGCGGCAAGGTACGACGTGACCATGACGGCCCCGAGTGCGGAGATGACCGCACCGCCGACGGCCTGGACCATCCGTGAGACGATCAGGATGTCAAGCGAGGGCGAGAGCCCGCAGAGGAGGGAGCCGGTGGTAAACAGGGCAAAACCGCCCAGAAACACATTCCGGTACCCTTTCATATCCCCGAGACGCGAGGCCGCGAGCAGGAGACTGACAAGGATGATCAGGTACGCGTTGAGCACCCACGATACGGCAACCGTGGAGACATCGAAGGATTTGGCAATCGCGGGAAGGGCGATATTTACTATCGTCGCATCGAGGCCGGCCATGAACGAGCCGAGCGCGACCACGATCACGATCAGCAGGTCTTTGGGCGACATCTTTGTGGGGGTCGGGGATTCAGCCATGATTTTATTCCTTTGGTATGAGTGATCTGTCCCTGCCCTGATAAGGGTTTCAGATTGCCGCACGTTTTTTTGGCGTGCATATTTTAATTCCCGCCTGCGCCAAAGAGGATGCATACAGGGAGCATGCATGGAACACGAGAACGATACAAAAACGAGCGGGACGGTTGCGTTCAAGTCCGTCGCCCAGATCTACGATGGGGACGACCCGTCTCCGGAAGGGCACCGCGATCTCTCGGATCGGGCCGAGGACCGGATCTTCCACGCGGTTCTTGCCGTGCCGAAAGGATTCCGGGCCGGCCTGCGCCGGGATCTCACCATCCGGGTGCCGGCACAGGAACTGACGCCCGGCCGGGAGGACGCGATCTGCTCTGCGATCCGGTCACATTTCCTGCGCCGGGCCGGCGAGGTGAAGGAGGACATGATACTCACCCAGAGAGTCGGCCTGCGGGAGTGCCGGCTGACCGTTGCCGTGTGCGTACCCTCGTTTGTCGGGATCGCCATCTGCTCGCAGTTCAAGGGAGACGCACTCGTGGAAGTCGCGGAGAACGTGCTGGTCATCTTCTGCTGGGTCACGATCTGGCAGCCGTTCCAGTCGCTCGTATTCGACCGGTGGACGCAGAAAGAGACCGCGAAGGTGTACCGGAAGATAGCGGAGATGGAGATCAGCGTCGTTCCTCCAAAATAGGGTTGAGGCAGGGGAAAACCGGGCTTTAGGGAAATCCCCGGCAACCGGTTTTATCCATAAGAATCCTAAAACAAAAGTGAATCAACAAAAAAACGAGGGGTTATTCCACTTTCATCTCCTTTTCTTTCCTCATCGCCGCAAAGATACCCACAAAGATCGAGACGAGTGCAAGCATCGTGACCGCGATGATCGCGTAGACGATGAGGGAGAAGTTGTCCTTTACGATGGGCAGGTTCCCGACAAAGTACCCGACCAGGAGAAACAGGCTCGCCCACATGATCCCGCCAAGAGCATTGTAGCCAAGGAACCACGAGTACCGCATCCGGCCGACACCGGCCAAAAACGGGGCGAACGTCCGGATAAAGGGCATGAACCGTGCGATGACAATCGTAAACCCGCCGTACTTCTCAAAATATTTCTGCGTCTCATCAAGGTGCTCCTGCTTTACCGGTGAATACTTCCATTCGAGTACTTTCATCTCGAAGGTGTAGCCGATCCAGTAGTTGAGCGTGTCGCCAAGGATCGCCGCAAGGATGAGCGTGACAAGCAGGATCCAGATATTGAGCATCCCGGCCGCCGCAAGGGCTCCTGCGATAAACAGAAGAGAATCTCCCGGAAGGTACGGCGTGACCACAAGGCCGGTCTCCAGAAAAATAATGAGAAAGAGGATGACGTACGTCCACATCCCGTACTGCTGGAGAATCACCGGGAGGTACTTATCAAAATGCAGTACCACATCGACAATATTAAACGGGAGAACCATGTACTGGATCAATTGAACCGGGTGCGATAAATGGGTTTTTACGGGAACTTTTACTGATTGCTGCAAGAACCCGTGGCAGTCCTGCAATCCGGGCCCGGGTGGCAACAGGGTTTCGGACGCTGTAATTATCTTCGAACCATCGGAAGAAGGGGTTCCTGAAACACAGTTATCAGCCCGGAGCACCAATACTTTTGCAGCATACGGGGAGAAAAGCGATGACACACCAATGCGATGAACCGGTCACCCAGATGCACCTGAAACCGGGCATGACGGTTAACGAACTGGTCAATGCGATGGGAAAAGCCGGGGCGTATAACGGCGGCTCGCTCTACCATGCGGCAGAGATCTACGAGCAGATGCTGCGGGACAAGGAAACAACAAAATTCTTCGGGCTTGCCGGTGCGATGGTGCCGGCCGGCATGGGCGGGATCGTTTCTGACCTCATCAGGGACGGCCACATCGACATCCTCGTCTCGACCGGTGCAAACCTCACGCACGATATCATCGAGGCGATCGGCTGCCACCACTTCCACGGCACCGCGTTCTGCAACGACATCGAGCTCAGACACGACGAGATCAACCGGATCTACGATGTCTATCTCCCGAACGAAGCCTTCGAGCACTTCGAGACGTTCATGCAGGATGTGTACGGCAAACTCGAACCCGGGAGCAAGATCTCGATCTCCGGGCTCCTGCGCCACATCGGCTCGCACCTGAAAACGGGTATCCTTGCGACTGCCGCACAGAAAGGGATCCCGGTTTATTGCCCGGCCGTGCAGGACTCGATGGTCGGCCTCCAGTACTGGCTCTTTTCGCAGACAAACAAGGTGACCGTGGACGCATTTGCCGATATGCCGGCGCTCCTTGACACCTGCTTTGCGACAAAGAAAGCCGGGGCTTTGCTCGTGGGCGGGGGCGTGCCCAAGAACTTCATCCTCCAGAGCATGCTCATGACCCCGAACGGTTTCGATTACGCGATCCAGCTCACCGGGGACCGGCCGGACCTTGGCGGGCTCTCGGGTGCGACACTCGACGAGGCCCGGTCATGGGGCAAGATCACCGAAGAAGCGCAGGCCGTGACCGTGTACGCCGATGCGACCATCACACTCCCGGTCCTCGTCGCGGCCGTGATGGAGCGGCTCACTCATGCCTGACCTGATCCTCGCGCTGGACGTAACCGAAAAGAAACAGGCGCTTCGCGTCGCACACGCCTGTGCCCCGCATCTTGACGCGATCAAGATCGGATACCCGCTCGTGCTCTCGGCCGGCCTTGGAATCGCCGGGGAACTCGCCCGGGAAGGCCTGCCGCTCATAGCGGATTTCAAGGTCGCCGATATCCCGAACACGGACACGCTCATCTGCGACCAGGTCTTTTCCGCCGGCTTCTCCGGGATCATCTGCCACGGTTTTACCGGCATGGACTCGGTGAAGGCCTGCGTGGCCTCTGCCCATGCACACAAAGGGGAATGCTATGTCGTCGCGGAGATGAGCCACCCGGGGGGGAAGGAATTTTTCTCCGGCGGGATTGCGGAGCAGATTGCCTCGAACGCGATCATCGCGGGCGCTGACGGGATCATCGCGCCGGCCACCCGGCCGGACCGGGTGCGGGTCCTGCGGGGTTTTGTCGGCGATAAGAAGATCCTTTCCCCGGGGATCGGGACGCAGGGCGGGGATGCGGATGCGGTAGCCTCGCTCGTTGACGGCATTATCGTGGGCCGGTCGATCTACGAAGCCCCGGACCCTGCGGCCGCAGCGCAGTCCTACGCACACCTCCGCAGAGACAAAAAAGCATAAACTAATCCTTTTTTACGGCCCGATCCTTCGGTGCGCGCCCGTACGTACCGCGAATGCGATATTACCTTCAGGGAACGTTCTAAAAATTTATTAAGCACTTCTGCAATGTAGTAGTATGGACTGGAGCACAGATCAGCGGAAAATAATGGAAAAATACAAGAAACTCGACGATATTCCTGAAATAGAGCGCAAATACAAGTGCCATACCTGCCACCTCATCGTGGACCAGACCCCGTGCCCGAATTGTGGGGAGACCAAGCTCGAGATCATGTGCCCGCTCGATAACTGCCACTGCACACACGAGATGGTCTCCGGGATCGAGTACTGCCCACTCTGCGGCAAACCGATCTGTCCCGAATGCGGGTCCCACGATGTCGTCCAAATCAGCCGGGTGACAGGATACCTGCAGGACGTCTCCGGGTGGAACGCCGGCAAGCAGCAGGAACTCAAAGACCGGGTCCGATACTCCGTTGCATGAGATATTATCTCGATTCTGATACTCTTTTTGTCCGCGGTGCGTTCCGCGCCGCAAGCACCGGTATCTCCGGTGGTATCCGGAGCGTCGCCACGCTCTTTAACCACACTGTCCCGGCAGACTGGAGCCATGCCGAACCGGCAAAGGAGATCGAACTCATCGCTGCTGCGGCTGGTGCCGGCAGGGACGTGCTGGGGCTTCTTACCGCCGTCCCGATCCGGAACCTCTGCGTGCTCCAGTACGATTTTATCACGGTCTTTGTGACCGCCGGCATCCGGCAGGAGCCGGCCGGGGAAAGCGGTGCAGGGACGATCAATATCATCGTTTACAGCAGCGAGGGGATGGAAGATTCGGCGCTGCTCGAAACGATCATGGTCGCGACCGAGGCAAAGACCGAGGCCATGCTTGCCGAAGGTCGCGTCTCCGGCACGCCCACCGATGCCGTGATCGCCGCGTGCGAAGGGGAAATAAAACACCAGTATGCCGGCCGGATCACCGGGCCGGGCCAGAGGGTGCGGGACGCGGTCTTAAAGGGCGTGCCCGAAGCCCTGCGCAGGTACGAGAGCGGGACCATAAAGGAGCCGGCGTTTTTTATCTACAGCCGGTTCCAGGGAGAGCACTGGGTGGAGTGGTCGCCCCACAACTGCCCGTATTATCCCTGCCATTTTCCTGGTCAGGCTTGCGACTTCTGCTACTGCCCGTTCTACCCGTGCAAAGACGAGACGCTCGGCGAGTGGTCGGAGAGCTTGACGTTTGGCCGGGTCTGGAACTGTTCGCGCTGCACGCTGCTCCACGAGCCGGCGGTCGCAGACTATCTGATCAAAAACCCCGACGCCCCGCTTGCAGAACTGGTGCGCTACAGGATGCAACAGAAAAAATAATGTTTTTCGGACGTCCGTGGCAACAGCTCGCCCATCGAAATACTACCGGGATCTCTTCAGGGTTTACGCCGGGACCGCAACCACCCAGGCACGGTTCCGCATATTTTCCGGGAAGTAATGGGCGTCGAACCACATTGCATCGAACTTCCCGTAGTTGGCGTAGGTTATCCCGTCCACCCGGTCATCGGCGCAGTCCGAGGAATCGGCAAAGATTATCACGTCGTCCCAGATCGTGTCCGTGCCCCGGGTATCATAGCCGACGACCACGACCCAGTGGCCCCCCCAGTCAATCCATTCGACCATGGTGGGGATGCCGGCATCAAGGTTGTCGCGGAGCATCTGGTACGATCCATTCGTTCCCCATGTGGCGTTCCATCCCCGCTGCGTAAACCAGGTGGCAATCTGTTTGGGTGTAGTGCCGTTCTCTGAAGTGTTCATCTGCCGTGCGACCTCCAGTTCGTCTGCATCGGTATTGGGGACCGGCTTATTGTAATACGAGAGCACGGTCATGGCCGCAACCGGGCCGCAGGTATAATTGGTCACCTGCTGACGGAAACTTTTGAGGGGGAGAACCGTGAGGTGGTCGTTGGATTTTAAGGTGTCGACGTCGATGCCGGTGTAATAGCGGGGTGCGGGAAGCGTCGTGTCCGTCGCGTAGGTTACGGTATCGGAGGCCTGGGTGTACGCACACCTGAAGTACTGGACGGTGGCAAAGACTGCGGCTCCTGCAATGAGGAGGAGAATCACGAAGTATATCCATCTGGATCGCTGCATGAGAAGATTCCTATGATTATGAGGACGCCACCTGCTATCAAAGCCACGGATCCGTTAGAATCCTCTCAATGGCTCCCCGGAAAAATCAAAAAACCCGGCTGGATTTTTAAAAATGAGAGAACGAAGAAAAAAATTATTCCTTGATCCCAAGTGCCTTTAAGAGCTCAGGGAGGGGAATGCCGTGCGCCTCGGCGGCTTCACGGATGGTCTCGCCACGGGCGATTGCACAGCCGACACAGCCCATGCCGAACTTGAAGAGTGCCTCGGTCGCTTCGGGCTTTGCCTGGAGAAGGTCGTAAATTGTAGAGTCTGCGGTTAATTCAGCCATACTACACTTAGTTCCCGTGCAGGGTCATAAACTTCACCATCGCGGCGACAAATCGCAAGTCTCTTTACTTTCGCAGCGCACGGTACCTGCTATAAATCAGGTTGCAATGGACCTATTGTTGGAGATGTAAGAAATGGATTATTCCGAAGCTACTGAAAGAATCTCCCGAAAGTTTTCAAAAACAGGGCATGAGATCGACCGGCAGAAGGTCGAGGGCAAGCTGCGCAGGCTCATCGATGAGTTCGGCGTCCAGCCTGCCGAGGCTGAGCGCAGCGTGTCAAACGAACTCGCGAAGGAATTCAATATTGTCCCCGCCACAGGATTTGGCGGGAGCGCCGGAGGCGCGGGCGGCGCGAATGAACAGAAACTGGTCGCCGATGCACAGCCCGGTGACTGGGTGACCCTTGAAGGAAAAGTGGTCTCTCTTGCCGCACCCGCATCGCCGGCGATTGCCCAGAGCGGGATTCTCGCGGACGAATCGGGCGGGATCCGGTTTGTGGTCTGGGCAAAGAGTAACGCGCCGAAGATGGAGGAGGGCAAGTGGTACCGGCTCGAATCCGCGGTCGTGGACGAGTACAAAGGAGTCCCGAACCTCAAGGTGCACTCGGGCACCACCATTAAAGAGATCGAGAAGACCGACCCGCTCATCCCGGCACCGGTCCCGGTAAAAGATCTTAAGACCGGCGTCGCGAGCGTGCGGGCAAAAGTGATCCAGGAATGGGACGTCACGCACGACCGCATGCTCCAGTCCGGCCTTTTAGGTGACGAGACCGGGACGATCAAGTTCATCATCTGGAAAGAGCAGGGGAAGGAGAAACTTGCCGTTGGCTCGGTCTACTCCGTCTTCTACGCACAGGCCGACGAGTTCAACGAGCGGCTCTCGCTCAACATCACAGGCGCGACGATCATGCAGGAGGAAGGCGACATCGCGACCGCAAGCGGCGGCGACGCAGAGGTAAAGGGCGCCATCGTGCATATCGCGCCCGGCTCCGGGATCATCAAGCGCTGCCCGGTCGAGGGATGCAACCGTGCCCTCTCCCGGCAGAACTACTGTCCGATCCACGAGATCCAGCCAAACTTCGTCTACGACCTGCGGCTCAAGGGCTGGCTCGATGACGGTGAGAAGACGCATAACATGCTGTTGAAGCGCGACGTGGTCGAGGCCCTGACGGGAATGACGCTTGACCAGGCAAAGGAGATCGCGGAGAACAACCCGCTCGGGATGGACGAGGTCTTCTTGCAGATGCGGGACAAGGTGCTCGGCCGGTACGTGGACTGCAAGGGCCGGGAGATCGAGAACCGGCTGCTGGTCAATACCTGCGAGTGGCAGAAGTTCGAGAGCGGAGAGCATGCGAAACTCCTGAACCGGGCCGGGGGTGCATGATGAGCGCAAATCCGCCGGAGATGGGCAGGCGCGACGGAAGTTTCGAGCGCGAACCGGCGCGGAGAGTCTTTGCTGCCGAGCTCCGGGAGTGCAGGTACCAGTTCAAGGACGGCGAGGACGAGAAGAGCCCGACGTTCGTGCTTCTCCCGACAGGCGAGCGCAGCAACCGGATCTTTATTGTCGGCACGCTGACCGAGAAGAACCGGCAGGGAGAGCAGAACGTCTTCTACCGGGGCCGGGTCATCGACCCGACCGGGACCTTCTTTATCATGGCCGGGAGTTACCAGCCTGAGGCGATGCAGCAGCTGGCGAAAATCGAGACGCCCGCGTTTGTCGCGGTCATCGGGAAAGCCTCTATCTACCAGAAAGACCCTGCAAGTGCACCACTCGTTTCCGTCCGGGTCGAATCGATCAATGTCGTGGACAAGGACACCCGGGACCTCTGGACGCTGGACACGGCTGCCCGCACGCTCGACCGCGTCGATGCACTTGCCACCGGCACGAGCCCGGACATCCTCAAGGCAAAAGAGCAGTACCCCTCTCTCGATCCGGCGGTGTTCCGGAAGATGGCGTACGATGCGCTGGCGCAGATTAAGATGTAAATTTTTTTTAAAGGAATACAATGTATACACGAAATATCGCTATATTAGCGAATTCTAAAAAATTTCATGGACATTGTATTGCGGGTAAAGATCTGAATACCGGTGAATGGATCCGTTTGATCAACAACAAACCAGAACCGTTTACGGGAAGTGATCTCCTTTTTCTCTGCAACCGCGAATCGGGCCCGGACCTGCTGGAATGTTATACCGTTCCCTTCACAGAAAAATGCCCGGAGTATTACCAGCCGGAAAACCCGGGGACAAATGGATCCTTCTTAATCAGTTTCCGTTAGAGAGATTACACGAATTTGAGGATACTACGCCCTATGAGTGGATGGGCACTCACCCGTATGATCCTGCTGAACATTTTGACCGGGTACTGCCGGATACCTTAAAGAAACAACCAATCCAAAAATCTTTGATCTTCCGTAAAATTAATTATCACTCTGACGAAGCAGAAATAATTTATTTCAATGAAAAGAAAGGGTTCAAACCCAGTTTACGATTTAAGTGCGGGGGAATCCGGTATAAATTAAAAATTACGGATATCAAAATCCCTCAGGATCCTACTGCAAGGCCAGCGACAGAAAAAATGAAATCTGCGTATGTAACAATTGGACTGGGACACTCATTTGATGCAGCAAATGGTGCACACTTTAAACTGGTTGTAGGGATAATCAGAATCCCGGAGGGACAGTGATATGAGATCATGGTTTGGAGAGACCACTTCACCTTCATGGCATTGCTACACCATCGGGCATTCAAATCATACTTCAGAGGATTTTTTCCAACTGCTCAAAAAATATAACATCGATACCCTTGTCGATGTACGAAGCACTCCCTTCAGCCAGTACCAGCCGCAATTCAATAAAAACCAGTTAATCGAAGATATTACTACCCAAAACACGAAAACCTTCATTGCGGGAGAGGGGTTCACAAAAGCAACGGACCTTGCACCCTCCCAAAAAATTGAGTATATCTATATGGGGGATAAACTGGGGGGGCGTTACGAGGATCGCACGTTATTTTTCAAAAACGGTGTGGTTGATTACAATAAAGTCAGAAAAACTACAAAATTCCAGCAGGGCCTGGAAGATTTATTTAAATTAATACTGATGGGTAAATCTGTGGCCATAATGTGCACAGAAAAAGATCCTTTGGATTGTCACCGCTTTTTACTGGTATCCCACAGTCTGGCTCAAAAAAAGGTGGAAATCGATCATATCCTTGCAAGTGGCGATACGATTTCAAATGGAGATCTTGAACAAAAATTACTGCAAAAGTATGGGAATGTTCCAACAGAAAAACTGTATGAACTCAGAAATCAGGATGTTGGGTATTCAGTGAATAAAGAGGCCCGGACACCACACAAACGACTTGAAAACCAGACCCTGAATGTGTGATATACGTGATCCTGTATACTATCGGATTTACAAAAAAAACGGCAAAACAGTTTTTTGAAATTTTAAAAAAGAATAACGTTAAAAAAGTAATTGATATCCGGTTAAATAATAAATCCCAACTGGCAGGATTTAGTAAAGGGGAGGATTTGCAGTACTTCCTTCATGAAATTGCAGGAATTTCCTATGTACATATTCTCATGTATGCGCCCACAGAGGATATCTTAAAACAATATCAGAAGGGAGAGATTTCCTGGACTGAATACCAAGATAAATATCTTGCTTTGCTGGAAAAAAGAAAAATTAGTGAAACACTGGAGCCTGTGAATCTTGACGGTGCATGTCTTCTTTGCAGTGAAGAACACCCGGATCAGTGTCATCGGAGACTACTGGCGGAATACATCCAGCGACATTTTCGTGATATCAAAATAATTCATCTCTGATGTACCCAAACACGAATAAAAATAAGATTTTCACCTCCCTTGCCCGGGCAGAGGCCCCGACAAGAAGGCCGAGCGACCCCCATCAGGTGGTGGGAACCCTCGCTCTTTTTTAGGATTGACTCCCGTTCCCCTATCCACGTATCATCGGTTCCAAATCACAACACTAAAATCCCGCCGGGAAAATAACGATACCTGACACAAGGGAGATCTGATACCATTCTCACAAAACCCGCAACACACCTCCTCATCGCCGGGCTTTTCTGCATACTCCTCGTTTCCGGCTGCACGACATCCTCACCAGAAAAGACCGCAGCAGTACAAAACGGGACAACGCTTTCCGGAACAACCGGTCCACAAAATGTAACCGCCCTCATTCCGCAGTTCCATACCTACGCGGAACAGACCTTCAACCGGAGCGGCGTCCCGGGGATGGCAGTCGCCATCGTACAGAATGATTCTGTTGTCTACATGCGGTGCTTCGGGGTAACAAACACCACGACCAAAGAACCGGTCACGCCCGACACCCGGTTCCAGCTCGCGTCCATCTCGAAATCCTTTACCACCGCCACGATCGCATCCATGGTCGGCGACGGCGAACTCTCGTGGGATACGAAGGTTGCAACCATCACTCCGGACTTCCGGCTCTCTGACCCGTGGGTGAGCCAGCATGTCACCTTCCGCGACCTCCTCTCCCACCGGACCGGGCTGCCGGAGTACGCCGGCGACGACCTCCAGGACCTCGGGTACAACCGGTCGGAGATCCTCGGCCGGCTCCGGTACGTCAACCTGACCGGCGACTACCGCTCCTCCTACGCATACACAAACATCGGCTTTACTGCCGCTGCCGACGCGGCTGCACACCGGGCGGGAACGCCCTGGGAAGACCTCGTAACCGAACGGGTCTTTGTCCCGGCCGGCATGAACAACACGAGCGCCCGGTTCGCTGACTTTGTCGCGGCAAAAAACCACGCGGACACCTACAAGGTCTTCAACGGCACGGCGACGGCCAGCGAACTCATGAACGATGATGTCAACAGTCCCGCCGGCAGCGTGAGTTCGACCATCAACGACATGACCCGGTACGCCCGGCTCCAGCTCAACGATGGCAGTCTTGACGGGAAACAGTTGATCGACCCCACGGCTCTCGCAGAAACCCACAAGGTCCAGAACGTCATACATTCCGACAACACCGGGGTTTCCGGGTACGGCCTCGGGTGGCAGGTCTCGGCAAAGAACAGCGGGACGAGAGTCTGGCATGACGGCGAGTTTGAGACCGGCGCCTCGACCGATCTCATACTCTACCCGAACGAGAAGATGGAAGTTATCATTCTCTCAAACGGGTTCCCCGGGGGATACAGCCTCAACAAGGCGCTGCTCCACGGATGGGACGACCTGTATTCCACGGGCGCAGTCCGGAATGACTGGTACGCCGTGATCGAGCCGCAGATCCTTGCGGCGCTCCAGCCCGGGGCCTCGACCATGAGCCCCACTACGGAACTCCCGGCTGCACCGGCCAATGCAAAGCCGGCCCGGTCCCCTGCCACCTACAGCGGTTCGTACACGCAGGACTATATCGGGACGGTCAGGATCGACACGAATTCCACAGGACTCCTGGCGTACGCCGGTAAGAGCACGACCCCGATAATCCTCGTTCCCTATAACGGGGACACATTCCGGGATATAACGTCAAATACCGGTGTGATTTTCACGGTCGGAAAAGACGGGACGGTAACAAACGTCAGGTTCTCCCAGTTCGACCTGCCAGGACGAAACGGCACCTTTATCCGGTCCTCCCCCTGATTTTTTCACCCGGTTTTTTCCGGTGAAGCTTTGGGAAAATGAGGTTTTGCAAGGCCCCTCAAAAAGTGATCAAACGACCTGCACCAGATGGGGGAACTCTCGCAATTTTTCAAAATTGCATATGGTCATCTGCAAATAGAAAATGGTAAATTTCACATTCGACAGGTCATATTATTGTCAAAAGTTATATTAACGTTGGAAGTATATTTCCTTCGTACCTCAACCGTATCCGGAAGATACGGGTTGGGGATGCAGGAAATGGGGGGAGGGGAATATGCCGAAAGTAAAAAAAATTCGCGGTATGGAACCATTACCGCGGTACATCAAGCCGGATATGTCGGTTCCGGAATACGATGAACTCCTTGAGCAGTTGCAGGAGTACCACCGCTCGCTCATCGGATCATCCTACTATTATATTCGTGCGGAGAATGACATACGATTCCTGTGCCGGATCGTGCCCGCTGCAGGAAAACTATTCTTCCACGAAATAATAGACCCTGATAAACATGGGATCTCGGAAGATGATTTAGAAATAGCGATCAACCGGGAAACGGGTTCGTTATCCACCCCCGGGTGTTACCAGATCTCACCGCATATTGAGGCCAAACTCCGGGGTCTATCCGACAACCCGTAACAAGGCATGAAACACCACCCGGGGTTTTTCATCAATTACTTAAAAAAGGCAAATTCGATTCACCTTTTTTTTGATACTGTATTGCAGGTAGGAGAAAATTTTCAAAAGTTCCATATATCCCCTTGCTCAAGCGGTCAATATCCTGTTCCACATAATGTACCCACCCGACCCCCTTCACACCATTCAGCCACAAATATCCTCAATATGTCACGTTAAATACAGACATTTTTCCCGAAAAATGCGAAAGGAGGGAGGGGGGGTCAGATGGGTACACTTTGTTTATTTTAGCCTGAACAAAAGGGTGAACTGAGAAAATTACGACAGAAATATTGCTTTGCCCCGGTTTTCACAAAAACCAAAATTCCCCCACTGACCCCTCCCCCACGGTGAACACCCGGCCATTTTACGGCTCATGAAAATCTCAAAAAGACAAACCTAAATCGGATACCGAAGAAGAATTATTCAGAATACGCATGACAAATATCCTGTCCGACCAGATCCGTCGTCATCCGATCACGGCATTTTTTATTCTCGCGTTTGGCATCTCATGGATTATCTGGGCGATCCCGACTCCTGCGGCCGTAAAGAACCCAACCTATGTCATGCTTGTCGGGGTCATCGGAGCGTTCGGGCCGGCTGCGGCCGCCATTGCCCTTTCAGGTTTCCTGCGCCCGGAGCCGACCGGGAGATCTCCGTTGAAACGGTGGGGAATCTGCGCAATTCTTTTCTGCGTCATCCTCCCGTTTGCGGTGTACTGGCCCGGCCTCAAAGGCAACCCGGCCGATCCGGCCTTCCTTCTTCTCTGTGCGGTCCTTTCGTTCCTCTCGGCGTTTGTCATCTCCAGCCTCTTTGCGGGAAGGTCCGGGGTGCAAAATCTCATGGCCTCGTTTGGCCGGTGGAGAGTCCACCCGGTCTGGTTTGCCATCGCGCTGTTTGCCTGGCCGGTCCTTGTCATGGCAAGCAGCGTTCTCGATCTCCTGATCTCCGGCCAGCCGCTCTCGTCGTACGCTGCGGGACTCCTCGCCATCGAACCCTTGTCAGCGCTCATCCTCTTTGCCACGATCTTCCTTCTGGGCGGGCCGCTCCAGGAAGAACCGGGCTGGCGGGGCTTTGCCCTCCCCCGGCTCCAGATCCTGTACAACCCGATCGTCGCAAGCATCATCCTCGGGTTCCTCTGGCAGGTCTGGCACATCCCGCTCTATTTCACCGGGTTCTATGCGTTTGATACGACCGCGATCATCCTGCGGCTGGTCGATTTCATCCCGGGCGTCCTCGTCGTTACCTGGATCTACAACCGGTCCGGGGGAAACCTCCTCATTGCAGTGCTCTTCCATGCATCCATGGACTCCTTCTCCCAGATCCTGCCGGCACAGACCGGCTGGGCGCCCCGGATCTTTGATCTCCTCCTGCTTGCCTGGGCGGTTATCGTGATCTTCACGGACCGGATGTGGGAGAAGCGGTCGGTTCCCCCGGATGATCTCCCCGGGACTCATGGCGGGTGAAGGGGAGCACCGTTCGGACCTGCCGGCTTTTGCCGGCACCGCCGTTTCAGAGGTGTCCAAGGCTCCACCAGTCTCAATCCTTTCAACCTCCTCCGCTAAACCCTGCAAATTCCAGAGGCCCTGTATGACCGTTCCCGGCAAATCCCCACAGCAGTATCTCGCGACCGGCTTCCGCGACGTGGACCGGTCTGGCGACACCACGGCCTGCACAAACTGCCTCGACCTGCTCGCCGATATTCCGTTCTTCCGCGACATAAAAAATGAAAGTTTCCGGATCATTGCCGGGACAGAACCGGCCCACGTGCTCGATGCCGGCTGCGGGGCGGGTAACGATCTCGGTGCCCTCGCCCAACTCCTGCCGCCCGCTGCCCGGATTACCGGGCTTGATGCGAGTGCCACCCTTCTTTCCACCGCAGCGCAACGGACGATGGCTTACCGGGACCGGTGCAGCCTCGTCCGGGGCGATCTCACGAATATCCCCTGCAGGAGCGGTATGTTTTCAGCCTGCCGGATCGACCGGGTCCTCCAGCACATCCCTGACCCCGGGCGGGCGATCCGGGAACTCGTCCGGGTGCTTGAACCCGGTGGGACGCTCGTCGCATTCGACAACGACTGGGACACGCTCTCCATTGGGACGAACAACACGGATGTATCGGCCCGGCTCACCCGGTTCTGGAGCGACAGCTTCGCATCGGGCCGGATAGGAAAAGATCTGGCCGGCATCTTCCGGGACGCCGGGCTCTCCGATATTTGTGCGGAGCCAAAGACACTCACGCTCACCGATCTCTTCCTCGCGGAGAAAGTTTTCGATATCCCGGCCCTGCTCGGCCGGATGAAACAGGCCGGTATTTTCGGCGATAGCGACATTGCCGCGATCAACAACGATCTCTCATGCCAGGCCGAAGCGGGCACGTTCACATCCGGGTACACCGGCTGGCTCGTGCGGGGAAGAAAACCGGAATAACACCGGTTTTTGTCTGCACAAAGCCGGTACGTACCGGTCCCCTGACTTAAAAGATAGTCAACCGGATTCCGGCAAATAAAAAATGTTGAGCTCTCTCTTATTCGTGCCGGAGTGCATCGATCGGGTTAAGGTTTGCCGCCTGCCACGCGGGGTATATCCCGCAGGCAATACAGATGACAATACCAAATCCTACTCCTTCAGCAACCGATAGCATGCTCGCCACGGTGAAGAGATACTCGGTAGTCTTGAACATGAGGGAGCTTATTGCGTACCCGGCAACAAGACTGAGAATCCCTCCGATCACGCTCCCGACAACACCGATAATGGTTGCTTCGAAGATGAACATGCTCATCACCTCCTTTTTCTGGGTACCGATACTTCTCATGATCCCGATCTCTTTAATCCGTTCATTCACGGACATCATCATGATGTTAAAGATGGAGACCCCGGCAACGATCATCGAGATCCCGCCAATGGCCGTGACAAAGGTCGTAACCATGCCGAACGTCTCAAATATGGAAGCAAGCGTCGCCTTGCTGTCGATCACGCTCACCGTTTTGTTCTTGGTATTCCGGTTGAGCTGTTTTTCGATGGTAGTCTTGACATCGGCGGTATCGCCATCAGTCACCTTGACGACAACCTCATTTAATTCGTCGTCGCTCCTGTCGAAGGAGGTCTTGAACCAGTCCTTGGTTGCCACAACCGCGTTGTCGGTGCTGATATCAAAACTCATCCCCCGTTCCTTGATGATACCGGTGACCCGGAGCGTCCCGTACTCACCGTCCTTGCCGATAGAGATCCGGGATCCGACCTTGAGATTATGGTCCTTTGCAAACGTCGTCCCGACAAGGCAGCCGGAGTTCCCGTTGGTATAATCGCCGGCCTCAAGATCAGGGAGGAGTTTCTTGGTATCATCCGTAGGAAGGCCGTAAATAGTCGCCACGATGTCGTCGCTACCCACCCCGACTTTCATGTGCGCCGATGTCGACATGATGGGAATTGCCACGTTTGGGGCGACCGCACGTTTGATCTGCTGGTAGTTCTGGTCCGTCAGGTACAGGTTGGCCGAGCTCCCCCCGCCACCACCGCCAGGGCCCATGCCGCCACCACCGGCGTACGGGGTAACAATCACGCTGTCTCCCACCGAGGAAAGACTGGAGGAAACCTCCTGCACGATGGTGTTTCCCAGGATCCCCATGGATGCAATAGCAACGACGCCGATGATGATCCCAAGCATCGCAAGGCTCGACCGGAGCATATGGATCCGGATGTTCCTTTTTGAGATCTCCCAGAATATCCCGGTCATTCTGCAATTCTCCCGTCAACGATCCGTATCGTCCGGTCGGTGTACTCCGCGACACGGGGATCGTGCGTGACTATAATGATCGTCGATCCCTTCCGGTTGAGCTCGGTCATGAGATCCAGAATACTTGCCCCGGTCTTTGAGTCGAGGTTGCCGGTCGGCTCATCGCAGAGCAGGATGTCGGGATCGTTTATGAGTGCCCGGGCGATTGCGACCCGCTGCTGCTGGCCGCCCGAGAGTTCAAGCGGGGTGTGGGTATAGAGCCGTTCTTCGAGCTGGACGGCCCGGAGCACTTCGACTGCTTTTTTCTCATCGACCCGTTTCTGGCTTTTGAGCATCTGGGGAAAACTGACGTTCTCGATGATGTTCAAGAGGGGAAAAAGGTTGAAGTACTGGAAGATGAACCCGATACGGTCCCTTCGCAGGTTCGTGAGCTCGGTATCGCTCATGGACCGGACACCGATCCCGCTGATAAAAATATCCCCGGTGGTCGGCGTGTCAAGGCAGCCCATCATGTTCAGGAGGGTGGATTTGCCCGAACCTGACGGCCCCATGATCGCGATGAACTCCCCGTGCTCCACTTCAAAAGAGATGTGATCGAGTGCGGTCACATCCCCTGCCTTGAGCGGGTAGACTTTCACCACGTCCTTAAACTGGATAGCCGGAACCATGGCTTCCAGCCTCACTGTTTTTTGATCCGTTTGGTGTAGTAGTACCAGCCGCCGGCTGCAAGAATGACGATGATGATAATCCCCGGGAAGAGCAGCGGGTTCCCCGGCTGGTTCGCAGTGTCGGCCATTGCACCGGAAATGCCGACATCCTGCAGGGTGGAGATGACATTCCCGTCTGAGTCCTTGAAAGATACCTGGATCGGTACGCTAACCGTGTTGTTTGCTGCCGTAAAGGTTACTTCAAAACTACCGAAATCATCTGGCTTGAGCGCACCGATCACGTAGGATCGGTACGGATCCTGGGGAATCGCCGGGGATAATGCCGTAACCGTCACGCCATTTGCGGTCGTGAGGCCGGCGTTTGTCACATCACCTGTTACGTGATAGACCCCTCCGGTGAGTTTCACCACAACATTGGTGACCCTGGGAGTTGCCTGTTTCTTATCGGTTCCAAATGTTACCGGTAATGACCGGGCAATTGAGTGGTGGTTATCCCCATTGTCATATTTCACCATCATGGTCAGGATGGATTCCATATCCGGGGTAACAGAAAGCGTTGTATTTATGGCGGAATTGGCGCCGAGCTGGCCAAGGTACTGCGTTGAAGGCGTTATCGTTGTCCCGTTACCAGTAACCTCAAGAATAACATTTTTCACTACATTCTGACGAGGGTTGGCTATCTGGACAACGATTGTATCTTTCTTCCCTTTAGTAAAAGTGTCCGGTTTACTGATGACACTTAGCATAAGGGGCGTATTGTCCACTTTTACCGGCGTACGGTAATACAGGCTGTCCGCATCCCGGAAATTAAGAGAGAACGTCGGGTAATACGTACCATCCAGCTCATTGGTCATAACATTGAATACATACGTCCGGGTCTGGAGCGGGCCGATATTGGACGAGGAATCGTACGTGCCGCTGGTGAGAGCGATGTCATTGTCACCAAATGTCGCATGGTTGACCATAATACCCTCTGAAGTTGTGGTATTGCCGGTATTTGAATTGCCATTGGTGATTGCAAAGGTCGCGGTTGCAGTATCTCCGGTAAAGAGGACTGCGGGGTCGATGGTATAACTGGATACATACACCCTGCCTGCAGAGGTAATTGAATCCGATGTTGTGTAACCACTCACCGGAAGGACGAGCGCTCCGAATGCCACAAGAAGGAACATGAATAGTACAAAACCGGTTCGGGTGCTGCGGGGCATACACCGTGCCCCTTTTCCCAAAACACCCTGCTTCCTTTCAAACAATATATCCCGGATTCCATGGCCATTTACAAAGCGGTTATATAAGAACATTCGCGCATCCTCTGATCTGCAGTTTCCTTCTGCATATAGTTCCACTAATGTTTTACCCGGAGCTTAAAAAAGGTCTTAGAGAGGAGAGCGCCATTCGAAATACATTCGGGGTCGCCACAAGTCTAGTAATCACTATGCCTTTAGCAGAACCGAAAAAATACCGTGACGGGGCCGGTTATGTAATGAGATAGAGATGCAAATCGTTTTACCGGGTCGTATATGCCACGGATTGGGGGGATTCAGGAATTTCGTCCCCGGGGCCGGAACGACAGAGGGGGAGAGGGTACTTCTGGCTGATCATACCAGCAAGGAATTACCCCCGGCGTGTCCTCAACGGAAGGGAGGGCGCAAAAGTACAAGGAGATTGCCATTGTACATTTGCCCGCTCCTGCCTCACCGGTATTCCGGTAAGGCTTCACTACCTCCTTATAGGGACCATCGCCATGTACCGGCGATTGTTCCCGGGTATGACGTTCCTGAATTCCATTTTTATCCTGCTGTGTAATCCCGCAGCATCTCATCAGATCCTGGAAAATTTCGTCCCCGGATACCCAACGGTAAAAGGCAGATCCTGTATGCGAATGCGAGTGCCTGATGCGACGGTGAATATAATCTGCATGGCATGATTAATGACGGCAATGAGGATCGGTGAATCTCGGTCCAGTGCGGGTGGGGCACTGGGGTACGGTGGCATTAGATCCTCCGCAACGAGCAGGGCTGTTTGCAGTCCGGCCGACCTCGCTGGCATGGAAATGTTCTCTGGGTATGGCGTCTTCTGGATCGTCTCGGGTCTTGGCATCGTTCACTCAATAAATCACACACAAACCACCCCGGCGATTTATAGCACTGAGGGGATCTCCTGTTCCGGTATTTTAGAGGTTAGAATTCTTCTCCATCTATTTCGGAGAGGATCCCTTACATCACGGAACTAATATGGCTTCAGAATGCCACAATCACGAGCATGGGCCTGCAGCATCCTCACGTTCAGCATCATGGCACGGACCTCCTCCATTTTCTGTTCTTTAATGTCCGCGAGAATCTCCGCAAATGGCTTTGCGGGCCGGAATCTCTTCACCGGCCGCCCTTTTACCCCACCTTGTGCTGCTCGGCAGGATATCCAGTTTCTGTTGAGCAGGTATGTAGTCGCAAGACTGACTTCAGGTTGGCGGAGATTTGCCCCTCTCTCAATATCTCGTATTGTGGATTCCGGTTTTGATAGCAGGTACACAAGTACTTTGGAAAAGGATCTCTTGACTCCAAGTTCTACGAGAAGATCTATTACGGTTTCATCATCTTCTGTGAAATAGGTAATTTCTCTAAGTTCCATACTGGCATTCACCTAGCACTTTATCGTAATTTTCCTCCATCTCATTGCTCTCCCATTACCCGGTCATGCTAGGCGCTGTCCAACCGTGTTGAGGATTTTGGCAATGACTCGGGCGCTGTCTCGGCATTTTTGGGATCCCCCTTCTTCAAGAACCTGCAGATGCCTGCGTATTTCGCTGATTTCATCAGAGGTGATGATAAACCAGTGGTTACTCTGATACATGCTGGTCACCCCCCGGTTTCTGGACCTCCAGTTTTGACAGGTATATCCACACCCAGAAAAAGGCAAACAACCCCCCGACTATTTCCCCAGCCACTATGCCCCACCAGATTCCGGTCTCTCCCATACCAAAGATAAACGTGAACAGGTATGCAAAGAGAACGGCAAAAACCAGGCTTCGCATGATAGTCAGGAACAGCGAGGTTGGCCCTTTTCCCACACCCTGAAGGACTGAAGACGAGATAAGCCCCAACGGCACAAAGGGATAAAACAGGCACATCACCTGGATGAATGCGGCAATTGTCGGATAGAGATGCGCCCCCTCCTGAGAATACGAGAATATCGCGGCGATCTGATTGGCAAACACCCAGGTGATCGTGCTCACGCAGAGTGCAATCAGGATCCCGAACAGGATCGCAAACCGGTGAGTTTCCCGGATCCGGTCAATATGCCGGGCCCCGTACGCTGCACCGACTACCGATACGACCACGGTCCCGGTTGCAACGACCGGGACGATCCCAAACGATACGACCCGAAAGCCCACCGAAAAGACGGCGACCGAATCGGTGTTTGCTACGAGAACCAGCATCAGGTTAAGAATAATATTTAAGATCGACATCGCAAGATACTCGACACTGGCCGGAATCCCGACGGTCAGGATATCCTGTGCCTCACTCCGGCACGGTGCAAAGATCCGCCACGAGAGGCAGACGAACAGGTCTTTTTTGACAAAGAACCAGTACAGGAGCACCGCGGTTACTGCTGCAAGGGAGATGACCGTCCCCCAGGCCGCCCCGGCGACTCCGAGGCCCAAGCCATAGATTAGGATCGGGTCGAGGATAATATTCAGGATGGACGCTGCCACCATGGCGTACATGGTTCTCTTGGCATCGCCCTCCGCCCGCAGGATCCCATATGCGGCATTGACAAAGATAATAAAAAACGTGCCGCCGAAAATGACCTGCCCGTACGATGTAGCAAGACCCGCTGTTGTCCCGGCGCCAAACAGGATCGCGATAGGCTTTGCAAAAACGACAAGCGGGATCGTGAGGACGAGGGAAATAATGACCGCAATAACAATCCCGTGAAGGGCCGTGTTACTCGCACCATTCCGATCGCCGGCACCGATTTTCCGGGCAATCGCCGAAGTTGCACCTGCCCCTATACCCGTGCCCAGGCCGAGAAGGATCATAAACATGGGGCTTATGAACCCGACAGCTGCAAGAGCATCGGAGCCAAGCCCTGCGACCCAGATAGCGTTTACCACGTTGTAACTGGACATCAGGAGCATGGCGATGATTAGCGGTGTTGACAGGCTGATGATCGCTTTTTTCGGATTGCCGGTCAGGATCTCGACGCCTTCTGTCGAGTCCGTACTACACCCGGTTACGGGATCTTTTTTCTTTGGCTGAAAAAATGGAATACGCATTTATTCCTCCTCATTCATGCCGCAACGCATCGATCGGGTTGAGGTTTGCTGCCTGCCACGCGGGGTATACCCCACAGGCAATACAGATTAAGATCCCAAACCCAACGCCCTCGACCACGGATTCCAGGCTTGCTATGGTGAAGAGATACTCCGTGGTTCCGAGCATCAGGGCACTCACCGCATACCCTCCAAGGAAACTGAGGACCCCTCCGATCAGGCTCCCGGTCACACCGATGATCGCTGCCTCGTAGATGAACATATTCATCACCTCTTTTTTCTGGGTGCCGATGCTCCGCATGATCCCGATCTCTTTTATCCGCTCATTTACGGACATCATCATGATGTTGAAGATGGAGACCCCGGCAACAAGCATTGAGATCCCGCCGATCGCAGTCACGAATGTTGTTACCGTCCCAAACGTCTCGTAGATGGATGAGAGCGTTGCCTTGCTGTCGGTTACGGAAACGGTTTTATCCTTGGTATTCCGGTTGAGCTGCTTTTCAATGGTGGTCTTGACATCGGCAGTATCGCCATCGCTGACCTTGACGATGACCTCGTTTAGCTCGTCATCGGTCGTGCCGAAGGCCGTCTTGAACCAGTCCTTGGTTGCCACAAGGGCGCTGTCGGTGCTGATGTCGAAACTCATGCCCCGTTCCTTGATGATGCCGGACACCCTGAGCGTACCGTACTCTCCGTCCTGCCCTATGGTGATCCGCGACCCCACTTTGACATTATGGTCCTTTGCAAACGTCGATCCAACAAGGCAGGCCGAGTTTCCGCTTGGGTAATCCCCGGCTTCAAGATCCGGGAGCAGGTCTTTTGTATCATCCTGGGGCAGACCGTACATGGTCGCAACGATATCATCACTGCCCACCCCCACTTTCATGTGGGCGGATTTTGACATTACCGGAATCGCCACGTTCGGGGCAACTGCCCGTTTGATCTTCTGGTAGTTCTGATCGGTCAGATACAGATCGGATGATGATCCGCCACCTCCACCGCCTCCCGGTCCCATGCCGCCGCTGCCAGCGTAGGGTGTGACAATCACGCTGTCCCCGACCGAGGACAGACTCGAACTGATAGACTGTGTCATGCTGTTTCCGAGAATTCCCATGGACGCTATGGCGACGACGCCGATGATGATCCCGAGCATGGCGAGGCTCGAGCGCAGCATGTGGATCCGGATGTTCCGCTTTGAGATCTCCCAGAATATCCCGCTCATGATGCGATTCTCCCATCAACGATCCGGATCGTCCGTTCAGTGTACTCCGCGACATGGGGATCGTGGGTAACCACGATAATCGTCGATCCTTTCCTGTGCAGTTCTGTCATGAGCTCCAGGATGCTTGCCCCTGTCTTTGAATCGAGATTGCCTGTCGGCTCATCGCAGAGCAGGATGTCGGGATCGTTAATCAGCGACCGTGCGATTGCAACCCGCTGCTGCTGGCCGCCCGAGAGTTCAAGGGGAGTATGAGTATAGAGTGCCTCATCAAGCTGGACGGCCCGGAGTACTTCGATCGCCTTTTTCTCATCTACCTGTTTCTGGCTTTTGAGCATCTGGGGGAAACTGACGTTCTCGATGATGTTTAGGAGCGGGAAGAGGTTGAAGTACTGGAAGATAAACCCGATTCGGTCCCGCCGCAGGTTGGTGAGTTCGACATCGCTCATCGCACGGACACCAATCCCGCTGATAAAGATATCCCCTCTCGTGGGCATATCAAGGCAGCCCATCATGTTCAGGAGTGTTGATTTGCCCGAACCTGACGGCCCCATGATCGAGATAAACTCCCCACGCTCCATCTCAAAGGAGATGTGATCGAGTGCCATCACATCCCCGGACTTGAGCGGGTAGATCTTTACGACATCCTTAAACTGGATGACCGGTGCCATGATGTGGCCTCACTGTTTCCTGATCTTTTTAGTGTAAACATACCAACCGCCGGCTCCCAGCACAATCAGGATGATGATGCCCGGGATGACAAACGATGTGCCCCCCTGCTGGTTCTTTGAATCGGTTTCTGTGGCTTGGCTCAGGCTCACCATCTGCCCGGATGAGAGGAGGTTCCCGTCGGAATCCTTGTAGGATGCCTGAAGCGGAATACTGGTCTCTCCGCTGGCGGCGAAGGTTACTTCGAAACTGCCGAAATCGTCAGGCTTTAAGGCACCGATCACGTAGGTTTTGTACGGGTCCTGAGGTACGGCCGGAGACAGGGCATTTACCGTCACACCGTTTGCAGTTGTAAGGCCGGCGTTTGTCACATCTCCGGTAACGTGATAGACCCCATCGTTAAGTTTCACTACAATATTACTGATCTCGGGGGCTGCCTGCTTCTTGTCGGTCCCGAACGTTATCGGTAGTGACTGGGTGATCGAGTGGTGGTTGTCCCCGTTGTCATATTTCACCGTCATGGTCGGAACTGATTCCGTATCCGGGGTAACAGAAAACGTCACATTTGTGGCGGAGTTTGCGCTGAGCGCACCGAGATACTGCGTTGAAGGCGTTATCGTTGTCCCGTTACCAGTTACTTCAAGAATGACATTTTTCACATCATTTTGCCGGGGATTGGCTATCTGCACGGTTACCGATTCCTTCTTCCCTTGAGTGAACGTGTCCGGCTTGCTTATAACACTCATCATAAGGGGGGTATTGTCCACTTTGACCGGGGTACGATAAAACAGGCTGTCGGCATCCCGCAGGTCTAACGAGAACGTCGGGTAATAGGTTCCGTCAGACTCGTCGGTTGCAACGGAGAACACGTATGTCCGGATCTGGAGAGGCCCGACATTTGAGGATGTGTCGTATGTCCCGCTCACGAGCCGGATATTATTATCCCCGAATGTCGCATGGTTGACTACAATGCCCTGCGTGGTTGTATTCCCGGAGTTCGAGTTGCCATTGGTGACAGAAAATGTCGCTGTGGCGGTATCGCCGGAAAAGAGGACGGCCGGATCGATCGTATAACTGGATACGTAGACCTTGCCCGCAGCTACAAGGGAGTCGGGTGTAGTGTAGGCACCTGCAGGAAGTACCAGAAATCCTATGGCTACGATAAGGAGCAGGAACGCTCCGAACGCGGATCGGCGGGGGGAAATTTGTTTCCCGGATCCCAGATGCGACAATCTGTTGTGTGTTGTCAGATCCCGGATACCCGGGTCTTTCCGAAGTTGTGTTATTCCAAACATTTGCTTTTCCTCAAACTTGTAGTAAAATTTTTTACAACTTGCTTTGTTAGGTCTACCTTACATTGTTAATAATGTTTCTGTAAAAGCAGTAAAATTTTTAACAACTCAACGATCACCATTAGATAGATGGTGGGCATTTCTGCGTCTCTTGTCAAATCGCTCAATGATCTCGGTTTATCCAATTACGAGGCGAGCGTATACGCCGCGCTGGTATTGTACGATAATGCAGAAGCAAAAGATCTCGTGGGTTTTCTCTCCATCTCAAAGCCAAGCGTGTACGAGTCCCTGGATCATCTGGCGGAAATGGGGCTTGCCGTAAAAAGAGTGTCCAAGCCGGCACGGTACAGTGCGGTCTCCCCGGAAATGGCCATTGATCTCCTGATGGGGAATCACAAGCGGGCCGCACACCTGGCACTGGAGGGCTTAAAAAAACTGGAAACAGAGAAGGTGCCGACCGATAAGGAAGACGCTCTGTGGACAATCTACGGTGATGCAAATATCGGGTACAAAATCCGTGATCTTTTCAGGAAGGCAAAAAGCCAGATCACCTGCATGATTGGTGAGCGGTACCTTCCATGTATTGAGCGTTGTAACATCGGGAATGTTTCGTTGCGGCTTATCGTGATCTCAGATTCACCGGACATTGAGAGAAAACTGCATGAACTATTCCCGGGAAAAAATGCAGACCTCCATGTTGTATCCTCGGAAAAATTTATGGTCCCTCCACCATTTGCGCCCCCGGAATTTGCAAAAGCCAATAAATTCATGAATTTTGCAAATACCCTTGAACTGCTCGTCGATGACGAGGAGATTCTCATGATCCCGCCGTTTGTATCAGGATCGGTTTCGGTTCTCAATACGAGGAACAAGGGTACGATCTTCCAGATGAAACTGATGACCCAACTCAACTGGAGACGGTTTATCGATGGGGAAGAATTCTCCTTCCCCCCGCCACATCAAAAGAAAAAGCGGGTGTGACCGGAAAATCGCAGGTAATTTATTCCTGACCCCAGTACTTCTCTAAATTTTCCTTTGCAAACATCAGAATTTTTTAATAGGACTTGCCGAATCGATTCCCGGTCCATTGGGGGTACCCACCTCAACCAGCCCGGGGTGGCACCCCCCGTTCCCAAAACCGGGAGGTACCCTGACCCCCGACCAATTTTTTAAAAGCACGATACCCCCACCCACCTGTCCGGGCATAAGAGGGGGCCTACCCCCCATTCCTGCATTTCCAAAACCTGTGATTCGCGTGGAGTTATCGTCTGAAGGTATATTTTGCCGGCCGATGGCTTGGGGGGGTAGGGGCCTCTTTTCTTGCAAAGGTGTACCCCCCGCTCCCAAAAATGAGAGGTACCCTGACCCCCGACCGATTTTTTAATAGCATGATACCCCCACCCCCCTCTTGTGGCCCGGGTGTGGGGGGTGTCACCTAAATGAGGGGTACCCCCTCCTGGCATAAAGGAGGGTGGCGGCTGCCAAAAAAAGGGTACTCCCGCTTCCAGATCTGGCTCATACGAATTTTCGGCGGTTGTTCTTTCAACGTAAAAATAGAGAAGTACTGGACCCGGGGAATCCGTTCCTGCAAATAAAAAATCAAAAACGGGAAAGATCACTAAAAATTATTGGGAGACCCCGAACGCGATGGTGTAGATCGCATGGTGGTTTTTGTCAAGGGAGAGGGCGTTTTCCACACTGGTCGCATTATACCCGGTCATAGGAACGCCGCCGAGATTTAGTTCGGTTGCCATTAAGAGGACATTCTGGGCTACGTGCCCTGCTTCAATGCTCGTGCTCTGGAGGGCCATGTCGTTGCCGAACTGTGCAAACGGCGTGTAATTTGCGACGATGAAGATTGTTGCCGGAGCAGTGAGTGCAGAATTCTGACCTTCTGCCTGCAAAAGTGCCGACATCCCCGCCCCATCTTCGTACATGACAAGCGAGTGGCCGGCTGGCTGGTACGCATACACACCCTGCGGAAGTCCAGTGATGTTGTGTGCTGCAAGGTACAGGGTCAGCGGATAAGTGGCCATCGCGGAGGGTGCGGTTCGCTTCCCGGTTGTTTTATTGGTTATTCCCTGCCCGGCCCAGAGTATTTTTGATACCTGTGGGAGCGTGAGTGCGGAGTTCTGGTATTGCCGGCCCGAGCGCCGGTTTAGAAGGACATCGTCCAGCGTTTTAGCGGTGCTGTGGTCCGGCTCCGGCAGGGCGATACTCTGGTTTATGGCAATGGTCGGGGTATCCTGAAGGGAAACCGCGGTCTTTTGCAGGGCTCCGGTCCCTCCCGGGGCGGGAGCAGAATAGATATTTGCGACAAGTATGAGGCCCAGCCCGGCGAGAATCACGATCGGGATGATCACGAGACGGTTATCGATCATTTCAGTTCACGGTGTAATTTCTTATCGGCATTATTTAAACCGCGTGAACCGGCCTGGTTGTAAAAAAAAGAGTGGTAAATGATCAGAGGAAATTGGTTGGCGCCGAGAGGGTCTCCGAGGTCATCACGTACGACGTCATGAAATATGCTGCGAGGAGCAGGATGACGATGAGCGGGATGATGACCGCAATGGCGACAGCAAGGATCGCTTTGCCGGTGCTCATTTCCTGAAGGTCGCGGATTCCGAGGATCCAGAGGATGAGCGACCAGATGAGAAAGATAATGCCGATGAACGGTATCCACCCAAGGAGAAGGCGCGGTGTGCTTCCGTAAATCACCGATTTGATGCTCTGCATGATTCCCTTGCGTCCGCCCAGAACATAGACCCACAGGTGGAGCCAGGCCCCAAAAACCAGCGTGATAATGATCTCTGCAACAAGCACGATGAAAAAGACAAGGATCGGAACGGCCGCCCCGCCGAGCACGTGTGCATACAGGGGCGTCATGGACGTCCAGATGGCAGCGATAATCGCAGATAGGACTGCGTTTATCACGACAAGAATGGCAAAATAGGTAAACACGTTTCCTGTCTCATCGGCTTTTGCTTTCTGGAATGCTTCACCGGGACTGAACAGGAATCCCCTGACCTTTTCAACAAGTGATTCGATCATACTTTGCTGGTATGGCATAAAATTATTTAAAATGGGACCGCGTGATGTAAAATCCGAAAACCCTCACCATCTTTCAAGGATCCGTAAACTCTCCACGGCCCCGTCGAACGATTTTACTTCGATAACTGCGGTCGCATTCTTCTGTTTCATCGCAGAAATAACCGGGCGAAAATCGATGTTCCCTTCCCCCACGGTACTGTGGGAGTCCTGTTTTCCGTTATTGTCGTGAAGGTGCAGGTGGGAAAAGGGTGTGGCAAGAAATCCCGGCAGGCACCGGTTGAGGTTCGCGTGCCCGACATCGAGCGTGAATTTTGAACCTTCAATGATCGCAAGATCGTCAGGAGTCCGCAGGTTGAAAAAATTCATGCCTCCCATGTTCTCAAACGAGAACGTGACCGAGAGATCGCGGGCGGCGGCGTTGAGTTCCCGAAGGGATTTTTTGAACTGCCGGCCGGCAAGCTCCCGTTCGTTCTCCCAGGCAAAATACCCCGGGTGGAGGACAACCGGGGCGCCAATCTCTGCGGCTACCGCAAAACAATCGGTTATCACCCCGACACTTGCCGTGCGGATCGGCTCAAAGACGCAGGCGATGTTGAGGCCGTGGAACGGGGCATGGATCGTGAAATCTGCGGAATAACTCCCGAAAAGTTCCGGGCTTGTTACAGAATGGAGGCCCTCGTCCATGACCTCGATAAGCCGGGTGTGAGCTGAGAGCCGGTCCAGCGCATCGGAGAGCGGCTCTTCAATGAGGCAGTAGGTCGAGATACCGATCATTGGTGAGCGATATCATGAGACGGGATAAATAGGTATGGATTTTTATCCGGGCCGGATCACGGCCGCCCTAATAGACCGGCAGCAGCCCGGGGTGGTTCCCGGTCAGGGACCGGCCGCCGACCGGTGTCACGGCAAACGTGTTCTCGATCCCGACAAGGCCGACATCCTTAATCCCTTTCTTTGGCTCGATGGCAAAGACCATGCCCTCTTCGAGCGGCTCGTCGAATCCTTTGGAGATGACCGGGCTTTCATCGATCTCAAGGCCGATCCCGTGCCCGAGGAACTTCACCGCGTTCTGCCCGTAGCCCATGAAGTTTTCGAGGAATTCCGGTTCGAGCCTGCCCATGACCGTTGAATAAATCTCGGTGGGGATCGCACCCGGTACAAGGAGCGAGGCGACATCGTCCTGCACCGCGACGCACCGCTCGTGGGCCCGGATCGCCACATCGGGAATCGCTTTTCCGAACATGTACGTCATGGTCTTGTCGGTCTGGTATCCCTCGACACCGCAGCCGATATCGATCACCACGAGATCGCCTTTCTTGAGTTTTCGTTCCCGGCTCCCCATGAGGGGGATCGCGGGGTGCAGGCCGGAGATCCCCCCGGGGGTGTCGACGCAGATGGGAGCGATCGAACTGGTCCCGAAATCGATCTGGCCAAGAACCATCTCGTTGAACATGCCAAACCGAATGATCCCCTGGTGACCTTCCCGTACCATGACCGAATAGAGTTCGGTGGCAAGCGCGACCTCGTCCATCCCTTCCAAGAGAAGGTCCGGCACGAGGTCTTCTAACACATGCCGGTGGATCTTTCCCGCCCGCTCCATGAGGGAAAATTCGTACGGGCTTTTTACCGACCGGACTTTCGCCACCTGTGCGTCAAGCGGCTGAACGCCGGAAAATGCAAAATGCTTGTTCATCCGGCCGTACTGGGCGAGCGTGACCGTATCGAGTTCCAGGTACACCGGTTTGTTCACTTTCCCGGTGACTGCCGCTGCGTCCCGGTAACTCGTCATCCGCCGGATATCCGGGAATTCTGATTCCGCGGTTGCACGTTCGTAGCTTCTCCGGACCCAGAAGACCGCGTCCCGGTCTCTCGGGATAGTCAGCAGTCCATCCTGGATGGTGCCGGTGAAATAATAGAGATTGATCTTCCCGGTGATCCCCGCGACCTCCCAGTCCGGGTGATCGCGGTCCATCCGGTCCCGGAACCGGGCCATTCTTCGTGTTAGTTCACTGGACGGGACTTTCATGATTCTGCCTGTAAAAATTGGCCGACTATGCTATTTATCGGTACTGAAAACCAGAACGGGAATTTTAAAATTTTGCGATAGTAACCTAAAACCGGGCTGTCGTGATCATTTTCCGGCAGCATAAATACCGGAAGACCGTACATATCCGAAAGTTGTGCCATCATGAGGGGAGTCCAACCGATTATCGCTCTTGTTATTGCCAGTTGCCTCCTCGTCTCCCTTCTGATCCTGTTAAGTTTCGGCACAGTCCCCGGGCTTTCCTCCCCAACCAGTGCTTCCCCGTCAGTCTACCTCCTGTACGCCTCGGCAGGAACAATGCCCCAGCTGCTCAACACCCACCAGATCGATGCGTTTCTCGTCTGGGAACCGGTGGTCTCCAATGCCGAGCTCTCGGGTATCGGAAAACGGGTTGCGGTCCCGTCAGATCTCCCGCCCCCGGGGAAATGGGATGCGGCCGCCATCAACGTCCTCGTCCTGCGCAACGATACTATCGAACAGTACCCGGACATCTCGGCGCTCCTCTCCGCACTGACCATGGCAGCCATTAACCGCACCAACGATGACCCGGCCCGTGCCGAGAAGATCACGGCGGCATGGGTCTTTGGGGATGAACCGATCCTGACACCCGTGGGATCGCTTGAACCGCTCGCCGTGGAACAACGCTCCTTTAACAACATGGTCTTTACTGCCACTGCAGTTCCTGCGGATTCCGGCATTGTCAAAAGTGTGGCAGCGGTAGCACCTGATGCCGACAACCCCGGGGCCGTAGTGCTCCGGGGGCTCGCGTTCTTAAATGGTTCGGCCGTCCCGCGGATTCCTGAAAATATCCCGACCCTCAACATCGGGTACATCCCTTCAAGCGATAATTACGCTCCGCTCTATGTCATGGTCAAGGACTCGCAGTATTTTTGCGACCGGTACAATTTCTGCCTCGTCCCCGATTCCCCCTCAGCCAGCCGGCCGGTCGCCTGCACGCTTCTCTATAACGGGACCCCGATGGCCCACGTCACCCTGGAACCCGGCCAGTCGGGCGGGGGGATCATGACCACGATCGGCCAGAAAGCCCTCGAAGGCGCCTACCTTGGATCCGTGCCGGCCGAACTCCAGATCGGCCTTGGCAACCCGGCGACCATTATCCAGTCGATTAACACGGGCGGCACGGGCCTCGTGGTCGCAAACACCGCTCCCTGTAACGACTGGGATGGTTTTGTCCGCTGGGCAAAAATCCGCTCTGCTGCCGGGAAACCCGTCGTGATCGCGACCGTGCAGAGCTCCATCCCTGAGGACATGGTGCGCGAGGCATGTGAATACGAAAATCTCTCGGTGAAATTTTATGGTACTGACTTTACGACAAACACTGCGTGAATACGGCAAAGGCCTTGTGGTCATCGTTCTCATCCTTGTCGCATGGCAGGGGGCGGCGATGGTCATCCAGAACAACTACATCCTCCCGGAGATTGGTGAGATCGGAGGGGTGCTCCTCTCCCCGGTTGTCCCAATCCTCGGCGGCCAGAGCCTTTTGGCAAATATGCTCGTGAGCCTCAGGGAAGTCCTGACCGGCTTTTTCTGTGCCGCGGCACTTGCCATCCCCCTTGGCCTTCTTATAGGCTGGTCGGCCGAGGTCCGGGCCTATCTCAACCCGGTCATCCAGATCCTCCGCCCGGTTCCCCCGATTGCCTGGATGCCGTTTGCCATTGCGTGGTTCGGAATCGGTTTCAAGTCAATCCTCTTTATCATTGCTTTGGGAGCGTTTTTCCCGATCCTGATAAACACGGTCGATGGCGTGGAGCGCGTCCAGAAACGGTGGATTGAGGTTGCGGAGATCTTCCATGCGACCTTTTTCGAAAAATTCAGAACGGTCGTCATCCCCGGTGCCCTCCCCACGATCTGGACCGGCCTGCGGGTCTCCTTTGGCGTGGCATGGATGTGCGTAGTTGCAGCCGAGATGCTGCCCGGGACCACCGCCGGCCTCGGGTTTTTGATCATGTACGCCTACAATCTCGGGCAGCTCCAGGTGATTGGGGCAGGCATGATCGTTATCGGGATCATCGGCATTGGTGCGGATGCCCTCTTTCGGGCAGGACAGGCACGGCTCTTTGGCTGGCAGGGGAGAGACTAAATGACGGACCCGGTTCTTTCCCTTGACGGGCTCACAAAGACGTTCTCTGAAGACGGGAAGACCTGTCCCGCCCTATGCGGCATCTCATTTGATGTCGGCGCACAGGAGATCGTCTGCATCATGGGGCCCTCCGGGTGCGGGAAGTCCACGCTGCTGCGGATCATCGGGGGTCTCGAACACGCGGATGCCGGCACAGTACAGTGGGATGCAGGAAACGAGAACGGAGGCCTGTCGGCAGCTATGGTTTTCCAGGATCATGCCCTTTTCCCGTGGCTCACGGTGGAAGAAAACCTCGTGTACGGTCTACGGCTTTCCGCCCAACGGGTGCCGGAGGATGAGATTCGCCGGCGGGCAGACACGCTCCTGTCGCTCACCCATCTCGGTGCGTTTGCGCAAGTTTTCCCTCACCAGCTCTCGGGCGGGATGAAACAGCGGGTCTCGGTAGCCCGGGCGCTCGCGGTAAAACCCGACGTCATCTTAATGGACGAACCGTTCTCTGCACTCGACCCGTTTACGCGAAGGGAACTGGAAGATGCGATCCTAGAGATCCGAAGGGACATGAAGACGACGATCCTGATTGTTTCGCACGATCCTGAAGGAGCCGTGTACATTGCAGACCGGATCGTGATTCTATCAGAACGCCCGGCTACGGTCGCGGAGATCCACTCAATCGATCTTCCTTACCCGCGGGACCCGGCGGATCCTGCGTTCATCAGGCTCCGCGAGCAGGTGACACAAAAAGTGCTCGGGAAACAGGGTGCGACCCGGCAGTAACAGCCAGCGTTACGGCCCGGGTCAAAAAATTCCACTCCGGGTCTGCTAGAAAATTTTTTTAAAGACGTCAGGTTGATCGCCCCGCTCATCTAGCATCTCATAAAACCCACCGGACAAACGCATTTTTTTATAACGACATATCCCGGTATTTTTTCAGGTACTGCGTTCAATAATAAAAGATACCCCATGAATACGACCCGGACACCATTGCAGGGCGGGAAAGGTTCCCCCCATGCAGCAGAAAAAGAACGGGAATCAGCCCTGTTCCTGAGTCTTCTTGCAGCGGCGGCTCCCGCCATCCCCAAGCTTGCCGCAGCAGTCCTCTCGGGATCAGTTACCCTCTATACCTCCGCCATGAAGACGGTCAACGAGGCCGTCGGTGTCCTGATCTCATGGATGATCGCCCGCAAGATTGCACGAGGCGATCCCGGCGTCTACGATTACGGCATGGGAAAATGGGAAAATATTGCGCGGATCATCACCGGCAGCGTGATGATCATCTCCTTTGTCATTCTCATCTTTGCCGCATCCTACCGGCTCTTCTTTCCGACATCTCTCGGGACGAGCGGGGTCCAGGCCGGCATTGTCATCGTCATCGTGATGGTCGTCGTTGACGGTTATTTCTCGATCCGTAATTACCGGATCGCGGTACGGGAACCCTCGCCCCTCATGGATTCCCAGTGGCGCCTTTTCAGGCTCAAAGCCTTTGCAAATCTCGTGGTTCTCTTCACCCTGGCCCTCGCGATTCTCTGCGCAGGTTTTCCGTGGGCCGTGTATATCGATCCGGTTGCCTCGTTTATCATCATGGGAATTCTCCTCTATTCCGGGCTCGGGATGATCCGCTCGTCACTCCCGGATCTTCTTGACCAGACCCTTGAAGAGGAACTCCAGCTCGTGGTGGTAAAAGCACTGGCAGACCATTTCGACCACTACGAACAGCTCCACGGGGTCAAGTCGCGGCGGAGCGGGGGCTGCGTATATGTCGACATCTACCTGGAATTCCGGGGAGACCTGCCGATGTGCGAGGTGCAGGATACGATCGACCGGATGAAAATATCCCTGGAGTCCAAAATACCAAAAAGTACGGTAAATATTATTCCTTCGAGTGGCAGGTGCGGACGGGGCAGGCTCTGATTATCCGGATTATTTGTTTTTTACCACAAGAACCATGCAATCTGCCATTTGCAGGATACTCTCAGCAACACTCCCCAGAATCAGCCTTGTGAGACCGGTCTTACCCAGGGAGCCGACAACGATCAGATCAACGTTGTTTTTTACTGCAAACTCAGTGATTACCTTTGCAGGTCTTCCAGACAGAATGGAGGTCTCTACTTTTTGCCCGTCTGCGATCATTTTTGCATTTTCAAGGGCTTTTTCTCCCTCTTTATTTAACGTCATATAAAGATCGCCTATTAATACTCCTGCCTCCGCCGATGTAATCGTAACATCGTCAACCACATATACGACATAGACCGTTGATCCAAATTCACGGGCCAGCGCAAGACCTTTCTTCACGGCAGGTTGATTTTTCTCTGATCCGTCCGTTGCTATCAGAATCTTTTCAAATACCTTTGTCATCCTTTCTCTCTTCACAAATCGTGAGTATAAGCCTTTTCTTTCGGGCTTATCATCAATCAGGTTCATTTTCCCGCCCGGGTATTTACGTCTGTTTTTAGTTCTGTCCCTAGATCTCGTATTTACAAACATTCGGACCACGTTACGCTGGATAATACTGCAGTACTTAAGGTAACGTTTTTTGCTCCCGTAGAAATCGACATAATCCGCATGGTTCACTCAGAAATTATGAAAATGGGATAACAGGAAATTTTGGGATGGCTTCCTGCCCTGAGCGGTGGCACTCATCATTACCTTTTAAAAAGTTTGGCGGGATCAAAAGAGGGAAGGCTTGAGTAAAAATTAAAAAAAAACACGTCACGGAAAAATTATTTTTGGTTCTTATCCGCTTCCCAACGGTCCATCACGTCTTTGCCTTCGACAAAGACAAGCCCGTGCTTTTTCGCGTAGGCCTTCGCGCCGGCTTTCGGGAGGGCATAACCGGACTCCTCGTCCAGCATCTCGCAGATCGTAATAGAGGGGGTAATCCCGGCCATCCGGGCCATTGCTACCGAGAGTTCGGTCTGACCACGGCGCTGATCGAGAAGACCGTCTGCCGCCCGGAGGATCGCACAGTGGCCCGGGGTCCGGAAAAATTCGGAGAAGTGCGCCCCACCGCCGTTTAAGGACTCTATGACCTGTTCGGCAATCGCCGTTACCGTGAGCGCCCGGTCATTGTCGGTGATACCGGTGAACGTCTTCTTGTGGTTGACCCAGAGCGAGAACGAGGAGTGGTTCTTCCGGTCGTACGGGATGTCGCCTTTCTGCTCGGCAAAATGCGTGGCTTCGAGCACGTCGCTTGCAAACGGGAGGCCGAGGTTCTCTGCTGCGACCGGGTCGATCGCGGTGCAGATCAGGCCGCCGCCGTCCTTTCGCATCCGGAGAATATCCTGCGGCTTTACCGCGTCGGACCGGATCGCAAAGTCAGTCTCGCCCTCGCGGTCGTCAAAATCGTAGAGCAGAATAAATTTCCCGTCGCCGAGTGCCGTTAACGCCGCGTCAATCATGCGGGCCCTCCGCGTGGACGGCTGCATGGACGAGAGGGGCGACCTGCGTGTGGGGGGATGGGTTTGCCTCTGCGAGAGTTCCGGCCCGGCCGTCCCAGGCTTCGAGCACATCGTTCCCGCCGATAAAGGCAAAACCGTGTTTCTTTGCGTAACGCTTCGCGTCCTCGTGGGTCATCGCCTTTCCCGTCGCATCGTCCAGGAGTTCACAGATCGTGACGGCCGGCGTCACACCCGCCATTGCGGCAAGAGCTATCGAGAGCTCGGTCTGGCCACGGCGCTGGTGGAGGAGGTCGTCATCCGCACGCAGGAGCGGGCAGTGGCCCGGGGTCCGGAACTGTGCGGCAAAATCCACGTGTCGGCCGGCCATCACGTCACTGACCGCCCGGCCGATCTCCGTTATCGTGAGCGTCCGGTCCCGGTCGGTGATGCCGGTGAACGTGTTCTTGTGGTTGACCCAGAGCGAGAATGACGAATGGTTTTTCCGGTCGTACGGGATGTCGCCAATCGTTTCACTGAGGCTGGTCTTTGCAAATACATCGCTTGCAAAGGGCAGGCCGAGCCGGTGGGCGGCTGCCGGGTGGACTGCGGTGCAGATCAGGCCGCCGCCGTCTTTTCGCATCCGGAGAATGTCCCGGGGCGCAACAGCATCGGCCCGGATCGCAAGATCCGTCTCGCCTTCCCGGTCGTCGAAATCATAGATCAGAAAAAACTTACCAGTTCGCAGTGCCGTTAATGCCTCGTCAATCATATGCCACCTCAATTACTACACGATCATTCTCTTTTACGCCCAGTGCATCGCGGAGACCGGTTGCCGCGATGACCTCCACGATATCCTCGGGATAATGGCTCCGACCAGGGACAACGATCCCGCAGGGGATATCGTTGATCCGGCAGGGCAGGCACCGGACTTCCCCGAACGTCCGGCCATCCGCGGAGAAACCGTGGATCGGGACCCAGGTCAGTGCCTCCATCTTCTTTCGTGTCGGGATGTCGGCCCCGGCAAGTCTCAGGTTAAGGGTGCCCGGGAACGGCTCAAAGCCGAGGTGCCGGAGGAACTGTTTCTTGTACGGCTCGAGGCTCATGTAGTACCGGCCCTCGCCAAGACCGTTGATCACGACACCGGGAAGCGTGTAGTGCCCTCCTTCGTGGGCAAAGAGCCGGCAGTATTCCGCGTACTCGCGCCGGAGTTCGCCTTCCCCGTCTTTAGTTACCGTGATGTGCTGGCCGTCCGGGTTTAAGGTCCGGCTGATCAGCCGCTGGCCTTCGAGCGCCTTTAAGCGCCGGGACGCGGTCTGGGGACTCGTCTCCAGCACCTCTGCAAGTGTCTGTGACGAGATAAAGACCGGCTCCCGGCACCCGCCCATGAGGGCGATCGCTTTGAGACATTCGAGTTCTTCGGCCAGCGTCATGCCTATCAAAATTGAGATGCTTACTATTTATGGATTCCTTTCCTGCCTATCCACTCATTTTCTCCGTCGTGGTTCGCTTTTTGTCGAACCTGTATTCGTTAGGTATTTAACAGGCAGGGTCGATCTAACTGAGCATGAAATCCGGATTGCGCAACCAGCTCGCCGAGAAGATGGCGGGTGAGATTACGCTGTCGGACTCACCGGGGCTTGCGCTCAAAAAGTGGCGCCAGAACTTCGAGATACCGCCGGGCATCCTTTCGGATCGCCTGGGGGTATCGCCCTCCGTGATCAGCGATTACGAGAGCGGCAGGAGAAAGAGCCCCGGAACCGCCGTGGTCGGCAAGATTGTCGACGCCATCCTCAACATCGATGAGGAGACCGACGGTAAACACATTCACAAATTTTCCTCCATGCTCTTTAGTGGCGTCGCCGATGACGTGATCCTCGACATCCACGAGTACACGAACCCGATAGCATTACAGGAACTGACCGATGCGATCGGCTGCACCCTGCTCTGCGGGCCCATGGAACAGACCATTTTTGGTTACACGGTGGTCAACAGCCTCAATGCGATCCTCCAGCTTTCAAGCGAGGAGTTCAACCGCATCTACGGCTGGAGCACGGAACGGGCGCTCATCTTCACGAACGTCTCGACCGGCAAATCACCGATGGTCGCGATCCGGGTCACGGCATTCAAGCCGAGATCCGTGATCCTCCAGGGGATTAACGCGGAGAACGTCCACCCGTTTGTTGCAAAACTGGCGGACCGGGATCACATCACGGTACTCTGCACGGAGATGGAGATTGAAAAACTCGTGAGTACACTGAGGGAGAAAGAATGGTAGGCATCATTACTTACGGTGCATATATCCCGAGATACCGGATCAAGGTTGAGGAGATCACGAAAGTCTGGGGCGCAAACGCCTCGGATATTACCGGGGGACTGGGCGTATTTGAGAAGTCCGTCCCCGATCTCGATGAGGATGCCGCAACGATTGCGGTCGAAGCGGCACGAAACGCCCTGAAGCGGCGGACGGTCGACCCCGAGAAGATCGGGGCCGTGTACGTGGGCAGCGAATCGCACCCGTACGCGGTCAAGCCGACGGCCTGCACGGTCGGGGAAGCGATCGGCGCAACCCCCCACATGACGGCAGCCGACTACGAGTTTGCCTGCAAGGCGGGAACCGCTGCGATCCAGACCTGCATGGGCCTGGTGAAAAGTGGCATGATCCCGTACGGGCTTGCGATCGGTTCCGATGTCTCGCAGGGTGCGCCAAGCGACGCCCTCGAATACACGGCAGCGGCCGGCGGGGCGGCGTATATTATCGGGAACGACAACCCGATTGCGACGCTCAACCACACCTGCTCGTTTACCACGGATACGCCGGACTTCTGGCGCCGGGAGGGACAGGCGTACCCCCGGCACGGCGGCCGGTTCACAGGAGACCCGGGCTACTTCAAGCACGTGAAGGGTGCAAGCAACCTGCTCTTTAAGGAGATCGGAACCTCGCCCAAGGACTACACCTACGCGATCTTCCACCAGCCCAACGCAAAATTCCCGCAGAAGGTCGCAAAGGATCTCGGCTTCAAGCCCGAACAGATCAAGCCCGGCCTTGTCGTTCCCTGGCTCGGGAACACCTACTCGGGCGCCTCGCCCATCGGCCTTGCGGCGACGCTCGATATCGCAAAACCCGGCGACCGGATCTTTGTCTGCTCGTTTGGGTCCGGTGCCGGAAGCGACGCGTTCGACATCACGGTGACCGACGCGATCACGTCCGATGCGTTCCACCGCGATGCAGCGCCATCGGTGATGCAGCTCTTAAAAGACCCCATCTACCTGGACTATGCACGGTATGCAAAACACAAGGGAAAGATCGTGATGCAATCATGAGAGACGTAGCAGTTATCGGGATCGGGTGCACGAAGTTCGGCGAGAAGTGGGAGAGTTCCTTCCGTGATATCTTTGTCGAGGCAGGGACGCTCGCCCTTGAAGATGCCCAGCTCTCGGGCGAGAAGATCGACGCGATGTACGTCGGGAACATGAGTGCGGGCCGGTTCATCGGGCAGGAGCACATCGGGGCTTTGATCGCCGACTACGCCGGCCTCGCAACCCGGCACATCCCCTCGACCCGTGTCGAGGCGGCGTGCGCATCGGGAGGCCTTGCCTTCCGCCAGGCTGTTATCGCGGTCGCGAGCGGGATGGAAGACATCGTGATCGCCGCCGGCGTCGAGAAGATGACCGATGTCGGCTCTGACGAGAGCACCGATACGCTGACCGGGGCTGCCGACCGTGAGTGGGAAGGCTTCATGGGCGCAACGTTCCCGGGCCTGTATGCGATGATCGCACAGGACTACATGCACAAGTACCACATGACCCGCGAGCAGCTGGCGCAGGTCGCGGTAAAGAACCATTTCAACGGCGCGAGAAACCCGATCGCACAGTTCCAGAGCGAGATCACGCTCGACACCGTGCTGAAATCTACGATGGTCGCAGAGCCCCTCCGGCTCTTTGACTGCTCGCCGGTGACGGACGGGGCGGCAGCAGTGATTGTCGCACCGCTCGACCGGGCCCGCGAGTTCACGGACACGCCGATTAAAGTGCTCGCGACTGCGCAGGCCAGCGACTCGATCGCGCTGCACGACCGGCGTGACATCTCGACGATGGACGCAACGGTTGCGGCGGGCAAGCGTGCGTTTGCGATGGCGCACCTGACCCACAAGGACATCGACATGGTCGAAGTGCACGACTGTTTCTCGATCGCGGAGATCTGCGCCATCGAGGACCTTGGTTTCTGCAAGAAAGGCACGGCCGGCAAGTTTACTGCCGATGGCGAAACCGCTCTTGGCGGGAAGATCCCGGTGAACACGAGCGGCGGCCTCAAGGCCTGCGGTCACCCGGTCGGTGCGACCGGCATCAAGCAGGTCTGCGAGATCGTCCAGCAGCTCCGGGGCACGGCCGGCAAACGCCAGGTCGACGGCGCGAAGATCGGTATGACGCAGAACGTGGGCGGGACGGGCGCAACGGTTGCGGTCCACATTCTCGGGAGGGTATAATCATGACAGTTGCACGGTTCTGGAGACACCTGCCCCAGCGGTACAACATGGTGGGAACGAAATGCGAGAAGTGCGGCAGGCACTTTTTCCCGCCCCGGACCTTCTGCCCGGACTGCCGCCGGGCCGGGAAAATTGTCGAGCACAAATTCAGGGGCGAGGGCACGGTTGTCACGTTCACCGTGATCCACACGGCGGCCGAGCAGTATTCGATGCTCACCCCCTACGTGCTCGCGATCGTGAAACTCGACGAAGGCCCGCAGATCACGACGCAGATCGTGATGGACCCGGCCAAGGCAAAGATCGGGATGAAGGTCAAGAGCGTGTTCCGCAAGATCGCCACCGATGGCGAGAGCGGGATCATCCACTATGGTACGAAGTTTGTGCCGGTGGAATAGATCTTTTTCTTTTTTAGGTGGAAACAGATTTTTCTACAGATTGGTTCGCTACCGCTATTGTAAACGGACTACAATATATCCAAACTCATTCGAGTGACGAAGTGGAACGGGGAGTGGTATTGTTGCGGCATTAAATTTTTTCCCAATAAAAGTATTAAGTTAGTTTTTCTTGAATTGTTTTTATTTTCTTTTCTTTTATTGTGAAATATAACCTATAATAATAATTTACTTTTGGGGTGGGGATATCCCAAATAATTATGTTTTCTTTCCATGAAGGAATGGATTTTTTCTTTCGTAACTCTATTTCTGCATTGGTCATTCTTTGGTTTGATCCATCTTCTATAACAAATTCTAAAGGACCTCCTCTTCTAGGATCTTTTTCGTCACATTTTGAAAGACAATGTGTTTTTTGAATATCTCCCGATAACCGAATTTCAAAAATAATTTTTTCAGTAATCCTAGCACAATTAAGAGTCAGAGAATCCTTATTACCAGATAATGCCTTTTTAAACGCATCAGATGCAAAAACAACCCTTATTGATTTTTCTTGACCCGCCTCTATACCCACAGGGACATCAAAAGAGATCTGAGTATATTTTGTAGAAGTTGTTTTTGTGAAATGTCCATCTGTTTCGCAAAGCATGCATGTTTGTGGACTAATTTTTTTCAAATCCACTTCTTCCTTCTGAACAAATGCCCTAATGATATCTAATGTTGGGACCCGATCCTCTGAAGAATAGTCTACTTTAAAATCGTTATATACGGAATCCTCTTCCATATTATTTTTTAATATTCTGAAGGTTTCAGACTGACATTGTCCTGTAGTTAATGAGGATTCATCAAAAACTAATTTTTTTTGTAATATGGGTTGTATTACATCGTATGGAATTCTATCAAGACTATTAATAAGTTTAAGATCTTGTGTGGTTTTTATCGATTGCATAATCAAATAACATATAAAAAATATAATTAGCATTAACAGCAAAATTTCTGAAATAATAATTTCATTGGGAAGTCTGATTAAAAGCTGGGATACAGTTACAGATACTATAATTGTAATTATCCAGCCAACAGTTTTCCAATTCTTAAAAAAAATTCCTTGACTGTTCCACATATACTTAAATTAATAAAATAGGACATTAATTTTTCTCTGTCTCTTCCATCACTTTTGTCAGGGCCATGTCTGTCACCAATTCTATGGAATTTTGTATATCCTTCATTCTATTAAAACCCCCCCTAGAGGATGTCACCATTATACTACGTATAATGGTGACATAGACTTGCTTATCAACTTGCTTGTTTATGTAACGTAACACAGTGTCTGGTTATTCATTTCCATCCTCTTGCTTACCCCAAAACCCATCCATCCCCCTGCCGCCAATCTCCCCAACGCTCTGCCCGACGGGTTGATACCGGGCAGCCCCGGGGCCAGAGTCCGGCACCCCCTATCCGGGCCCATATCGGCCCCGGATTGCCCCCCGGCTCGGTGCCTAAGGGCGGGTTTCGCAAAAATGCGGCCATAATTCGGGTGCCCGGGGGCGTTTTTACGTCGGAGTGGGTGAGGCCATATTTAGCCGCATTTGGACGGCCGATCTCCTTCTCATAGGGCCTCTGGCACGTGGAGAACGAAAGACGGCTGTTTTTTTGGGGGGCAGATCCGGGCATCGGGACACACGGTCCGGCATACCCGGTTCCCCGACGGAGACCCCTTTCCTGGAGGCTGCATTTTCCCTCAAATGAGGCACTGATCCCCCCAAAACCGGCACTAATTCAGGATCCGGAAGGCATTTTCACATCGGAGAGACGAGGCCGCTAATAGCAGCGTTCCCACGGTCGATCTTTTCTCAGATAGGCTCTGGCACGTGGGAATGAAAAGAAGGGCGGTTTTGGGGGTCGGGATAGTTGCGACACTGTCGCAACAATTGAACCGGTTGTCAGATTCTCTCTTAACGATGCTTCTTTTGTTCCAGCAGGGCCAGACCTCGTGACGGCCTGATGAGCTCCATCTGGTAACTGTCGAGAAGTTTTTTCTTTGCGGCTTTCATCAGCGGCTCATCCTTTGTCACAAAATAATCCGCACGGTTGATGATGGCCGTTGTAAGAAGCGTCGCATCCTGCGTCTTTGCATCCTTGGTGAGGAAAAGGAGCGGGGCGTAGATCGACCAGTACTCCGGATCGCTCTCCGCTGATCCTTCGGTGATGTAATGGATACGCCCCTCCTCAAAGAGCGTATCGAACGACTGGAACGTTTTGTTATAGACCGCCCGGAAACATTTCTCCGGGATCTCCGGATTTGCCCGTGCATCCCGCCATCGCGAGATCGGCATTCCCTTGTTGAACAGGATGATGCTCCGCAGTTCGTCTTTCATCGCGTAAAAAAGTTCGTTGAGGGCAAGCGATGAAACGTAAAACTCGTGCGCTGAATCCGAAATTTCATCGTTTACGATTGTATCGATAAACGATATGGACTCCGCATAGTGGCTCGCATAAACATCGCGGAATTCCGGTGAAAGATGATAACCGGCGCACAGGACATCGAGAACCCCACCTGAGCCGAGCACCCAGTGTGTCAGGACATTAGCGTCAATAAACCAGACTTTCCCAGGGATTGTATCACCTATAAAAAAATCATTTGCTTTTCTTTTTGGAACTCCACAACCCTTTGATTTGGCCGGCCTCCCCGTACTTGCTGGAGTGCTGGCGGATCTCGTAGTACTTCTGGGTTACCGGGTTGTAGATCCTCTTTTTTGCAGTTGCGGGTGACATGATGTCATGCTCCAGTTATCCTTTAATTATCTGTGCTCTGACATATACCTGTTTATCGAATCACGGGTCAGATCCAGACCTGTGAAGAGTATGAGTCTCCCGGTCCCTCCTGCAATCCATTCTCCGACGGAGACACTTGTTCCCAGGGGTACAGTTTGCACCAAACGGGGGCCGAAATCGCGAAAAATGGGGTCCAATTCGGGTCCCCGGGGGCGTTTTCACGTCGTAGAAAAAAGGGCCTAAACAGGCCCATTTGGACGGCCGATCTCCTCCTCATATGGCATCTGGCACGTGGATGTCATAAGAAGGCGGTTTTTTTGGGGGTGAAATCCGGGCATCGGGACACACGGTCCGGCATACTCCATTCTCCGACGGAGGACTTTCCGGAAGGGGGAGTCTGGTGAGCGAAAATGTGCAAAAAATGCTGCACTTTTACACAGTATTTTGAGATGTGCCCCATACGCAGCCTGATTGCCAAAATACTCCAGAATTGTGGCGCTGTAAAACGCTAATGTACGCTTTTGGGAGGCAGATCTCCGCTCATATGGGCTCTGGTATGTGGGAAATGAAATGAAGGCCTGTTTTGGGGGGTCGGGTCAGCTTCGGTCTTCTTCGTCCCTGAGAATACGACGGATCTCTTTTTTCAACGCAGGCAGCCGGTTTACCGCATTGTCCCAGAGAATCGTCGTCTTGATCCCGAAATATACGTGCGTGAGGACATCGCGGAACCCGGCGATCTTTTTCCAGTCCGTCTCCGTGTACCGGTTCCGTAGTCCGTTCTCGCCCGATGAGGCAGAATGTCCCACGCCCGGTAAAAAAGCGGCGCTTAACCGTTTTTCAGAGCAACAATATCCTTTACACCGACCAGTTTCCAGACGGCTGAACGCTCTTCGCTGACAATCATGTCCACAGGATCATCCAGGCTGTGACCAAGAGCCGTGAGTACCCGGGGCGAAAGTCTTTTTTTCAGGATCATATCGACGAACTGCTGTCGAACCTTCTTTTTCTTATCCGGATCCTGCACCTCTTCGATGATCCCCTGCAGGCTGACAAAGGTAAACGCGGAGAGATCAGGGGCATACTCTTCAATCTCGACTGAGACCTTCGGACTTTGGGCAAAATATTCCATTTTACGACCGTACTTCGTGGAGAGGAAATAGAGAAACTTTCCATCGAACACGTACATAAACGGGGCGACGTAGGGGTGATCGCATGCCCCGAACGCAATCCGTGATATGTACTGGCGTTTGATCAGAGTGTCGTACTCCACTTTGGGCATTCTGGGGATCTTCACCGGCTCGGTCATACCATTATTCCTCAGGTAAGGTATTTTCTCATTTGAGACTGATAAGAATGATTGCTCAAGCCGGGAGTTCATACCATCACTCCGCAAAATTCCGGGGAACAGGACGCGAGGCACGACATTTTCTCCGCACCCGCGGGGGGCCGGCCGGATCCTAGACCGGCACAAATCACACCTCCCGGGAAACGGAGATCCTGTATGCGAATCGGCTATCCCTGCATAAACCGCTCAATCGGGTGCACCCCGTCACGGACATTCCGGCTCAATTCCTATTCCGATGACCGACTCCGGGATACGATCCGGGCCAACCTTTCCTGTCTCGAAAAAATTCTCAGGTATAACGCGCAAAAAGGCCTCCTCTTTTTTCGGATTACCTCAGACCTCGTCCCCTTTGCATCGCACCCGGTCTGTCGGTTTCCCTGGCAGGAACATTTTCTTCCGGTCTTTGAATCGCTTGGCCTGTATATCCGGAACCACCGGTTCCGGATCTCCTTACATCCGGATCAGTTTGTGCTCATCAACACACCAGACACGGATGTACTTCGCCGCAGTATCGATGAACTGGCCTATCATGCACAACTCCTTGAACTGATGGGGCTTGATCGGACTGCCAGGATCCAGATCCATGTCGGGGGCATGTACGGCGATAAACCGGCCAGTATTGAACGCTTTATCCGGGCGTATGCGGGTCTTGATGAAAGGATCCGGCGTCACCTTGTCATTGAAAATGACGACCGTCTCTATTCAGCCGCGGACTGCCTTGCCATCAGCGAACGTACCGGGATCCCGGTGCTGTTTGACGTTTTTCATCACGCAATCCATAATAACGGCGAGCCGGTAAGGGAGATCCTGAACACGGTAGCAAAAACCTGGAGCGGAAATGACGGGCTCCCGATGGTGGATTACAGTTCGCAGCAGGAGGGGAAGCGGCCGGGTGCCCATGCGGAGCACATAGAGATTAAAGATTTCAAACGTTTCCTGAAAGAATCGCATCCCCTGGACCTGGACATCATGCTCGAGATCAAGGATAAGGAGACGAGTGCGCTTGCTGCCCTTTCTGCTGCACGAAACGATCCCCGTCTCATTACCTGAGTGCCGCAAAAAGCGGCACCGGTAACCGTGCCTGAGGATGTTACGGCAACCGTCTGACCCCCGGTGCTGCCATGTCCGCATGCGAGCCGACACACCGGGAGCAGAGCAGGACGACGGCGATGAGGAGAAGAAGACCCGGGATTTTTTACAGAGCGGACCATAGCAACTCTATATATTTTGCTCCAAATTCTATAAAAAATAGAAAAATCTATATTATCCGGGATCCATAATCGTCAGTGGGCACACTGGTGATGATACTCGGACTGACGGGAAGTCTGAATTCGGCATCAACTCATACTTATGACAGAAGTCATTTCTCCCGGCTCCAAAGGGTCGGGTATGCACAACGGACCGGACGCATGGCGGTGGACAGTGGGGGTTTCGAATACGAGATTCTGGATATTTACATTCTGGGCACCGGTTACGCGATACGGCTGGAAGACCTGGTCAGGGCAATCGCAGAGCGAGGGGCTGTCCGGATAGAAGATCTTTCCCGGGAATGGAAATATTATCTCGGCGCCAACTGCGGTCTTGCGCAGGTATCGGCCTCAGGAAAAGGTCTCAACATCGAGCTCTTCACGGGCGGGCTGTACACAACCTCGCTTGTCGCACTCCGCCGGGTAATCGAAAGCAGGGAACGCTACGCTGCAATTGCAAAAATCCCGGAACCGCCGGTGATGCCGGCAGGGAAAGATCGGAGGATCTCCCCCGGGCAGCAGAGGATCAGCGCCTTTGCCTGAAATTATGGCGGATCAAATCTCTTGTGGACCTTTGACCGTTTGCAGGCCGGGCCCCGGTACGCCGGGCCGTCGGGGGGCAGGTTCTCCCGCCCGGGAACCTTCACCCCCCACGCTAACATTTTATAACCACAAAAAATCCTTTTTTCTACCATGTACACCCGGGAAGCATCGGCCCTTGATCTTTTTACGGATTCGATCAGGATCATGGGCGATGCCACCCTGTGCGGCGTCATGGAATTTGACCGGAGGCTCGACCCCGCAACGCTCGGGAAGGCGGCACATGCCTGCCTCCTTGCCCATCCGATCCTCCACAGCCGGCTTGTCCGGGGGTGTGGCCCGGCATTCTGGGAGATGGCTGATCCCGGGACGGCAGCCCCGGTGCCGGTTGAGGAATGCGGCGGGGACTATTACGCCCGGGTCATCGGGCCGGTCGACCCGTACGGGACCCGGCAGTTCCGGGTTCGCCTGCTGCGGAGACCGTCGGGCGATGTTGTTGTCACGAATCTCGCCCACGCGGCGGCCGATGCGACCGGTCTCCATGCACTCATGGCACAGCTGCTCCAGGAATACGAACAACCCGGCAGCATCCGGCCGGCAGAAGGCGGGATCCCGGCACGCGACACGCTCTGGACCCGGGACCTGCTCAAGGACACCACGCCGGCATCTCCGGAAATGCAGGTGATCGATCCCATGTGGCCCGATCCATTCGGCACATCAGAAGGGGCCATGTCGTTTCACCGGGAGTGCATCAGTCCCCCGGTGCTCGCGGCAATCCATGCGCACGCAAAAAAACTCGGCGGGGGCGTCAACGACGCGATCCTCGCGGCCTACTTCCTTGCCATCAGCGACATCACCGGCCATAGGGGCCCGGTACCGCTCTTCTTCCCGGTCAACCTCAGGCAGCACCTGACAGACGGGTCCCGGGTGATGAGCAACCAGGCGACAAATGCAAGTTTTCCCCTGGAACGAAAACCGGGGGAAGGCATGGATGCAATTTTGCCCCGGGTCATCCACGAGACCCGGCTCCTCAAGGCCGGGTGCATCGGCGTTCCCGAGCAGGTCCGGATGGACGCAGCAAGCGACCCGGAGGGCAACACGGTCCGGCAGATGGCAGAGCAGATGGCCACCCTGCAGGACGCCGGCCTTGCCGATATTTTCATCTCGAACCCCGGGACGCTCACCCTCCCGGACACGAAAGGCCTTACCGATGCCTATGTCTGCTACCCGGGCGGTTACATGCCCACGATCTGTTTTATCACGAGCACGTTTCGGGGGCACATGACGGTAACGATGGGATACCAGGACAGCGAACGGGCCAGGGAGGGAACAAAAAAAGCGATGGGGTTGTTCCGGGATTATCTCCGGTCACTCGGGGAGGAGGATGAGGGATGAGGGTCAAACACGTTCCCCGATCTTTTCAGATCATATCTTCGGGAGCATTGTCTCGGGTGCCCGTACCACGAGCACCGGGCACCGGGCATGACGGACCGTCTTCTCGGCTACGCTCCCGAGGCGCAGGTACTCAAAGCCGGTGCGGCCGTTCGTACCCATGACAAGCAGGTCCTCGCCGGCTGAAGCCCGGATGATCTCGTTTGCGACAGCGCCCGTGACGACCACGGGTTTTACCACAATACCGAGCCTCCGGCCCTGATCTGCCACAGAACCCACGGCCATCTGGCAGTACTCCGGGGTAAATTGTTCGTCGTTTCCTCCAAGGGAGATTGGTATACTCCGTACGGTAGCGACAGAGAGCACGGTCACTTCAGCGTTGAAGGCCCGGGCCATCTCAAGCCCGTGCGTGATGGCGGCCCGGGTGATGTATGTGCCGTCCGTGGGGATCAGGATCCGGTGACACGCGAGGCCGCCCGGTTGATCGCCGCGGATGACGAGCACCGGGCAGGACGCAAACCGGACGACTTTCTGTGCCACGCTCCCGAGGAGCATAAGGGAGACCCCGGCACGGCCGGCGGTGCCCATAACGATAAGATCGTAATTTTTCGAGGCATCGATAATTTCCCGGAGGGGGATGCCGGTGACTACCAGGGGTGTGACCTCAACGCCCATCTGCGCCCCCAGGTCCACCACCGTTTGTGTTGCTTTCTCGCAGGACTTGAAGTGAGGCGAATCGGTTTCCGGGGCGGTTGCATCCCAGGGGATTGCATAGTTGCTGACGTCATTAACGCACATCGCGGTGACTTCGGCGCCGGTAATCTTTCCCATGCCAAGGGCAAACGTGATGGCAGCCCGGGTATCGTTGCTCCCGTCAGTGGGGATCAATATTTTTTTGTACGGTATCATGGTTCACCCCCCTCTTGACCTCACCCCGGGAAGGTGCCGTGTGAGAACGGTCCCCGCCTTTCCGCGTGATATATGCTGTTTTATCCTTTTTTTCATCCATAAGTCCTCCGATCGGATTGAACCTGCGGCCATGCCGGAGGGCCTCGTGATTTACGGTCGGATGACCCCTTGGTTGCCCCCGTTACCCTTAATGTATGGCAAATCCTTGGGTACTCGGGAGATCACCTGTAATGCCCGGCGCCGGACTCGTCAAACGATATTCTCTCCTTCTTATCGGCCTGTTCTTCATGGGCCTCGGGATCAGCCTTGTGACCCGGTCGGCTCTCGGGACGTCCCCGATATCGAGCGTGCCCTGGGTGCTCTGCCTCGCTCTTCCCATAACCTTTGGCGAATTCACGATGGCATTCAACATGCTGTTTTTTGCCGCCGAGGTCCTGATCATCGGAAAAGCATTCCCGAAGCACCAGTATCTCCAGATCGTTGTCGGCCTGTCCCTGGGCGTCTTTGTCGACCTGGGCATGATGCTCTCGGCCGGTGTCCACCCGGACTTTTACGCAGAAGAGATCGCCGTGCTGATTTTTGGCTGCGTCGTGCTCGCGCTTGGCATCTTTTTGCAGGTGGCAGCGAACGTCATCATGAATCCCGGTGAAGGACTCGTTAAAGCCATCGCCATAAAGACCGGGAAGCGGTTTGGGATCGTGAAAGTCTGTTTCGATTCCACGCTCGTTTTAAGTGCCGTGTGCATCTCGCTTGTCGCGTTCGGGAGCATCCGGGGCCTGCGGGAGGGGACTGTCATCTCCGCAATCCTTGTCGGCTACATCATCCTCGGCTTTGGCATCATTTTTACCCGGTTCGATCTCGGGAAATGGCTGGAAAACTAAAGATAACTGTCCCCGGGTCGGGTGCGAAAAAAGAGAGAGTGCCTGCCGGCGTTTCAGGATTTGGCTTTCGCGGCCTGCTGCAATGCCGGGGCAAGTTGTGCGAAGATCGGGCTGTTTGACGGGGTCGCGTAGACGATGTACTGGCCGACCACGATCATGCTGCCCACCGGTTTTCCCTTGCCGAGGGGATGGGAGTTGTAGAGCCGGATCGCCGCATCGCGCGACTCGGCACTGTCAAAGGCCTGCGTCGCTATGATCGCCGTGTCGCCCGCCGGGTCGGTGAGCGTGTAGGTCTTGCCACCGACAGCCCCGGTCTGGTTCCAGAGCGTGCCTTTCACGCTCACGACCGAGATACCTGCGGCATCTGCCGCTTCTTTTACCGGTTCACCGGCTACCGTGTGGTAGGGGGCTTCTTCGAAGATCAGGCCGAGCATCAGGCAGGGCAGCAGGAACATCACGACAAGGAAGATCGCAAGGCCGATCTCGCCGTTCTTACTTAATGTCATGGCTTTTCACCTCCCGGGGAGGTCTTAAGCCAGCCCGGGTGTTTGAATTTCATGAATACGAGCGGAGGCACGGCAAGGAGGAACGTGCCCAGCAGGACGGACAGGACATAGGTAATACCGCTTGAGAAATATGATGGCGGCATGAGCCCGACAACAAAGGCAAGGGCCGTACCAAACAGACCGAGACCGCCGACAATCCAGACACCAATCATCCCGCCCGGGATCTTGAAAGGCCGGGGCGTGTCCGGCTGGCTGTACCGCAGTTTGATGAGCGCTGCAAAGACGAGGATGTACACGATACAGAGCAGTTCGACCGTCATCGCTGACAGGATCCAGTAGGCCTGGTTGACGGACGGGAGGAAGACATAGAGGAGCGAGATGACCGAGCCGATCAGTGCCTGGATGAGGAGTACCGCGACCGGCGCACCGTACTTGTTCGTCTTGTTAAAGAGCGGCGGCATGTTCCCGTCTTCGGCAACGATCCCGAGGCCTTTTGCCGGCCCGATCAGCCACGATGCGAGGTTGACAACCCCGCCAAGGGTGATTAGGAGCGCCATGGGCCCGACGAGCCAGGCAATCCCGGCCGCGTCAAAGAAGTACTGGATCGCCTGCATCACACCGGAGGCGAGGTTGAGCTGGTCGGCGGGGATGACGATCGCGATGGCGACTGTCGCAAGGACCGTGCAGATCACGATGATCACGGCCGAGAGTGCCATCGCCCGGGGGAAATCCCTCTGGGGATCTTTTGTCTCCAGCGCGTGGAACCCGGCCATCTCCATGCCGGCAAAGAGGAGGATGACAGTTGCAAAGAACGGCAGGGTCGAGAGGTCGACGCTCGGGATCGTTGCGGCGAGCGAAAACGGCGGGAGGACAATCGTCTGCCCGGACCCGAGCCACCAGAGGCCAAGTGCAATAATGAGGACCGACGGGATGATACTCCCGAGGATCACGCCAATGTTGGAGAATTTCGACGAGGTCTCCTCGCCGAAGTACGCGATGGCTGTAGTGCCCCAGAACACGATCATCATGACAGAAAACATGTACCAGGGGTTACTGGCAAGAGACGGGGTGAGCGCGAACGCGAGCGTCGATGCGGTAAACGAGAGCACGGTCGGGAACCAGACAAGGTTGTTTGACCACTCGCAGAAGAGGGCGGTAAAGCCACCCTTCTCACCGAACGCCCGCTTGACCCACGCGTAGACCCCGCCACCTTCCGGCCAGCCGGTCGCAAGTTCTGCTCCGGCAAGGGAGATGGGGATCAAGAAGAGGACCGCCCCGAGGATGTACCAGCCGATACACGACCACCCGTACACCGCCATCGACGGGAAATTCCTGATACTGAGCACGGCCGCCACGTTGATCATGGCAAGAGCAAAGAGGCCGAGCACCTTTTTTGAGGGAAGACCGTTCGTCTTCCCGGCTGTATCTTCACTCATCGTTTCTTCTCCTTTTTCTTTTCCTTAAGACAGATCATCATGTACTCTCCGTTGACATTCTCGATCCCGTGGGTATCGTGTTCAAAGCCGGGGAAGCGCCGGTCAAACTCCTGCAGGGTGAGGAGATACTGGAGGACCGGGCCACTCTTTTGGCCAGTCCGCTCACCCGGTGCCATGAGGGGGATACCCGGGGGATAGGGAACGATGCCCGTTGCCACGATCCGGTTTGCGGCTTTTGCGACGGGGACCTGTTCCACCTCATCCTTGACCAGCTGCCGGAACGCTTCCGCGTAGGTGACGGCGGGCTCAGGCAGGAGCGAGAACGCTTCCTGGAGCAGGCCGCACATCCTGCGATCTTTTTTAAACGCGTGCATCTCGGCGACAAGTGCCTGCAGTTTCATGCCGCCGTAGCGGTCCGGCCACTTGTCCACAAGGTCCGGGAAGATTTCCCCGAGCGGGGCGTTCTCGTCATATAACCGTTTGAACTCGAAGAGCTCGGTGATAAGCGTTCCCCACTTGCCCTTCGTGATCCCCATCGAGAAGAGGAACAGGATCGAATAATCGCCGGACTTCTCGTTGATGATGCCCCGGGTGTCGAGGAACTTTACCACAACTGCTGCCGGGATCCCCCAGGCAGCGAGCGTGCCGTCTTCGTTGACGCCCGGCGTGAGCACGGTGACCTTGATCGGGTCGAGCATGCAGTAATTGTCCGGCAGGCTGTCAAACCCGTGCCATTTCTCGCCCGGGTGCAGCACCCAGCAGGAAGGGGTGCTCCGGAGCGTTTCGATGGATGTATCGGCAAACGCGACCTTCTTTTTTGTCTTCGGGTCGGTGATCGTTGCCGGCTGCCACATGGGGAACCACCAGTCGGCTTTGGTCTTGCCGGTCCCGACGACTTTCTCGATCCGGGCCATGGTGCGCCGGAACCGGATCGCTTCTTCGATGGACTCGGTCGTGAGCAGCCTTCCTGACGGCCCGTCCATCATTTTTGAGGACACATCGAGTGATGCAATGATCGTGTAGAGCGGGGAGGTGGAGCTGTGCATCATGAACCCCTCGTTGAACCGGGAGTGCTCGATCGGGACCCGGCCGTTTCTGACATGGATCATGGACGCCTGTGAAAGCGCGGCAAGCAGCTTGTGGGTCGACTGGGTGGCAAAGACCGTCGGGCCGTTCTTGTCCCGCACGCCGTCCCGCATGGCAAACCGCTCGCGGTAGAGCGGGTTAAAGCGTGCATAGCCATACCACGCCTCGTCGAAGTGGATGCTGTCGACGCTCTTTCCCAGCAGATCCTCCACTTCTGTTGCATGGTAGCAGAGGCCATCGTAGGTCGAGTTGGTGATGATGGCATGGACCGGTTTTTTGTCAGGCAGGTCTTTTGCGAGCGGGCAGGCAGCAATCTTTGCCTTTATCGCTTTTGGCGTCATCTCGGCCGGGGGGATCGGACCGATGATACCGTACCGGTTCCGGGTCGGGATCATGTACACGGCGACGGAATGCGTCATGGTAAGGGCGTGCTCTGCCGACTTGTGGCAGTTCCGGTCAACGAGGACCACATCATCCTGAGTGACCCGGCCAAAGAAGACGATCTTATTTGCCGTGGACGTACCGTTCGTGACAAAATAGGTCATGTCGGCGCCGAACACTTTTGCCGCGTACCGTTCGGCCTCGCCGACCGGGCCCGAATGGTCAAGAAGCGACCCGAGTTCTCCCACCGAGATGGAAAGATCGGAGCGGAAGAGCTGTTCGCCAAAGAAATTAAAAAACCGCCTTCCCGCCGGTGTCTTCCGGAACGCAGTGCCGCCGGCATGGCCGGGCGTGTGCCAGGAATATTCAAAATCCTTCGAGAACTTTACCAGTTCTCCGAAAAACGGCGGAAGCAGCCGTTCCTGGTACCGTTTTGCCGCCGCCTTGATACGCCCGGCGATAAATTCCGGGGTGTCTTCCATCACGTAGATGTACTCGCTGATCTCCTTGATGACCTCCACCGTGAGCGCGATCGGGGGCTCGCTCGTGGGTGCTGCCATTAAAAAGATGGGGATATCTTCGTTGACGCTGCGGATCTGGCGGAGCAGCGCGAGCGTGTCCTTCTGCGTCTCTGCCGACTGGTTGCCGAGGTTCCAGTTGATAAGGATGCAGCTGACCAAGGGGAGGTTCGCATACGCGGCCCTGGCATCGGCAGACGATGCGACATCGGCGACAACGATGCCAAATTCCTCGAGACCGTGGATGATCCGTTTTATGGCTCTCCCGTGAGGGGTTTCGGTGTGGATCGCATCATCAACTATGGCGACCACGAGACGTTCCTCGGCAGTCATACGGCGCTCCCAGGGAGCCCGTGAATATGCCGCAGATCCTGCGGGTTCTTTCTCCTGCTCATACGCTCCGTTTTGGATATACTTCCATTTAAATAATTTGAAATTATGTCAATGGATCGATACTAAAAATGCCTGTACAAGGAGTACCGGAACCCTGCCATGCACCGGGAGAGTAAGGAATCCGTTCTTCTCTATTTTCATGTTGAAAGAACAACCACCAAAATTCGTATGAGCCAGATCTGGAAGCGGGAGTATCCTTTTTGGCAGCTGCCACCCTCCCTTTATAGCAGGAGGGGGTACCCCCCCATTTGTACAAAGGTGACACCCCCCACTCCCGGGCCACAAGAGGGGGGTGGGGTATCATGCTTTTAAAAAATCAGTCGGGGGTCAGGGTACCTCTCATTTTTGGGAGCGGGGGGGTGCCCCCATGCAAGAAAAGAGGCCCCTACCCCCCCAAGCCATTGGCCGACAAAATATACTTTCAGACGATAACTCCACGCGAAGCAAAGGTTTTGGAAATGCAGGAAAGGGGGGGGTAGGCCTCCTCTTATGCCCGGACAGGGGGGTGGGGGTATCATGCTTTTAAAAAATTGGTCGGGGGGTAGGGGTACCTCCCGGTTTTGGGAGCGGGGGGTACCCCCAATGGTCCGGGAATCGCTTCGGTAAATCCTATTAAAAAATTCTGATGTTTGTAAAGGGAAATTTAGAGAAGTACTGGGAGTTAAAAAATATCGGATAATGAACCGGCAGGATTCAGGACAAATATCGAGCCGCACCCGTCAGGACCAGAGCACAGGCAGAAGTGTCTGTCCTCCCCGTGATCTTCGTCTATTATAACGGTACCTTCCCGCTGGCAGACGGGACATGCGCAAATCTTATGGTGAACCCTTCTTGCCAACGATATTGGTCGCGATATAAAAAGAGGTCGCGGGCCCGGCAGTTTTCGCCGGGTTAGCTGCAGGTTCCCTGCACTCCCGCCTGACTGCCGCTGAGTGTTGTCGAACAGGCACCCGGCTGCGTCGTAAACCCGCAGCAGAGCAGCGACTTTACTGCATCGGGGGTCCGGCCGCCGAAATTAAACTCGCTGACCGTGACGCCGTTTAAGATCAGGGTAGGAGATCCCGTAACCCCGTAGGAATCAGAGAGGTTAAAATCTGCCTGTGCGTACCGGAGTCCACGGGGCGCTTCGCTCATGCACCCGGAAAGTTTCGCAGTATCGACACCCGTACTCTTCACGCAGGCGTCCGATGATGCGGAGTTGAGGAAACAGGAGACGTACTTCCAGTACAGGTCAGGCTGCTCCTCGCGGATGCAGATCTGGCGCAGGTTTTCGGCTGCTTCGGTCGGGCCGTGCATTGACTGGACAGTACCATTCGTGATCCCTCCGATATACCGGACCTTGATGTGGGTAGAGAGAACCGGGAGGTTCTCGGAAATATTGGCAATGAGGGCCTGCATCTGTTTCCCGTACGGGCAGTACGAGACAACGAAGGCTTCCATCACCGGGGTGTCCTGTTTTTTGATGTCGGCACAGGTTTTCGCGGTTGAGGCGACAGAAGCAGCAGTTGTAACCGGTGTCACCTGCGTCCCGGTATTTCCTGAAGATCCCAGGGAGTACGAGGCCGGGAAGAGCAGTTTCCCATCCTTGGTCATGTAGACCTCGATGGTCCGGTTTACCCCGGAGGCCGTAAATGCTGTCGAGATCCGGTATACACCGCTCTCCTCGGTCACGTTATTCAGGCTGATCGTTTCACCCTGGCTGATAAGGTTTGCCCGGATGAAACTGACCGCTGCCTGCGCCGAAGCGTCCGGCCCGGCCAAGGTACTGAAAAGCGGTGAGCCGGCCACCTGGGAAAATCCCCCGGCAAGATCGACTGCAGACAGGACTGCAAAGAGGATGATAAACACGATTGCGATAAATTTCCACGGTTTGTCCATTGATAGGTCACCAGATTTTTTCTCGTATTATAGGATCTCCCGAAGAATTTAAAGACCCTACATTTGATGCAGGCACCCGGGCCCGGACAATCGCGGAAAATCTCCGCCGATGTTTTATTAAAAGAAACACGTTTTTTGTATACTTACAGATATTATATTAAGACTATTTCGGTTCCTTTTTATGCAGACTGAATGAAATTAATACGATTCGCATGAAAATTTGTGGCTGCATCCTGATTTTTTTCCTTTTGCTGTGTACTGGGCCGGTTCTTGCCGATTCGCACCAGTTCACGTTTGTCAATAACTGCGACCAGACCGTATGGGTGAATGTCCAGGGGGGTCCGCCGGGGATCTGCGATAATAATATCGATCCGGCGACCCATAAAAATGTCCAGTGCAGCGCCTGCTCCTCCTGCGCGGATGGCTCCCTGTGCAACACATCAGTCACGACCGGGGCAAGCCTTCCCATGTGTTGCCCGCTCCTGACCGATCTCCCGCGCTGCTGGAACGGCGAGCAGTGTTCCAAGGATGGCTGCTGCCCGCAGATTGCCCAGACCGCCAATACAACCTATCCCTGCCCTGGGATCACCTCGACTGCAACCTGCCAGAATACCAGTATGACCTACGATCAGATCGCAAACCTGAGCGGGTATAACAACCCCGCCTCGGGACACCATCGTGCTGCCTGTAACGGCAGTGTTATCGGGGGCGGGGGCTTTTCACTGGCCGCAAACGGCGGTAGCCAGACATACGATGTCAATGACGGATGGCAGGGAGCCTGGTTTGGCAGGACAAACTGTAACTTCAACGACAAGGGAGAGGGAAACTGTGAAACCGGCGACTGCATATCGGCAGGATGGGGTCACCTGCAGTGCAGCGGTGTGGGATCTTCACCGCCCGCGACAAAAGGTGAGATCAACCTCAACCTTGCTGACGGGATCGATTACTACGATGTCAGCCTGGTGGACGGTTTTAACCTCCCCATGCAGATCGAGCCGACTGATTACAACACGGATTACTCAAACCCGAACGACCCCAACGGGACGTTCACCTGCAAGGCCGCCGGCTGCCTGAATACCTCAACCGTGACCAAGTGCCCGACAAACCTGACCTACAAGCCCAACGGCAACGTGGTCGCATGCCAGGACGACTGCAATGTTGCAACGGCCCTGCATGTCTCCAACCCTGCAATGTACTCGACTGCCGTGGTCAATGCGTACTGCTGCCCGGATTCGGAATACTGTTCCCCCATCAATCCCTGTCGTGAGGGAAGCACCTGCAAGGCGTGGCTGACAGCACCGGGAACCTGCAAGAACTGCTCGGCATATACCGGGCTTTATCCCAACGGGTACCCCACCTTCACGGATCTGCCCAACTCCGCGATCTTCTTCCACGCCTCCTGCCCGAACGCGTACAGTTTCACCTACGATGACGCCGCGGCCAGTTATGTATGCAACAGCACTCCTGCGACCGGACTTCGGACAAAATACACAGTAACGTTCTGTTCGCCCTCATTCCATCTGACACCCACACCGACCCCCACCAGCGACAGCAGCGATTCCGGTGGTGACACTGGGAGTGCCGGCCCATCTGGTTCAACAGTAGCTTCAGCACCCGCCTCAAATGCCGCAGGAACCGTGTCCCTCTTGTTTAACCAGCAGCCGACAGGTAACTCCCCGGTCGGGGTCAGCAAGGTGCAGATCTCAACGGGAACGCGAACAGAATCCTTTGCCGTGACCGCCCAGCCGGTAGCTCTGGGAGATGCAATGCAGGTCAAGGGTCATCCGGCCGCAGGATACCTGCAGATCTCGCCGGTTGGTGTTCCCGACGGTACCATCACGTCAGGTACCATCACATTTGTCGTGAGCGGAACCTGGCTCACCGCAAATAACGTTGCCCCCGCAAATGTCGAACTGATGAGGTACAACGATAAACAGTGGAATGCACTGCCGACGACCTTTGTGAGCCAGTCGGGGGATAATTATTATTTCAGCGCGGTAACACCAGGTTTCTCGTACTTCGCGATCACCGTAAAGTCGCAGGGTAGTACAGCAGCCAACGTAACAATTGCAGAGACTGTAGCAAGAGTTACCTCCCTGCCCTTAACAACCACAACCGTCGGGGGAGTCCGCAGTATTTCCACCACGATCCCGGTGACCGGGACACCGGTTGTTACACAGACCACGATGCCTGCGCCGGTTTCGTTCTTCCCGGACATGACCATCGGCATTGCGATTGCAGCCCTTGTCATCATCGTCATCGCGGCATTCCTTGTCCGGCGCTGGTGGATCCGGCGGCAGAACCCGGCGCTCTCCAGGAAACTGGACTAAATCTATGACCGGGGCCGCTCATCTTCGGCAGCTCTCCGCGTGGGTCCGGTGGGAACCGGACCCGGATACCGCGGTTGCCGTACTCTCGGCAATCGCCATGATCCCGCTGTACTACCTTTCGGTCCACCTGACCGGCTGGCCGGGGACTGCCACCCTCTTTATCCAGATGGTGCTCCTCGGTGTGGTGTTCCCGGTCTGGTGGCTGGTGTGGCACCGGAAGAAGACGCTCGCCGACCTCGGGATCACCCGGGTGCATACGGCGGCAAGCATTGTGGCAGGGATCGTCCTTGCCATTCTCTTCTATCACAAGCTCCTTATCTGGGTATCAGGACCGGCCGTCATTCCCCAGCTGCTCGTGAACGCGTGCATGTTCTGGGAGCCGTTTTTTGTCTTCGGCTGGCTCTTCTTGTGCTTTTACCGGGCATTCGGAATCGTTCCCGGCATTCTTTTTACCTCGCTTGCGTTTGCCGCCTACCACCTCGGCACCTACCCGGCAGAGGGTCTCGTGATGCTTCTTATCGTGGGACTCCTCTTTGGCTGCATTTTCTGCACGACACAAAATATCCTCATCCTCTGGCCGTTTTCGTGGACGGTCTCCTCCGGTATCGGGACGGCGATGGGGGGCATGGTGTTCGGGTGGAGAGATGTGGCGGTATCGGCAATAGTGCTTGTCATCTCCTTAGCGTTTATCGCGTATACCGCACATGCCGGGCCGGGGCACGAGTCGGGCACATGATACCCCGGGGTGGCAAAACAGGCTTGGCCGGCCCGGCCTGAAACGGCGCCGTTCATCAACAACCAGCCGGGGGATTTTCACCAGATTCTTTTTTTGTTCGTTTACCGGCTCTACCCGGCCCTGTCCCTCCGGATAGTCCTCCGGAAAAGCCGTACCAAAGGCAGGCGACAATATATAAAATCGTATTATGGTGCCGGTGAAAATTACCTCCACGGGTATCCAGATTTATGCCAGCACCATACATCCATTCTTTATCTTACGGCGTCGGTGACTGTTCGAATCAGGAATATCCGGAACGAAACGGTCAGTATTATGCAGATTGTCAAATCCGCGAGACGCACACTTACAGCAGCCATCCTTACGGCAGGGCTCGCGTACCCGGCCTGTGCCGCTGTCTGTCCCAAAGGGATCGGGGGCTGCACGTCCCCGGGCCGGTGCTTCCTCTTTGTCGATGCCGATGGGAATTCCCTCTGCGATTATACGGCACGGACCAGCTCACAGGCAACGACGACCACCGCACCCATCCAGACACAGTCCGCGACCACGGGTGCAGCAACCCCGGCCCCGGCTACCACCGCGTCCGCAGTACAGAATACCTCCTCCGGGGGATTCCTGGATACGATCCACCTGTCCGTTCCCGTAATGGAAATTATCCTCTTCCTGGTCTTTGCCGGGATACTTTTCGCGCTCGTGAGGACCGGGATCCTCGTGATCAGGATCCGGAACACACTTCCTGCCCTCGCCTTCTCATCCCTCTTTGCGCTCGGGCTCTCTCTCGTCGCAACATCCCTTCTTGCAGGGGACACCGGTTCAGGGACCGTGTATGCCCTCGTCTACATGGGGGCCGGGACGCTGCTCGCCGCGTACCTCTGGCAGACGGGCGTGATGACACGGAAGACTGTGCTTCTCGCCGCAGTCATGAGCACGCTCGCCGGTTTTGTCTTTGTGGCGCCGATCATGCCGCTGGAACTCGGGGGGATCGTGAGCGTAGTGACCGGTGCATCGGCCCTGAACGTGGGAATCGTCGTGATCTGCGCTGTCGTCATCCTCGCGCTGCTGTTTGGCAGGACGTTCTGCGGCACCATCTGCCCGGTGGGGTCCCTGCAGGAGCTGGCCTCTGCCGTACCGGGGAAAAAGATAGTGATCCGGCGCACGGGAATTCTCGAACTGATCCGACTTTGTGTATTTATCACAACCGTCATCGCGGCCGTGTACCTCATCGACCTGATGGAATACACCGGGCTGTACGACCTCTTCTCCCTCACGCTCTCCACCATGCTGGTGGTTGCTGCCGGTCTTGTCCTGCTGTCGGTATTCGTGTACCGCCCGGTCTGCCGGATCCTCTGCCCGTTCGGTGTCCTCTTCTCAATCTTCGCAGAGTTCAGCTGGTTCCGGCTTCGGCGCTCGGCGACCTGTATCAACTGCAAAAAATGCGAGAAGGCCTGCCCCGCTTCCACGGCAGGCAGGTTTGCCTCAAAAAGGGAGTGCTATCTCTGCGGCCGGTGTACCGGTGCCTGTCCCGTTGAAACGGCACTCAACTACCGGGACTGACCTCCCGCCAGGTAATCCTTGCGATCAGGCCGGGCCTTCGCAGATATCGGGGCCCGGGAAAAATTCCGGCGCGTGATAGGTGACGGGGCGGAAACCTTCACATGCCATCACACGCCACATACTCCTTTAAGAGATCATGATCCCCGCCACCGTCACCCGGTCCAGGCCCGGTTCGAAGTATGAAAGACATAGTACAGGAAGGATGCCCGGATGACCGGTGAGATGGATAAGAAACTGGAGGGGCTCTCAAAGTATATCGTCACGAGCCCTTCGTGGGCAAAGTCGCTGGTCATTATCATCATCCTCTCTTCCTGCGTCGAGATCATGGCGATGCTCGGGAGCGGAAAATCCCTTATCCACCCCACCCTCTTCCCGGTCGCCGCCTACCTCGTCCCGGCACTTGCCGCCCTTGCCCTGACGCCCTGGCTTGCCCGCCGGTTCTCCGGGAAACTCACATACGAATGGTCAGGGCTCACGGCCGCGATCGGCCTTGTCATCTCGCTCTTTGTCTCCCTCTCGCCCATCCTGCTCTTCCGGTTCTCGTTCCCGCTCTTCTTTGCGGTCTCGCTCGCATTTGTCTTCGCGTTCCGGATGCTCCTCCTCGCCGCTGTCGTCGACTATCACCTCCGAAGAGTCGTCGTCCCGGCGCTCCTCCATTCAGGGATCGCGGTCGCGGGAGCGGCACCGTTCCTCGGCCTTGTATTCGTGCAGCTCTCCATCCTCCTCCACATCAGCTTCGCGGTCGGCGTCCTCCTCTTCATCATCGTGATCGAACGCCCGATGAAGGCAAACTTCAAAGTCGGGCCCCTTGAACTTGCAAACGCGTTTCTCGCCCACCTCTCCGAGGGCAGCCACAAGCTCGACGACTTTTTCAGGAGCATTGGGGAAAGCGTGGTCGTGCCCGAGGTCTCGCTCATAATAGAGCGGGAGGGAAAAGAGGAGATCTTTGTCACGGTGCCAAACGTCCACCCCGGCCCGCTTGGGGAGGTCGGGGGGAGCAACCTGCCGAAGATCCTCCACGGGATGATCGGCAACTCATCGATGGTCTTCCACGGTTCTGCCTCGCACGATTTCAACCCGGTCGATGAGGTCGAGGTACGAAAAGTCGGCGATGCCGTCATTGCAGCCCGGCCGGTTGCCTGCACGAACACCGGCTGCACGCGGTCGGCACGGTACCGGTGCGGGTCGGTGGACGTGCTCGCGCAGGCGTTCGGGGACACGGTCATCGCGATTGGGACCCGGTCACCGCTCGTCACCGAGGATCTTGAATTTTCTGTCGGGTTTGCCCTCATGAAAGCGGGCGAGAAATATTTCCGGCACGTCGCTTTTGTCGATGCCCACAACTGCATGGACTCGATAGAGGACGGGGTTCACCCGGGAACGGAGCTCGCGATGGAGTACACCGGCGCCGTTGATACGGCGTTTGCCGCCACCGCACAGCAGGAGCAGGTCAGGTTCTCGGCCGGTTACGCGGCCCGTAAATTCCCGTACACCCGGCAGGACGGGTTTGGCGACCTCGGCGTCCAGGTGCTTGTCATCAATGCCGGCGGACAGAAGACCGCGTACGTCCTCTTTGACGGCAACAACATGCAGACCGGCGCCCGCGACGAGATCAGGCGGCGCCTGCTCGCCCGGGTGGACGAGTGCGAGGTCACGACGACCGATACCCATGTGGTGAACACCGTCTCCGGCAGAAACCAGGTGGGGCTCCGGGTCAAGGTCGACGACTTCTACCCGCTCGTTGAAGAGGCGGTGATCGATGCTCTTGCCGATACCGCTCCCGCCCGGACTGCCGGCGCAACCGCGTGGTGTAAGGGGATCGTGGTCTTTGGTTCGCAGCGGATCTCCCAGCTCGCCTCCACGGTAAACGGGATGATGGGATTTTTACTCCCTGTCGCGCTCATCCTTCTCATCGGAGCATTCCTCACGACCGCGATGGCGTATTTCCTGCTCGTGTATTAGGTTACGATTATACCGGGCTTACGTGGGATAACTGATTTGATATTTGATTCTTAAAGTACGGAACAAGGACGTTTTTTTAACCATGACAGAACACACGAATCTTTACCCGGTATCGGATACCGCGGCACTTGTCATGCTCTGGGCCCAGGAGTACTATGAGACAAAGCCCGTGATCGGTACCTATCTTTCGAGGCTTGACCTGTCCCGGGGCAGGCCGCTCGTGGAACGCTATAACAGCATCTGTCCCTGGTACCCTGAAGTGATCATCAACCGGAAGCATTTTATCAAAAACACGGTTGAAGAACTGATGAGGAACGATGCGAAACGGACGATCATCGTCAACTTAGGTGCCGGGTTCTCCCCGCTCGCTCTTGAGCTGTCGCCGCTGCTGTGCGACCGTGTCCGCTTCATCGAGATCGATATGAGTAATATGAGCCACAAGCACGAGCTCTATTCCGAACTGGTCCCGGACCGGTGCGGTTTTATCTCCTGCATCGAAGCGGATATTTCCGATACGGCCTTCCTGACTGAAACACTGAGAAAAGAGATGGGGGATCCGGCACGCACGAGGCTTATCGTAGTCATGGAAGGGCTCACCTATTATATCGGAAAACCGGCGATGGAGCGGGTTCTTGAATGCCTGTCACATCTTGCCCCGGATCTTGCTATCATTTTCGAGCATCTCAAACCGTGCAGGCTGGTAAGCGAAGACCGGCGTTTCATCCCGTACGGGATCTTCTCCCATGTCCGGGACTATACCTCTCTTGACCGGATGACCACCTATTCCGAGGATGAGATCCGTGCGATGCTGGGCCCGGGATTTTCCTGCAACTATTGCGATATGGATACGATGGAGACAGAAAGGACCGGATCCCGCAGGTACTTCCCGGCTCCCGATTCCGGCTGGCTCTCGTGTGCAGTCGCGGTGCGCAGGCCAGTCACGCGATAACGGTCTTTTTTATAGTCAAATCCGGAGAGGGACCAAAATCATTTCAAGCACGATCATCACAAAAACGGGGCCTCATTAGCCTGGCGGAGGTGTGTTCTCCGGATTGCCCCGGCCCCCCCCCCAATTTTTTGGGGTTTAGTCCAAAAAAACGCCCGCAAAACCGTCCGATTTAAAGTGGTAAAAATCCGGCGGGTTTTGAGCCGTTAATCACCCAAAAACGCCCGAATTACGCCCCATATAATGCCTTTTACCGCACTATAGCAGCCCTGTAGCGGCCATCGTTTTTGCCATCAACAGAAAACCCATCCGGGTCAGGTTTCGGGCCTTAAAACAGCAATATGAGGTCGTTTTAATTCGTCCGTTTTTGAAAATAAGCCATATCTGGGGACTTTCTGAAACGGAGCCCGATACGGGCTTATTTTTGGAGTGTCAGACGCCAATCGGGGGCCGGAATAAGCCCGGATTGGATGAGGAGGAATGTGAATACCGGTGTTCCCGCTATCCGCTTCGCAGGGGAACCCCGGTTTTTATCGCATCCTGTGACACGGTACCGGAAGTGCGAATCGCATAGCGTCCTTCCGGCACATGGAGTTCAAACCGCACACCTTTGCCGGCTTTTCCGGTTTCACTGATGGTGATGCCGGTAATCGCGAGGATCTCCCGGACAAAGAACAACCCGAGACCGCTGTTCTTTCCGTAGCCCTCCCGGAATATCGATTCTTTTTCGTTTTCAGGTATACCGGCCCCGTTATCCTCGTAGACGATCATAAACCCGGTGCCGGTTTTTTCATAGGAGCACGAGATCTCTGTGACATCCGGGCTGTGCATCAGGGAATTTTCGATAAGGTTTGCAAAAACCTGCTCAAGCAGTGGATCGGCATAGACATCAAGCCCTTTGAGGTGATTGCCGCACCGCACATTTTTGATATCTCCGTGAGTGTGGGTAAACGCCATGCCGAAACAATCGGAAACCTTGTGCCAGAGCGGTGCTTTTACCCCCAGGTCCTGGTAGTGCCGGGTGGATTCGATCTGCCGGCGTATTGCCTCTGCCGTGGACTCGATCCGGTCGATACGTTGTGAAACGGAGGGCGTGTGAGCTTCGGTTTTGATCAGGTCAAGGTAGGAATTCAGGGCGGTAAGCTTGTTGAGGATGCCATGACGGGTCACCGCACTCATGAGGTTGAGCTTCCGGTTTGCCTGCATGAGTGCCGCTTCAAGCTGCTTATAGGCAGACACATCGTGAATGACAGACAGTGCACCTGAAATATTCCCTTCATGATCGTAGAGAGGGGATGCCTTGATCCATACATCCATTATCCTGCCATCGGGGAATGTCGCGTGCGATTCGGAGATAAGCGTCGTCCCTTCGGTTTTCTGGACATGTTCGTAAGGGGACTGTTGCGGAGTGCCCGGGTGGAGGATAAGATCAACCAGAGCGGGAATCCGTTTGCCGTAGAAGGGGACCGCGTACTCATGATCGGACTTGCCGATCATGTCTCCCGGGGAAACACCGGTCATTACTTCTGCGGCCTTGTTCCATACGATCACCTTTCCCGCAGCATCGATCGCATACATCGCGTCGGGCATAAAGTCGATAATGTACTGCAGTATTCTCTGCGAATCAAGCAGAGCATCTTCCGCCTTCTTCTGCTCGGTAACATCCCGTGCAACTGACTGGTACTCGATCACCTTCCCCTTGTCATCGAAGATTGCCCGGTCATTGCACCGCACCCAGCGGGTCGATCCGTCTGCCATGGTAATACGCTGCGTCATGCACCCGTTGGGATTATCCGGCGTGAGGGATTGCAGGTAATTTTTGGTTACAGCCAGATCTTCCGTTGAAATATTCGGGATGAACTTTTTTCCGATCACTTCCTCCTTTTTCTTCCCGACAAGGGTGCAATAGGCGGCATTGGCAAAGACATGTGTGCCGTCGGGCTTAAAACGGCAGATGGCTTCGGACTGATTTTCGACAACGTCCCGGTACCGCTCATCGCTTTTTTTGAGTTCATCCTCGATTTTGCGTCGTTGAACTGCCTGGATCAGCATGTTCCTGAGCTCGGCAAACTGCGCTTTGGGATCCCCTCCTTTCTGGAGATAATAATCAGCGCCGTTGTTGAGCGCGTCAATGACCACTTCTTCCCTGCCCCTGCCGGTAAACAGGATAAATGGAGTTTTTTGCCGGTAGTCGCTGCGGATATGCCTGAGAAGCGAGATGCCATTCATCTCCGGCATCTGGTAATCGGAGATAATGGCATCGTACCGGCCGGTTCTGGCCTTGTCAAGCGCGTCATTTGCCGAGAGATCCGTTTCGATGGCGATATCATGGGACCGTTCAAGAAAAAGTTTCCCGATTTCAAGAAGCGCCGGTTCATCATCGACGTACAATGCACGTATCATATTTTTTCACACCTGGATCGTCCGTTATTGTACCTGATTTTGTTATTTTGCCTTAACCGACGCTGAAATTTCAGGATTTAATGCAATCGACATCTTTGAGGATCTGGCGGATGCCAATCCAGACAATTAAGTCAGAGACATCCTTGTCGTGAACCCGGACTTTTTTCCGGATGATTCCCATGATTGCTGCATCGTCGTTATAGAGCGATGCAGACGAGCGATCGACATCCGCATGATCGAATGTTGAAACGGAGAGGACATCGTCGACAATGATCCCCATCTTGACGCCGGTCAGTTTTTCATCAAGGACAATAATCCGCCGGTTGTCCTCGCCTGAACCGTTTTTTCCCAGAGCGACATTGAGCCGTTCCTTGAGATCGATAATGGTCGTGATCTCGCCCCGCAGATCGATGATGCCTTTGATGTAGGCCGGGGTGTTTGGCAGCCGGGTGATCGTTGTATAGTCTACGACTTCCTTGACATCGTAGAGATCGATTGCATAGTGTTCTTTACCCAGAAGGAACTCCACAACCTGGATCGTTTCCGGCATGTTTGCCGGGGCATTGGGCGTTGCCGATGCCCGGCGGGTGCTGTCATCCTGGCGGTTTTCTGCTGGCATGTGACATCCCTCCTACACAGAAAATTTTGTCATTTCAGCGTTGAGGTTTGCAACAACCTTGTTGACATCCCCCATCGCCTGATTGATCTCTTCAATGGACGCAAGCGACTCTTCGGTTGCCGCAGCGGTATCTGATGATTCCTTTTCGGTTTCTTCAAAGAGCCGTGTTACTTCGGTGACACTTGCGGTAATCTCTTCGGTGGTTGCAGCCTGTTCCTCGGATGCAGCGGCTACTTCCTCGGTGTTTCTTGAAACCTGTTCGATCGATTCTACGATCTGGTCGAACACCTTGATAGTGTCCTCAACATCCTTACTACCGGTACTGACCTCCTTTGTCGCAGCGGTAACCGCTTCGGCCGCATGGTTCGACCGCTTCTGGAGATCCCCGATCATGGTCTCGATGTTTTCTGCCGATGTCCGGGATTCCTGTGCGAGAGATTTTACTTCAGCCGCGACAACCGCAAATCCCCGTCCGGCGTCTCCAGCGCGTGCAGCTTCAATGGCGGCATTGAGGGCGAGCAGGTTTGTCTGGTTTGCGAGGTCCCGGATAATACCGACAATCTTACCGATCTCGCTCATCTTTGCGCTGATCTCCGTGATGCTCGTATTCACCACGGATGTCGCGTCGTTGATCCGACCCATGCTGTCGTTTGCCTTGCGGGAAAGTCCGACGCCGTTAGTACTAAGGTCCTTGGTCTTTTTGGCAAGCGTGGAGACATTTTCCATGTTCGTGGTAATCTCTTCGACCGCGGCAGCGAGGTCTTCCATCGCTTTTGATACCTGCGATATGCCATTGCTTCCTTTTTCCATGTTCTCATGGACATGTGTTGTGTTCTGCGCGATGGCTTCAGAGCCCTTGGACATCTGGGAAAGCCCCGTGGCGGTCTCTTCTGCTTCCCGTGACAGGTTCTTTACCTGCACGTTCACCAGGTTAATCGCTTCGGAAACTTCCGTACCAACCTTGTTTAATGAGGTAATGAGCTCGACAAAATCCCCGGACAGGTTCGTGGTGCTGTCGATATGAGCGGTAAAGTCATACTTCGCGTACGCATCCGCTACCCGGGTAATCTCGGATACTGCTACCGAGACATTGCTCCCGATGTCGTTTAAGGCATTGCGGAATTTTGCAAAATCCCCCGAGACATGGACATTCTCATCCATGCGTGCGGAGAAATTCCCTTTGGAGAGTTCGTGGGAAACCCGCATGCCTTCATTGAGGGGGAGCGTGATCGCGTCAAGGGTACTGTTGAATCCTTCGATGATCGTCCGGAACTCTCCCTGGTGCTGGGTCGCGTCTGCCCGTACCGAGAGCCCGCCCTCTTTTGCGGCGGCAGACAGCATGTTCACGTCCGTGATCATGGCAGAGACGGCGGTCATCATCCGGGTAAATGCCGGTATCATCTCATCGTTATCGCATCTCCTCTTGATCTTTTCAAATTCCACCAGGTCGCCGATATTACCGACGGCGATGTGGTTTGCCGTTGCCTGCAGGTGGAGGAGACGTTCCTGCACGATGTTTACTTCGCGTGCCACGTCTCCAAGAGTGCCGGAATAGGTTCCTTTGACCGTGGTGGTAAAATCGTTTAACGAAATCTTCCTGAAGACGGTTTGTATCTCGGAAAGACCGTTGTTCATCTCATTATGCTGGAGTAACTGCTCACGTATCTGGTTGAGGGCGGAGATATCTCCGTGTTCAGCGCTTTTAAAGAGATCAAGAATCTCCTGTTTTTCCATACGTATCGCCTGATGTTGGTTGGTTTGTATTTGATCCGGCAATGCGCCGGGTTTCTCCGGGTGGACCGGTAACGTTCATGGGGTTGATGAAAATGCAACGAAAGAAAATGGGTCATAGGGAGAAATCCCGCCCGTATAACCGCTTTCCCGCATTCTGGTACAGTATGGAAAGTCAAAAGTCAATAATCGCAGATATGGCGCGGTATTTAAGACTGGCGATAAACTGTGCACATGAATGGCAGACAATGGCCGCAATGTTCATATTGTCAACCCGGCAAAAACTTTTTATTGGAAACCTGTATTTTTTATGACTCACTATGACGATGAGATCGTACTCATCAAAGATCTCCTGAGAACGCATCCAAAAGGCATGACCATCAGTGAAGTCGCGGATGCGTTGTCCCTCAACCGGGTATCCACGGCACGGTACCTTGAGAGTCTCCGGTTTTCCGGGCAGGCCGAGATGCGACAGTTCGGGCAGGCAAAGATCTACATGCCGGGCTCACGGCTCCCGCTTTCTTCAGTTCTCAACCTGTCTTCTTCACCTATGGTGATTATCGATCGGGAACTGTTTGTGCGGGAAGTAAACGACGCACTTCTCCGGATGTTTTCCCTGAAACGCGAGGATATACTTGGCCATAGTATGCTCCAGTCAAAATTATCTGCAAGTTTTTCCGGCACGTTTGCGGAGATGATAAAACCGGTCATGGACGGCAAGGAATATACGACGGAAAAATCCTTTGAGCGGAACGGGAAAAAATACAGTTTCATTGTCAGGATGGTTCCTGTCGTTGATGAGAACGGGCAGTCCTGTGCCACGATTGTATTTGAAGACATAACAGAGATCAAACAATACCAGCAGCACCTTGAATCGATGGTAGACCAGCGCACAAAAGAATTGCAGGAAATAAACGAACTCCTGAAAACGGAGATGGAGGGACACCGGAGGGCAAAAGATGCAATCCAGATTAGCCGGCAGAAGTACCGGGCCCTTGTTGAAGATATGCCGGCCTATATATGCAATTACGAACCGGACGGAACGTTTACGTTTGTGAATGAGAACTTCTGTGCGTTTATACAGAAAGATGCCGGCGATCTGATCGGGACGTTGGTATTCCCGCTGATCTCTCCGGAAAGCCAGGCCATTGTCAAAGATGCGCTCAAAAAAATCGGCCATGAATATTCAGCAGAGACCATAACGCTCGAATTTCCCGGTAAGGAAGGCACGACGATCTGGCACCAGTGGACGATCCGGGCATTCTATGACAAGCGGGGAAAAATTACCGAGTACCAGTCGATTGGTATCGATATCACGGATCGTATCGCGACCGAAACGAAACTTGCAGAGGAAGAGAAGAAACTCGACGCGATTATCCGGGGATCCCCCCTGCCCCAGCTGGTGATCGATAAGGATCACCGTATCGTATCATGGAATACGGCAATGGAACATTTCTCCGGGCTGCGGGCAGACCAGATGATCGGCGCGATGACATTCGGTAACATCTTTTACGATCAGGATCGACCGCTGCTTGCCGATCTTATCATTGACGAGAAATTCGATGAGATCAAGCGGTTTTTCCCGGAGAACTGCAAAAAATCCTCGTATCTTGTGGATACCTGGGAAGGCATCACCTTCTCAAAGATTCATCCCGGAGAGGGGAACTGGGTTTTCTTTACAGCAGCGGCAATACGGGATGAAAACGGTATCATTACCCACGTGGTAGAGACCATGGAAGATCTGGTAGGGTACCATACGCAAAATGGCACGTCATTTGTCGTCCGGTCGCTGTATCCGATGATCGACAAGGATGCCCTTCGCTAAACTACTAAAATAGCGCAATCCGGAATGTACATTTATACCCGGGTCGTGCGATCCCGGTCCGGCATCGGGACCGGGATGACGATCCCACGTACGGTCGCGAACCTGAACCGTGTCAATGCCTTTTTCATTAAGGACCTTGTCCGTGTTTATCCTTCCAGGGCCTCCCGGATCTCCTTTTCGCGGAACCCGAGGATGGCTTGCCTGTTGTCGATCACAATCGTGGGAAACGCCCCGTTGGGACTCCATTTCTCCAGGACATCCAGTGCATCGCTCTGCTCTTTTCCGGTAAGCAGATCGACATAATCGTAGTCGAACGCAACACCGAGTTGTTCCAGGAGTTCCTTTGTTTTGTGGCACCACTGGCAGGTAGAGAGCGCAAACAGCCTGACGCTTCCCTTGTCTTTTCCGTTCACATGGGTTGGCATGACAGTATTCCTCCGATACCAAAATCGCCGCACCACCGGGTTTTTTTCGTCTAGGGGATACCCCCGGCAAAAGGTATGGATTTTCCCGGCAGCGCAACGGGTACCGGTTCACACCAGTGCCGGCACAAAGACTGCCACAAGCGAGAGCTCTTCGTCGCCGGCGCTCACCGTGTGGTGGTTTTTGGGCGGCGTTGCAAATGACTGGCCGGGCTGGATCGTAACCTCCTTGTCGCCCAAAAGGAACGTGCCTTTGCCGCGGAGGATCATGTTCCATTCCCACTGTGTCTCGTGGTCGTGGTCGGATACTTCACGATTTTTCTCGATGCGGACAAGGTGGTAGCTGAACTTCCCGCCGGTCTCCTTGCCCGTGACAAGATCTTTTAAAAAGACCCCGTTCGATCCGGGAAGGGAGTACCAGGGCCGGTCCGCCGCGTCGATCTCCTTATCCGGGTAGATCACGGCGCCGAGCTCGAAGAGTGCTGCGAGGTTTCTGTTTTCC
>NZ_JBAYLY010000002.1:0-197371 GCF_041663825.1 Methanoregula sp.
AGCGCGCAAAACTTATACATATTCCCCTGCAATTGGTATGAGCAGTGGGCGAGTGGCTTAGTCCGGATAGAGCGTTAGCCTCCTAAGCTAATGGTCGGGGGTTCAAATCCCCCCTCGCCCGTAAGGACATTTTTAGGGCAGGTTAATTACCAAACGGCCAGATACGTGATCCCTAACGTATGGGCCTCGCAGGATTTTTCACCATTACCCGCCCGGCAAACTCGTTTGTCGCCGGGCTTGCGGCAGTCGTCGCGTACCTTATTGCCACCGGTACGCTCGTGCCCGGTGTCATCCTGCTCATGGCCGTTGTCACCCTCATTACCGCAGCCGGGAACGTGATCAACGATTACTTCGATGCGGAGATTGATGCGATCAACCGCCCCGAGCGTCCCCTCCCATCCGGCACCGTGAGCCGGAACGCCGCACTGGTGTATGCGGGAGTCCTGTTTTTCCTTGGCATTCTCCTGAGCGGGTTTACCTCTCCGCTCTGCCTGGTAATTGCCCTCTTTAATGCCGTGCTCCTTGTCGCCTATGCGGCCCGGCTCAAGAGCACGCCGTTTTTCGGGAATGTAGCGGTCTCGTATCTTGCGGCAAGCATCTTTCTCTTTGGCGGGGCGCTTGCCGGCGGGGACCGGCTGCTGGACATGCTGCCCCTTGTCGTCATCACGTTCCTTGCGATGCTCGCCCGGGAACTCTTAAAAGATGCCGAGGACATTGAAGGGGATCGCGCCGGGGGAGCCGATACCCTGCCCATCCGGATCGGCGTACGAAAGACCGCCCTTCTGGCATTCATCTTTACGGTCGCGGCCATCGCGGCAAGCATGCTGCCCTGGTTCTGGTGGGGGGCATGGTATCTCCTTGGCATCGCCCTCGTCGACATCGTTATCATTGTAGCTGCAGTCAGGGCGCTCGGATGCACAGATCCCGCCCGGCTCAAAGCGGCCGGATCGACGAACCTTCTCAAGATCGGGATGTTTGCCTCCCTTGTCGTATTCACGCTGTCCGCAGTGTACCTGTGAACTGCCCTCCCACCCGGGCGACAACAACCTTTATGCACAAGGTCATGCCTCATCTACCTTGATACTTCATGGCAAACGTCATCAGAAAAGGCAGCACGTATTATGCCCCCAAAGGGTCGTATTACGAAGGCAATGTCAGGATCGATGGCGATTTTATCGTGCCCGCCCGGACTCATTTCTGGGGAAGGCTTGTCGTGACGGGAAGGCTTGAACTGGGGCTGAAATCAAGCGTTGCCCTCGACGTGGAATGCGGGAGCGCGATCGTCGGGAGCCATGCCCGGGTCAAGGGGCCGCTCGTTGCAACCGGGGATGTCACCCTCCTCGATCACTGCGTGGTCTATTCAGTAGCAGCCGGTGGGAATGTTATCATCAGGCCCGATGTCCATGTCGGCGATGTAACGAGCAGCGATATGATCCTCGTTCACGGCAAAATAAAGAGCGGAAAATTAACCGGCAAGAGTATGAAGGTCATCGGGAACTGAGGCCGGATCGAGTCCCAGCACCGCTACCTCGTAAATATCCTGCCAGTTGACCAGCGTTTCCACGCACCCTTCTTTTAGAGTCACAACCCCCATCGCAACAAGGCCGATCTTGTCGGCCATGTCGATCCCTTCTTTTACCTCGGTCAGGCAGCCGACGCCGATGATTGCCTTCGGGTGGTATTTTTTGACCATCCGTTTGATAAACGACGATCCCGGTATGATGAAGACCCGGTATCCCAGTTTTTCTAAGGAGAGCCGGGACTCCCCCACCGTGCACTGCCCGCAGTTCACGCATTTGAGACCCTCCGGGGTGAGGTGGGCCGGGCACTTTGCGTTTCTCAGGCACTGGGGGAAGAAGACCGCACGTTCGGCCAGAGGAACCTGGGAGAATGCACTGGCATTCATCGTGTTGTGGATCTTGATCAAAAACGTGAGCATCTCCCTGTCTTCGAGACCGAGGAGCCGGAAGAACCCTTTCATGAAGCCTTCAAAAAAGACGATGCCCGCCTTGATGAGCCGGGGAAAATACAACCGTCCTTTCTTTATCGAGTAAAGGGAGATGACGACAAGGACAAACGATATCAGGAGTGCTGCGAGGATAAAAATGACGGTCGCTTCGCCGATAATATACACAGCGCTGTGCCAGGGACCGAGATCGAATTCCATTGCGGGCAGATCCTTCTTGTGAGAGATTAATAGGCGTTGTTTTCAGATAAGAGTGCGCCGATATCCACGGGCGGCCGGATGACACCCTTTTCGGTGATAATTGCGCTGACCAGGTTCATGGGTGTCGCATCAAACGCGTAGTTCTTCACCGGTACGCCCTCAGGGATCAGGGTCCGGTTTCCTACGACTGCGAGCTCCTCGCGCCCCCGCTCCTCGATGGTCACCTCTCGTTCCATCCGGGTAGCATCGAACGTTGAGAGCGGGGCGGCAACGTAGAAGGGAATGTCGTGGTGGCGGGCGCAGACGGCATGCATGTAGGTGCCGATCTTGTTAAAGACCGCATCGACGGTGATCCGGTCCGCCCCGACAATCACGGCATCGATTGCCCCGGTGCGCATGATATGCGCCGCTGTGGAATCGGTGATAACCGTGACATCGATCCCGTCCCGGGCAAGCTCCCACGCGGTGAGCCGGGCACCCTGGAGGAGCGGCCGGGTCTCGCAGGCGATCACCTTTACCTTCTTTCCGGCCTCGACAGCAGACCGGATCACACCCAGGGCCGTACCCCACGAGGAGCAGGCGAGTGCTCCCGCGTTGCAGTGCGTGAGCACGGTGCACTGGTCAGGGAGGAGTGCGGCGCCATAATCGCCAATAGCATGGCAGCAGCGGGTATCTTCCACGGCGATTGCCTTTGCTTCGTCAAGAGCGGCTTTTTGTGCGGATGCCGCACCGGGAGCGGCGAGCACCCGTGCAAGCACCCGGTCGACCCCCCAACTGAGGTTAACTGCGGTCGGACGGCTCTCACGGATGCGCCCCGCCTCGTGTCGTACCGCCGGGACAAACGCGTCAGGCGATGTACCGGTACAGGTAATCGCAGCAAGGGCGACCCCGTAGCCCCCGGCAACCCCGAGCGCCGGTGCTCCCCGGATCTCAAGCCGTTTGATCGCGGTGATCAGCCGGTCGACCGTGGTACATTCTGCAATAACATACTGCGTGGGAAGCAGTGTCTGGTCGATGAACCGGATCCCCGGGAGTGCATCGTCCCACCAGAGCGTGGCGGTCTCCCTCACCGGGATCGCGCCCTTGTTGCCGTTGCTTTTTTCGTCTCGATAAACGCCCGCATCGCCGCCGATTCCCCTGATGCCACGCTGTCGGGGATATCTTTAGGTGCAATCGCGGTGCCGGCGACAAAGATACCCGGCTTCATGGTGCCCACGGTATCCATCGCGTCGTGCACCGATTTGATAAACCCGGTCTCTTCGAGAGGGAGGCCAAGTTTTTCCGCGAGTGCTGCCGTCGCATCCGTCGGCTGGATGCCAACCGAGAGCACGACAAGGCCCGGGTGAAGAACCTGTATCTCCCCGTTCTCGGTGTTCTCTACCTGAAACCGCAGGCTGCTGCTGTTTTTGTCGGCAAGCACATCGGAGGGCAACCCCCGCACGAACCGGACCCCGACACCCTTTGCCCGCTCATAGTACTCCTCGTAACCCTTCCCGTAGGCGCGGACGTCCATGTAGAAGATGGTCACGTCAATCTCCGGGTGCTTCTCTTTGATGAGCATCGCGTTCTTCATCGCCTGCATACAGCAGACGCAGGAGCAGTAAGGCCGCTTAAGGGGCATGTCCCGTGAACCCACGCACTGGATAAACACAATGCTTTTTGGCTCAGTCCCGTCGCTTAAGCGCCGGATCTTCCCGCCGGTCGGGCCGCTTGCGTTGATCATCCGCTCCAGTTCGAGGCTGGTAACCACATCGGGGAATTGCAGGTACCCAAGCGGGGACTTTTTCCGGGCATCGAAGACCTCGTACCCGGTAGTGACGACAATACTTGCGGCCTCGATTTCGATCTCCTTTTCCGCATCTTCGCGCAGGATCGCCTGAGGTCCGCAGATATCGTAGCAGAGCCCGCACTCGATACAGTGCTCCTTGTCCTTCACCACCCGGTCGGGGACAGCCTGCGGGTAGGGCTTGTAGATTGCCTTACGGACGCCCACTCCCGCATCGAACCGGTTGTAAACCTCAACCGGGCAAATCCCGATACAATCGCCGCAGCCGGTGCAGGTATCCATGTCGATGTAGCGCGGGTGCTCGCGGATGGTGACCTGGAAATGCCCGGCTTCACCTTCCACTTTTTCCACTTCTGAAAGAGTATGAACCCGGATATTTGCATGCCTTTGCACATCCACCATTTTCGGCGAGAGGATGCACATGGAGCAGTCGTTTGTGGGAAACGTCTTGTCGAGCTGCGCCATGTGGCCGCCGATGGTGGGCTCCCTCTCGATCAGGTGTACGATGACACCGAGGTTTGCGAGGTCGAGCGCTGCCTGGATACCGCTGATCCCGGCTCCTATGACGACAACGTCACCCATGGACATATTCCCCGGCGAGCCTGACATAAGACTGGGCATTTTCAAGAATGTGTGCACGCTGGGCCGGGGTGGTCTCTTTGAGCACCCTCCCCGGGATCCCGATCACGACCGATCCGGGCGGGACCTGCATGCCTTCAGTAACGACCGCTCCTGCGCCGATCAGGGAATCATCCCCCACCAGTGCGCCGTTTAACACGATCGCGCCCATCCCGACCAGCACCCGGTCGCCGATGGTGCAGCCGTGGAGGATTGCCCCATGCCCCACGGATACATCGTTCCCGAGCACGGTGGGAAAACCCTTGCTTGTGTGGACGACGCAGTTGTCCTGGACATTGGACCGGTCGCCAATGACGATCCGGTCCTTGTCAGCCCGGATGACCGCGCCAAACCAGATGCCCACATCTTTTCCAAAGGTGACGTTTCCCACCACCGTTGCATTGGGTGCAGCGAACAGCGGTGTGCCAGCGATCTTCCCATCCATACCCATATTATCATAGGAACTTAACGTACAGACAGTATGAAGGTTATGGTAGGGGGCACCTTTGACCCGCTTCACGACGGCCACAAACGGCTCCTGACCCGGTCGTTTGCGCTCGCCGGGCCTGATGGGCAGGTCGTGATCGGGCTGACCACTGACGCATTTGCGAGCAGGAAAACTCATCCGATTCACCCGTTTGCCGAGCGTAAAGCCGACCTTGAGAAGTTTATTGCTGAAAGCATCACTACAAAAGCCGCAGGGAACAAGTATGCGACGCACTGGGAGGTCGAGTCGCTCAGCGACCGGTTCGGTTCGGCGCTCGACGCGGATTTCGACGCGATTGTCGTCTCTGAAGAGACGCTTCCCGTCGCTGTCGAGATCAACCGGATGCGGCGTGAGAGAAAATTACGCAAGGTGGACATCCACCAGATTACCTGCGTGCTTGCCGAGGACGGCCGCTGGATCTCGTCTACCCGTATATGGCGCGGCGAGATCGACGTCCACGGCCACCTGATCCCACCAGCAAAATCCGGATAATAAAACCCGGGGAAAAAAGGATGTATCCGGAGTGGGCTGTCCCGTCCGGGTATCCCGTCATATGATGTAACTGGTCAGATCTTTTGTGATGACCGAATCGCAGTAAAGGCAGCGCAGGCCTTTTCCCTCCGGCAGCACCTCGAACCTGCTCTTGATCGGTTCGTTCGTGCGGGTGATGCAGCCGGGATTTGGGCACCGCACGCTCCCGACAATCAGGGTCGGGATCTCGACGCCCTGCTTTTCGCAGACCTTGAAGTTCCTGATGATATTGATGGTTGCGCGGGGGGAGATAAGCGCGATCCGGTCGACCTCTTCTTTCGAGAGTTCCCGGTTGGAGATCTTGACAATGTCTTTTTTGCCCATGTTCTTGCTTGGGACATTGGTCGCGATCGAGAGCGCTTCCGGGGTCGTCCCGATAATCCCGAGGATTTTTATCACATTGAGCGCCTCGCCGCCATCGATATGATCGATCACGGTGCCGTTTTTGATCCTCCGTACAAGGAGTCCCTCCCCTTCATCATCGCTGGTCTCTGCAGGTACGATATGTTTCATCCCATCACGTCCAGGAGCATCGCCATTCTCACGGGCACCCCGTTTTTCGACTGCTCGAAGTACCGGGCATGGGGCGAGGCATCAAGCCGGGGGTCGATCTCGTCCACCCTCGGGAGAGGATGCAGGACGATCAGGTGCTTTTTTGCCCCGGTAAGGAGTTCGGGGGTGATCCGGTAACTGGAGGCGACATTGAAGTACGAGGTCGAGTCCGGGAACCGTTCCCGCTGGATCCTCGTGACATAGAGGACATCCACATCGTTTATCACCTCGTTAATATCCGTGTGCATAATAATCTCCATGCCTTTTTCCGCAAGGCCGGCGGCAAGGGTGGGTGGCAGTTCGAGGCCGGGGGGCGAGATCGTGTGGAGCCGGACCCCGTAGAGGGAGAGTGCGGAGGCAAGCGAGTGGGCAGTCCTCCCGTACCGCAGGTCTCCTATCAGCGCCACATCAATCCCATCGATAGGCATCGACTGCCTGATGGTGTAGAGGTCAAGAAGCGTCTGGGACGGGTGCTGGCCGGCGCCGTCCCCGGCGTTTATAACCGGCACCTTCGCGAATTCCGCTGCAAGCCGGGCCGCGCCCTCCTTGGGGTGGCGGATAACAATCGCATCCGCGTACCCGCTTACCACCCGGATCGTGTCGGCAAGCGTCTCGCCCTTTGCAATTGAGCAGGCCTCGACACTGCTCACCGATATCGAGGAGCCGCCGAGGCGCGCCATCGCGGACTCAAAGGACATCCGTGTACGGGTACTTGGTTCAAAAAAGAGGACGGCAAGGATTTTGCCGTCAAGGGCGTTTTTGGTATATTTCTTTTTCTCGATCTGTTGTGCATGATCCAGCAGACGATCGATTGCGCTGCGGTCAAAATCCCCGATAGATATGATGTGATGCGTGGCAACTCCTCCCGGCGCTTTTGATATGGAATATGTATCATTTAAACCCTAATGTACCTATCCACCCTCCTTGCAGGTATCGGGCTGGAGGTCAGTCAGGCAGCAGTACACCCGGGATTTCCGACAGGAATGACAGTATCCGATAATTACCCAGGGTTAAAAACCAAAATACCCGGTTTTTACGGGAGGGTCCGGGCATGCAGATACCGGTTGTGCGGCCGGTAATTGGCCAGGATAAAGTGGCGGCGGTGTCAGATGTGCTGATGTCCGGGATGCTTGCAGAGGGCGAGAAGGTTGCCGGAATGTTGCCGGTCCCCTTGGATCGATCTTTTTTCGGGCGCATATATGGAACGAGGCGCCGTTTACCGGGTACGGGGCTTTGGAGGAGGCCATCTTTTCAAGAGGGAAGAGTTTTTCCGGATTCTTCCTCGTTCCATGGGATTACGCCGCGATTGTCGGGGCTAAAAGCCCGGAAGAGAAGGCACAGGGAGTTGTTTTCCTCCTCTTTCCCGGGCTGCCCTTTTTTCTAGAGAGGGTGGATCGTTCTTATGAGGTGTGGGCCCCCGGGTGTCATGCGGGGGTCCGGTGATTCCTGATGCGTTACCTGCATTCCTGCAGGCCTGATCCATTGGTTGCACCGGTCTGCATATAAAACACGGGAAGTTGGAAAAAAACACCCCGTTCTTTTCCAGTCATCCCTGCGAATTGTCCTGGATCTGGCTGTATTGCCGAACAATTCCGGAACCTATAAGCGGCAGACCATTGTAGTTACCAAGAGAGATGTATCCCGACCGGACCGTATTTGGAAAAATTGTCGATGAAGAGCCGGATCTCTCCCAGCCCGGGAGGGAGACGCTGCGGGCACTGTACGACGGTCCCTTAAAGATCCGCCAGATCCTCTCCATGGTCAACGCTTCAAGGCCGGCAGAGTCAAAGGAAGCAGCAAAGGAGCGCACGATCTCCGAATCCGCGCTCAGGAAACGCCTTGAGGTGCTGATTGGCCGGGGGATCATCGCCCGGGCCGGGAGCGAGCGGACCAACCCCTATTATTTCATCCGCCGATCATGGCTGTTCAACCGCTATATCCTGATCCGGTGCAGGGAGAACCCCTCCGGGGGGCTTCTCGACTTAAGGATCCTGCTTGGCGAGATCTCCCGGGAGACCCCGGGCGGGAAACCCGATACCGTCCAGCCCCGCGTTATATCTGCCATCGGCGAGCGAACCGAGCGGAGCCACGAGGTGGAAGCGGCGTACCGGGCGTTCCGCGAACGGCTGGGAGATCCCAACGCGATCGGTGATTATCTCGAAGGCATCTATGATGCGATCTTTACCGGCGCGGTTCCCGCGAGCGATATCGACGGTTCGCTCGCCCGGGATTTCCTCAGGTTTGTCGCAACGGCTCCCCCCGAGGAGCACGAGGTCAGGTTCTTTTTCTGGTATGCGCAGTTCTTCCAGACGCTCGACCTGTACGAGGCGTCTTCGGGGATCTTTGACTGGGGTGTCGGGCTTGCCACAGAACGGGGACTGCCCTTACATGCAATCCTTGGCGAGGCTCGGATCACGCGGGGCAGCATCCTCCTGCACCTCAACAACCTTGCCGGGGCAAAGGATGCATTCCTTGCCGATTCCCGCGAGAGCGGTGCCGGCCCGTTTGTACAAGGAAAGAACCTGTTTGGCGCCGGGGAAACAGAGCTGATCTGCGGGGATACTGCCCCCGCGCTTGCCCCGGCCCGGTTTGCCCGGGCGCTCGAACTGGTTGCAAAGGCGGATCCGGATCATACCAACCCCGATGTGGACGAACTCAAAGGGGATATCCTGCGCAGGACTGGGACGCTCCACCGGATCAACGGGCAGTACGACAAGGCAAGGGAGTGCTACGCAGCCGCGGACGCCATCTACCAGAACGATATGTTCCGGGGGCGGGCACTGCTGCTTCCGGAGCGGGCGGAGCTGGAACGGGCCTGTGCTGTTGCTGCCACCGATGTTGCGGCTGCTGACCGTTACTTAAGAGAGTCCGCGAGCCTGTACGATGAGGCAAAGACCGCCGCCCAGCGTATCAGGATCATCAGCCGGTTTGCCTACGCACTGATAGGCGAATGCGAACTCGCCCGGGTGGCCTCCCGGAAATTTAACAGGCCGCTGCCCGGGGATCTCGCCGCAAAATACGCAAACGCGTTTGATATCTCCTGCCAGATCGGTTCGAAATGGGGGATGGTCCAGTGTTTCCTCTCCGAGGCGCTGCTCTACCATACGATGGCCGAAGAGTTCCCGGACAAGTACGCCGATACAGCGGGAAAACTGGAACAGGCAGAGGCCTATGCCCGGGAACTCGGGCTGAAAAACGAGCTGGCAGTTATCCGAAGGATCAAGATGCATATCTCCCCGGCATGCGAGTTAAACCCGCTCGTTTTCCTGTAACCCTGTTTTACCAGAACAGAACGGGGGGATGCCTAAAAGGATCGGGGCACCCTCGCTGGTGGGCGGTTTTTTACGGACGACGGCGCACGAACGAGAGATTATACAAAGAATGCGGCGAGCGGCCCGGTGGTGGCGGTAACAGCGACGAGGAGCAGGATACCTGCCAGGTGAACGGCGAGGGGGATCTTCATTGTTGCCTGTTCGTTTCCTTGTGCGGGGGTTGTGATGCAGGGTTCGGTCATGATACTTCCTCTTTCTTTTGCTGATCCAATGCTTGACCCGGGCATGGTATAAAGCGCGGGAAGTTGGAAAATTTCGGGCGGGAATTTTCTCACAATGGTGGTGTTCGGGCCGGTACTATGGCGCGCCTTTCGTGTCCACCGCGCTTTCCGGGCGGGCAGGTATCCCATTTGGTGAGTTCGTGGACCCGGGCCGGCCGGAATGCTGATACTTTTTCCGGCCCGAAAAATAAATTCCGGATTTTTTTTGGCCGCGAAAATTTTTACCGGCCCGGGCAATCCGGATTTTTTTGTAAAACACCGGAACAGCCGGAAAATTCACGTCGAAACTAAAAAAATATTGTCGGTTGTACATCCGATTATCGTATAATTATCCGATAATCGGCTGGTTAACTTACACTTCTTTTTCGGCTCGAAAATATTTTTCCCGGATTTTTTCCGGAGCAACCCGCTTTAGCACAGCGTTTCCAGCACAGTTTTGACCAGAGTGTTCGTGGCAGGGTCGGAACCGAAACGGAACGCCATCCCTCCCATTTCGGTGAGCCGGTAGTATTTCTCTTTCCTGTTCTCCCCGGAACTGACCTCTTCAGTAAGTCCCGCGTCCACAAGAGCGACCATAAACCCGGAAAATGTCGGCTGGGTAAGTTCATCTGCCGCCTTCCTCCCTTTCTTATAGATCGCGGCCGGCGGATCTTTTCGTGCCCGCGCCATCACGTAGAGCGGCCAGAGCTGCTGGTAGAGATACTGCCGCGACACGGGAACCGGGGCCGTTGTTTTCTTCTCGTTTCTGCCATGTTTTACCAGCAGCGCAAGGATCGTCTGGTAGTTGGGGTTTGCGAGCATTGCCCGGGCCGGCAGGTACGGGAGCGGGACGGACCGCGGAACCCTCTCATCGAATGCCGACCGGATCTCCCCGTTTACCCACGGGGCGAGGGCAAGGAGCGCCATGCAGAGCGGTTTTGATCCGCCCGAGAGGTCGAAGGTGTACCGTGCGCCGGGATGTTCCCGGTGAATTCGTGTGAGCGCGTCGCGGACGGCCGGGTATGCAGGAGCGGAGATGACCTCGTTTGAGAACGGGATGCCGATGGATGTGGAGGTATTCTTTGCAGCGGAGATCGCGTTCCTGACCGTAAACCTCGCTTTTTCAATCTCGGGATCCGCGTGTCTGAAATAGAGGGTGTTGTCGGAAAAGACGTACGTCCGGGTGATGCCGGGATAATCCCGGAATGATGCGGTGTAGGTGGTGGCGATGTCGTCACCGGCGGTGATGATGTGGACGTGTTCCTGCGATGGCATGAATCCGGATCTGAGGGCGGGGATTAAATGGTTGTAGGTTGGCGGGCGGGTTCCGGGGGAAGCCTGTCAGGGTCGTGGTATGCCAGCGGGATATGCGTCACCTGTATGGTGCTCACCGAATCCCGTATTTTTTCATGATCTCTTTTTCCGGGATCAGGTTGCCTTTCCGAACATCATCCAGCGATTCTTCAAGTCCTGCAAGTGTCTCTTCGCTTAAGCCCTCTTCATCGACCGCGAGCGTGACCAGGCGCACGATGACATCGTTGTACGATTCTCCTGGATGACGTTTGAGGGCGGCGAGCTGCTCTTTGAGGTCTGCCCGGATTGAGATTGTGCTTGCAGCCTGCATGATAACACTACTCTGCACCTCGGGATAGTATGTTTGTGGTGTCTGGTATGCCCCGAACCTCACTCAATTCCGGAATGTGCCGGGAGAATCCCGGGGGTGAGCAGGTACTTTTTCCGGGAGTCCTTCCGATTATGTTACTTCCGCTCCCACAACACTGATAATATAAGAATCTTATATTCTAAGTTGTGAGCGCATATGTCTGACACGACTCTTGTCAAGGTCTCATCAAAAGGCCTCGTCACCCTCCCCAAGAAGATCCGGACGGATCTCGATATTCATGACGGGGATTACCTGACCATTTCCTCAGATAAGGACAGGATCATCTTCCGGAAAGCAAAGATCGATGTCGATTACGAGAATCCGGACGATGCCTGGAAGGATTACGCGAAGAACAGGTTGGCGCATGACTGATCCGGCACAGGGCGCCGTTGTCCTTGTGGATTTTTCCTATTCCAACCAGATCCAGTCAAAGGTTCGCCCGGCGCTTGTCGTGAGCAATTCCCGGTATAACAGGATCTCCCGCGATGTGATTGTCGTAAAAATCACCACGAGGAAACCAAAGATGATGGCGGCCAGCCTGACAAACGAGGATCTCAAGGAAGGATCGTTGGACCATCCCAGTTTTGTCCAAGCTGATGGGATCTATGCGTTGGAGAAAGAACTGATCTGCGATACCCTCGGTATCGTCAGGCCGGAAAAGATGGAGGAGATTCGGGGATTGGTTTATGATCTGCTTGCTCCGGATTCCGTTAGCGGGGTTTAAATGGTTTGTTGGGGAATGGAAGGATTTTTTAAATTAATAGAATTAAGTGAATGAATTGTGATTTATATGCCGGAATTAGAAACCCTTTCCCTAGATGAAGTGATCAATCGTATTGTTGCACTTAACGAAGGTTTAACTGATTTCTGGACACAATCGGGTGGCTGGGCTCCGATCGAATCAGCCCAATTATTGAGTAAATCACGTCTTGATTGGCAAGTATCCCTTTCAAGAAGTTTAAAAATCTGGTTAACTGTACCACTTCCTGATGAAGAAAATGGTCGCTTAATTCTTGCTTGGGCTAACTTAGGAACTCTCGTAGAAGGCACACTGAAACTATTCTTGTCTGTGTACTATAATGATTATAAGAAGGATAATAAGTCAATTAAACGTAAGAAAAAAGATTTGACAGATCCTGATAGTCTTTACTTCCAAGAAATACGTCTATTTTTTAAAAAGAGAATCTGGTGTAAGGGAGGTTATAATTGGAATACATGGATAGAAAAAATCCAGCAACGACGTAATGCAATTCACGCTTATCAAAACCGGGATATTGGGACTTTTGATGAATTTTTTGAGGATATACGACAGTACCTGATATTTTTACAAGAAATAAATGCTCGACTTCCATACCCGGATGACATTTATGTACCTCGGGAATATTGACTGATTTAACCCGATGATAAAACCCCACAATCCCGATTAATCAAATGGTATGAGGGTTCCCCGCCTCAGGGCCTATCCGAGGTACGGCGGGGCAAGAGAGTTTTTGTGGTACTTTACCGACACGGGGGCATCCCTTTGGGGGCGGTGACACGCATCGATCATGTGAGGTGTGATGAGAATGTTCTTGTCCTATCTAAACGATCTTTGTAGAAAATCTATCGGCAATCATTTTGGCAGCGTTTTTTAGAGAAGTATTTACTAAAAGAATTTCTACCGTGACAAATTAGAACTCTGCAAACTATGTTTTGATCTAAAAAAGTTTATCGGAATGAGAAATGCACAATAAAATATGCTTTATATATCATTTTCTGAGGGATTCGTCTTTTTTGGTGCAATTGTTTTAGGAGCAATCATTGGTATAGTGAGTAGTTTTCTCGTTGAATCCTCATATCAAATATTTGAGCGAGTTTTAAAAGAAATTCGAGTTGTCGTTTTTATATGTTCACTTGTGGTATTTGTTGCATTGGTCGGGGTTAGTTTATACTATTTTGTTGTTTTATCGAATGTTGATGATGCATCTACGATAAGTCTGAATTCAACTTGTCCCTCTCAAAACATTACTTATGTTGTCAACAACTACAATTACACAATCACACAGATAATTGTTAAAAATCCGAATTTAATTCCACCTTTAGAGGAATTGAAAGGATTTATACAAAAGAAGCCCGTGCCAAGTTCAGGTTACCAAAATTGACGGGAATCTAAACTAAAGGATCTTTTTTAGTATCCCTTTCATTTACTTCCTCGCAATCGTGATATACCCCGAATGACTGATGCTCGTCGAGGGCCGGGTTCCTCTCTTCGACCGGGTCATCTCCCGCTCGATCAGCTCATGGGTATGGACTTCGGGGAACCGTTCCTGCGCCGCGTCCACCACGATTGCCATCTGCTCTAAGAACGGCGTGTAGCAGGCCATGTATCCCCCGGCCCGGAGGTGGTCGAACGCGAAGACCACGTGTTCGGTTGCGATCTGGAGGTCGAGATGGATCACGTCATAGATGCCTTCAGCGGTGAGGACATCGGCGGCAACCGCTTCCACGTTGTCGAGTTTGGCTTCTTTGATATTCTTCTGTGCCAGCGCAGAGAAGTCGGGCCTGACCTCGTAGGTCTTCACGTGCGCCGCGATCCCGCCAAAATAGATCGCCGCGATCCCGCTGCCCGTCCCCGCATCGAGCACCTCATCGTTCCGGTTCATGCCGGTATACGCGATCACGAGACCGATGTCTTTTGGGAGCATCGGGGCGCCGGAGCGCTTGCCGTGCACGAAAAAGTCCGTGGGCCGGGGGATGCGGAGCACAAATTTTGCCCCGGTGTGCGTGGTAAACACGTCACCGGCCGCTGCCCCGACAACCGGCCCAAGATCCAGCTGGCCCTTATCGGTCGAGAGCGTGCCCTGGCCTGCCCGGACGAAAAATTCCCTTCCCTCGCCGACTAACAGGACGCGGTCCCCTGCCTCGATCATGGCGAGGAGAGTTTCACGATCGCTTCGGCGATATCGCCGTTTGTCGCGACAAGCGCTTCCCTTGCTTTCTCGATTGGCACCTGCGCCTGCTCGGCGACCATCGCGACATCATCTGCGGGGATCTCGACGGCTGCCGGCTCAAAGCGCGGCGTTCCCGTGACTTGGTAGGTCGTGACCCCCTGCATGGTCATCGAGCTCACTTCTGCGGAATCAAATGTATAGGTTCCCTTCGGTGTCTTGATCACGATACTCTGGACGTCTTCAATCGGCTCGACTTGCATGCCGAGCTTCTTCATCATCGCCTTCATCTGGCGCGGGTTGATGTTTCCCGGAAGCATTTTTTTCACTCCCCTGTCGTACTCTTACCGCTACACCGTAATTAAATGCAAGCATCTCCGCGCCTGAAAGGAGCGCAGCGCCGCAGGCAATGAGCCGATCTCCGCCCGCGACCACCAGCACGTCATCCCCCGCGCGGATCTGCGGGTCTGCTGCGACCACGTGCTTTGCAAACGCGTTCTTCCCCTGCGCGACAAATTCCGCGACGTCGTCCCTGACGACGACCCGGTAGCCGGGCACCGGGAGGAGCGCGTGGAGCCGGCGTGCCCCCTCGATCCCGAGCGTGAGCCGGCCGTCCGATGCCCTGACCGTCGCGAGCCTCGTGCCGCCGTAGATAATCTGGCGGATACGTCCCGTCGTCGAGAATAAAAACTCGCAGCCTTCGGGAAAGAGCCCGGTTCCTGCGAGGTTCCCGAACTGGTAATCAGCGATTGCCTGCACTCTCGCGAGCGAACTGTTCTCCGAGTATCCTGTTGACACGGTTGACAAACTCCTTTTCTGCGGATTTGGGGATAAACGCTCCGGCCGCGATCTTGTGCCCACCGCCCCCGCCGCCGTATTCTGCCGAGGCATCGCTGATCGCTTTCTGGAGGTCGATGCCTTTTTCGATGACTCTCTCGGTCGTGCGCATCGAGACCTTGGTGAGGTTCTTGTCCTCGGGAACCTCGCACATGATCAGGATGGGTTTTTTAGCGTTGAGCTTCGAAAGGGCCATGCCCGCCCCGATCCCGACAATCGTGTCCGGGAACCTGTTCCCGACACTGAGGTACTGGACGTTCTCAAGTTCCGTGACCCCGGTCTCGATGATGTACTGGAGCAGTTCTCTGATGATCGCCCGGTGGTTGCCGAGCATGTGCTCCGCCTCGCGGTAGGCCTGGCCCCGGTCGCCCCGGAGAATTGCGCTCCCGATGTGGGGTTTCGTCCACCGTCCGCAGGCATTGAGGACCGTCGCGTACTCCTGTGCGTTCCGGAGAGGCGTTCTCGGGATCTCGTCCGGGAACCGGTAGGTCTCCGCGAGCAGGCGCTCGACGCTCTCGCCGTTTGCGATCAGCTGCTCGGCAAGACCCGATGTGATCGTCCGCCGGTCATCATCGCCGAGTTCCTCCCAGACATACCAGCGCCCGTCTTTGGTCTGTTGCACGATCCCGAGTTTCTTTAAGAACTGCTTTGCGCCCTCGGGGTTGTTGCTGATCCCCTTCACAAACGGGTCATCGTTGTACGCGAGCGAGAGGTAGACCGGGCGGGTCGCGGTGCCGTAGCAGTTGAGATCTTTTTTACAGACCTTCACCGACCGGTGCCGGACCCCGTCCTCCACGATGAGGTCACGGGCCGGGCCGACAAGCCCCCGGGTCTCCCGGGCCATCATGTCCCCGACGTTTCCTATCACTGCGATCTTCGCGAGGTCGATGTTTGCCTCGTCCATCTGCTTTGCGATAAGATAGGCGACACCGGCCGCGCTCATCTTCGTGTACCCGTACGGGAGGCAGTTGACCTGCGGGTACGTGACATCGCCGGGCTGGCTGACGTGGTGGTCGACGATCAGCACATCCTTTTCCTTGAGGCCCCGCTCATGCAGGAGGTTCTGCTGGCCCGCCCCGAGGTCGGTGAAGACCTTTAAGGAAGGATCGTCGGGCACCTGCGGCATGGTGAGCGGTTCGAGCTGCCTGACAAAAACGGAGCGGACGGTGATCCCGTGCCGGGAGATCGCCTGCGAGAGGATCGCTTCACTTGAGATGCCATCCGCGTCGATGTGGGAGATGATGGTTATCTCGTGCGCAGCCGTGATCTGCTCGGCGGCCGCCTTCACATCATCAGAGAAACCCATTACCTAATATTTATGGAGTCAATACAGATGAAGTGTGTCATAATGCCCGACCTGACCGTTTGTGCAGAAGAATTCCTTGAGGAGGGAGTCATTACGCATGAGCGGATGCGGGCGGTGGATGCAAACGCGCAGGCGCTCGGCGTTACCGGTCTCCAGTTAATGGAGAGCGCGGGCAAAGCCCTTGCGGTATCCGTGCTCGCGCTCCGCCCGGACTCGGTATTCATTCTCTGCGGCCGGGGGAACAACGGGGGAGACGGGATGGTGGCGGCCCGGTATCTCCAGCGCGGTGTGGATACTGTTGTCTGTTACCTCGATTCAGGAACGCGCAGTCCTTCCTGTGCCCACCAGCTGGCAGCGCTCAAAGGCTGCCGGGTGACGCTCCACCCGTTTGTGTCCACCGATGATCTCCGCTCGCTCTCGTCCGTGTTTTCGAAGGCCGACGTGATTGTCGATGCCCTGCTCGGGACCGGGGCTGCCGGGATGCCAAAGGAACCCCTTGCAGCCTGCGTGGCGATGGCAAATGCGTCGCGGGCAAAGATTATCGCGGCAGATCTCCCTTCGCCCGGTATGCGGGCCGATCGTATCTGCGCGTTCCACCGTCCCAAAGTGAAAGGGTCGGAGGTCGTGGATATCGGCATCCCCATTGAAGCGGAGATCTGCACCGGGCCCGGGGACCTGACCCTGATCCCGATGCGGAAGAGGACGAGCCATAAGGGGGTCGGGGGCGAGGTGCTCGTGATCGGTGGCGGGCCGTACCAGGGCGCACCCTATCTTGCCGGTCTCGGGGCGCTCCGGGCCGGTGCCGATATTGTCAGGATCGCGTCGCCGGTTTTTGAACCGGTACCGGACCTGATCTACGAGCGCCTCACGGGAGACCGGATCGGTGGTGAGCACACAGAACGGCTCATCGCCCTCGCGGAGCGGGCGGACGTGGTCGTCTGCGGGAACGGGCTTGGTACTGAAAGTCATGAGGTCATCCTTGCGGTCTCCCCACACTGCAAGAAAGCGGTCTTCGATGCCGATGCCCTCCGGCTCCCGCTCCCGAAAGCCTGCGGTGAGACCGTGTATACTCCCCATGCCGGGGAATTTACCCGTATCGCGGGCGTCCGGCTTTCGGAGGATGCGGGAGACGCGTGCGGGCGGGCGCGGGAAGCCAAGGCTGCGGCGGCGACCCTCGGCGGCACTATCCTCCTCAAGGGGCCGGTGGACGTCATCACGGACGGCCGCCGGGTCAGGTTCAACCGGACCGGCGACCCGGCGATGAGCGTGGGCGGGACCGGGGACGTGCTGGCCGGGGTAACCGGAGCGCTCCTCTGCCACCTACCCGCATTCGAGGCAGCCTGCATCGCCGCGTATGCGGTCGGGAGAGCCGGGGAGCGCGTGGCAGAAGAGCGGGGCGAGGGGATGCTTGCGTCAGACCTTGTCGACCGGATCCCAAAAGAATTGTTCAGGAGGCAGAAGTAATGGTCGAGTTTACCCATATTTCCGATGGCAGGGCACAGATGGTGGATATTTGCGCGAAGACTGATGTCGTGCGCGAAGCAGTGGCAACGGGAAGGATCTACCTGCGGCCGGCAACCCTTGCGGCAATCCGGGAGGGAACGGTCATCAAGGGGAACGTGCTTGCCACGGCCCGCGTCGCCGCCACCCTCGCGGTCAAGGAGACGCCCCGCATAATCCCGATGTGCCACACGATCCTGCTCGGTGCAATCACGGTTGATTTTACCGAAGGCGACGGATTTATCGAAGCGGTGGTCAGGACAAAGTCCACCGGCAAGACCGGGGTGGAGATGGAAGCCTTAACCGGTGTCTCGGTTGCGCTCCTCACCATCTGGGACATGGTCAAGTCCGCAGAGAAGGACGAGAACGGCCAGTACCCCGTCACCCGGATCGAAGGCATACGGGTTGTGGAAAAACGCAAAGGGACGACCCCGGCTGCAGCGTGATGGTGCAGTTATCTCCCCTCCCTTCCGTGTTTGCCCGCGCAAGCGCCCGTGTACTTTAATACTCCCCCGGATCCATTTTATAAGAATGCGGGATTCGTCCCGTCAGAAAAGGAATGTAGCCTGTAATGGGCCGAACCTTGAGGTGTTATAACACATGGTAAAATCGATGTATGCGTATGTCAGGGACGCATGGGCACGACCTGAAAAGTCCGAAGTAAAAGCAATGCTCTGGGACCGGATGCAGGAGTGGCGCCGCGAGGGCAGCGTCACCCGTCTTGAGCACCCGACCCGTATCGACCGCGCCCGCTCGCTCGGGTACAAGGCGAAGCAGGGTATCGCAGTCGTCCGCGTCCAGGTACGCCGCGGTGGCCGCCGTGCCTCCCGGTACGTCCGGGCCCGCCGGTCCGCACGCATGGGTAAGAACAAACTTACCCCCGGAAAGAGCATCCAGCGGATCGCCGAGGAACGTGCATCCCGCCGGTACCCGAACATGGAAGTCCTTAACTCCTACTGGGTTGGTCAGGACGGGAAGCTGAAATATTACGAGGTTATACTCGTTGACGGCCACCACCCCTCCATCCGGGCAGACAAGAACCTTGCATGGCTCGCAGACCCGGTCCACCGTGGCCGTGCCGAGCGTGGCAAGACCTCGGCAGGTCGCAAGGGCCGTGGCATGAGGACCCGGGGACGGGGAACAGAGAAGACCCGCCCGAGCATCCGCTCCCATGCAAACCAGGGCAAATAATCTTATCCTTTTTTCCCGCTAAGGGTATCTTCATGAAGATCACCGATGCCTGTGTTTATCCGTATCCTGTCGGTGACTCGTCGGTCCGCCGGTTTGCGCTCGAAGCCCGTTCGTTCGGGTATGACAGTATTGTCGCAGCAGATACGCCCGCTGCCGAGGTCTGCGGTATTACCGTGATCCCAGGGATCTTCCTTGCTGGCATCCCGGCAAAGGACGTCCAGAGCCGGGTGAAAAAGAGCAGGGGCACGGGAGCGGTCATTGCCGTACAGGTCGGGGACAACGGGTTCAACCGTGCCGTAGCGAGCACAAACGGCGTCCACATCCTGCGGGGCATCCATGCCGCCGACAAGCGTGCGTTCGATCACGTGGCGGCTAAGATTGCAGCGGACAACAACACCGCTCTTGACATTGACCTGGCCCCCCTCATTTTCGGGCGCGGGCACCTCCGGCAGAAAGCGATCCACCGTTATATCGACCTGATGATCCTGTACCGCAGGTTCGAGTTCCCGCTCACCATCTCGTCATCGGCACGGTCGGTTCTTGGTATGAGGGCCGTGCGTGAAGTCACCGGTCTCTGCTCGCTCTTTGGCATGGATGAGACCGATGTTCAGGTGGCGCTTGCCGGGGTCGGCCGGGTGACCGGACCGGTCGAGAGTGTCGTGAAGGTGATTACATGAGCATCCGTCCCCCGACGCTGCGGGAAAAACGGCGGTATCTCCTCGCCCGTATCGACCCGGCAGAAACTCCGGTTGAGACAAAGGATCTCTACTACGCGGTGTACGAGGCGGTGGTCTCGCTCTTCGGTGATATGGCGGCGGCAGCCATGCAGCCTTCGGTGCTTGCGATTGAGAGCGGGCACGCGATCCTGCGCTGCCGCAGGGGTGCCGAACGCGAGTTTGCGATCGCCCTCTCGACGCTTTCCGCGTGCCGGGACTACACCCTTGCCGTGAGAGTGCTCGCAGTATCGGGAACGATCGAGAGCCTGCGGGAGCGGATCGCAACGCTCGTGCCGCAGGAACCCGATGTCCCGGCCCAGGATGGTGCCGGTGAAGGTGTACCCGACGCCGGTCCCTGCGAATACCGTTTCGGCACCACTCCTGTCGAACCTGTTGTATGGCACGGTCATAAGGTTGATGTCATAGAAAAGGGATTTAAAAATACACGCCGATTGTTCTTAACAACAGAAGATCTGGAGAAAATACATGCAACCACAATACCAGATGGGCTATGACCGGGCGATCACCGTTTTTTCGCCTGACGGCAGGCTGTACCAGGTGGAATACGCCCGGGAGGCAGTAAAGCGCGGTACCACTGCGGTCGGTATCAAGGCACAGGACGGGATTGTCCTTATCGTCGACAAACGCATCAGTTCCAAACTGCTTGAAGCAGCCTCGATCGAGAAGATCTTCAGGATCGACGATCATATCGGGGTCGCATCCTCCGGCCTCGTCGGCGATGCACGTGCGCTTGTGGACCGGGCACGGGTCGAGTGCCAGATCAACCGGGTCTCCTACGATGAGAAGATCGAGGTCGAGGCGCTCGCAAAGAAACTCTGCGACCACATGCAGACCCTCACCCAGTACGGCGGCATCCGCCCGTACGGCACGGCGCTTTTAATTGCCGGCGTCAGCGATGGCGAATGCCGGCTCTTTGAGACCGACCCCTCCGGCACCCTCCTTGAGTACAAGGCGACCGGTATCGGTATCGGCCGGCCGGCGGCCATGAAGATCTTTGAGGAGGAATACACGCCAAGCCTCACGATCAAGGATGCAATCCTTCTCGGCCTCAAGGCACTGCACTCGGCAACCGAAGGCAAGTTCGATGTCGACACCGTAGAGATCGGCATCGTTGAACAGAGCGATGCGAAGTTCAAGAAGATGACCAAAGAAGAAGTCGCATCATACGTCTCACAGTTCAAACAGTGATCTCTCATGATCTCTCTTGAGAACGCGGTGGTAGCCCGTCTGGAAAGTTTCGGGGAGCGGTTCGAGATCCTGGTCGAACCCCACCTTGCGGCCCGCCTGCGGCAGGGCGAGGCCATAAACATCGAGGACGTTGTCGCAGCGCTCGACGTATTCGGGAATTCTTCGCGGGGGACCCGGGCATCCGACGAATCGCTTGAAAAGGTCTTCCATACCACGGACTTTGCAACCGTGGCAAAGAAGATCATTGAGAAAGGGGAGATCCATCTCACCGCCGACCAGCGTAAGGAGATGACCGAGGAGAAACGCCGGCAGGTCATCACGTTTATCGCCAGGAACGCGATCAACCCCCAGACCGGCCACCCGCATCCCCCCGCCCGTATCGAGAGAGCGATGGAAGAGGCCCGGGTCAATATCGATCCGTTCAAGCACCTTGACGAACTGGTCAAGGAGACCGTCAAGGCGCTGCGCCCGATCCTGCCCATCCGGTTCGAGGAACTTCGTCTTGCAATACGGATCCCTCCCGACAACGCAGCCCGCGCATACGGAGATATCGCGGCGGCTTGCACCATGGAGAAGGACGAGTGGCAGAAAGACGGCTCATGGGTTTGCGTCGTGCGGATCCCGGCCGGCATCCAGGGCGAATTTTACGATCTGATAAACAAGATCAGCAAAGGCGAAGGACAGGTAAAAATCCTCAATCAAGTATATTAATTACGAGGACAAATATAGAAAGTCAATTCGGTGGACACTCATCATGGCAAAATCAGAAAAATCAGCAAAAGGAAAAGTAACCGGTAGTGCAGGGCGTTTTGGCTGCAGATACGGAAGATTTGTACGCAAGCGAGTCGCAGAGATGGAAAAGATTTCCCGGGCAGATCACCGGTGCCCGAAGTGCGATACGATGTCGGTGCAGAGAAGAGGCACCGGTATCTGGGAATGCCGGAAGTGCGGGTTCAAGTTCGCCGGCGGCGCATACCAGCCTGAGACCCCGGCCCTCCGTGTTGCCCTCCGTGCCATCGACCGCACCAGTGTCGTTGAAGAAAAGACCCAGTAAGCGGACTTTGAGACATGGCAAGTACCTACAAGTGCGCACGGTGCAAACAGAAAGTGGAGATCGACGTCAACGTCCGGTGTCCCTACTGCGGCCACCGCATCCTTTTCAAGGAACGCGGCGCAGCAATAAAAGAGATAAAAGCCAGGTAAGGTTACCGGTGCCGGAATAACCGGCAGTTTCATTTTTTATTCTCGTTTTACCCATATACTTTACGAGGTACTCCTGTGCCGCACCATGAAGCCCTGTTTACGTTCACGACCGATCATGCGGATCAGATCTACCGGTCGCTTCTTCCGGAGTTACAGGAGGATGTGAATCCCCGGTCCACGACGCAGGCATGGGTCGAGGGGACCGATACGCTCGTCCTGCACGTTGAAGCGCAGGATCTTGCGGCGCTGCGAGCGGCGCTCAATATGTTCCTGCGCCTCGTAAGCGTTGCCGACGAGATGCAGCAGATCGCCTGAAAACTGCTGGCGCCTGCACGTTTCTCGTCCCTAATCAGGGTTTTTATACTGCTGGCGAGAGGGCACGTGCGGAATCATTTTTATCGCTGGGAAATGAAACTTGATACGGAGATACGATTATGCAGAACATTCCCCCCAAAGTCCAGAACCAGTTTGCGATGCTCCAGCAGATACAGCAGCAGCTCCAGACCGTTCTTTCGCAGAAGAATCAGTATGAGATGGCGGTGCGCGAGGCCAAGCGTGCAGAAGAAGAGGTCAAGGATTCAGCAGATGACACCCCGATGTACATGAGCATCGGAACCGTCATGGTGCAGAAGAAGAAGGAATACGTCGCCTCAAAGCTCACCGAGAAGGTCGAGACCCTTGAACTTCGGATCAAGTCGTTAGAGAAGCAGGAGAAGATGCTCCAGGGCAAGTTCGAGCAGCTTCAAGCACAGATCAAGTCTGCACTCGAGGGCAAGAGCGCCCCGAATGCCGCATAACTTTTTTTAAAATTGTTTATGACCCGTTACAGGACACTATCTCACGGTCTGTTTAGGAATCTTTCCCGAGGGATCGTTGCCGATCCGGCAGTACCGGTCCAGAAAAATTACAAATAAAATGGAATGGTTAGTCCCTGCTCGTGAGGTTGATCGCGTTTACGAGCGCATCGACCGAGGCGAGCACGATATCGTCACCGCTCCCGCTTGCATCGTAGATGTGCCCGTGCTCGTCTTCGACGGCGATCGTCACGTGACACATCGCGTCCGAGCCCCCGCTGATCGCCTCGATGTTGAACTCGGTCAGCCGGATCTTTACCGGCAGGATCCCGATGATCGCGTTGAGCGCCGCATCCACGGGGCCGTTCCCGACACTTGAGAAGACATGCTCGGTGCCGTTGACCTGCGCCCGAACGCTTGCCGTCGGGATCACGTGGTTGCCGGTCATGATCGCGATATCGTCGAGCTGGAGTACCTTTTTCCCGATCTCGATGCCCATGACGCTCTCGGCGATCTCGTAGAGGTCGGCGTCGGTCACCCGTTTCCCCTTGTTCGCGATCACTTTCACGCGCTCAACAATCGTGTCGAGCTGTGTATCATCGGGTTCGATGTGGACATCCACAAGCATCTGGCGCACCGCGTGCCTGCCGACATGTTTGCCGAGCGTGAGCCGGCGCCGATGCCCGACCATCTCCGGGGTCATGATGCCGGGCTCGAACGTCGCGGTGCACTTTAAGACGCCCTGCGTGTGAATGCCGCTCTCGTGCGAGAAGACGTTCTCCCCGACCACCGGCTGGGTGGGCGGGATACCGAGGCCGGAGAACCGGGAGACAAGGCGCGAGGTCTCGACAAGGCGCTCTTTTGCGATCCCGGTATGGATGCCGTAGATCGCCTCCATGATCATCACGGCTTGGGCGAGGTCGGCATTGCCGGCCCGCTCACCGAGACCGTTCACCGTCACCTGCACCTGCGAGGCGCCGGCTTCGACCGCGGCGATCGTGTTTGCGACCGCGAGGCCGAAGTCGTTGTGGCAGTGGACGTCGAGCGGGCAGTCCACCTCGCGGGCGAGCCGGCCCATCAGGGTCTTCATGCCCGACGGGGAGATGACCCCGACGGTGTCCGGGATGTTGATGATCGTGGCCCCGGCAGCGGCGGCGGTGCGGCAGACCTCAACGAGATAGTCGGGATCTGTCCGCGTCGCATCCATGGGCGAGAACATGCACTTGTCCACATGCCCCCTGATGTACCGGATGATCTCGCTTGTGATCGCGAGTACCTGCTCCCGGCTTTTGTTGATGGTGTTCTCCCGCTGGATGTCCGATGTCGGGATGAACACGTGGATCATGTCGACATCGCAGTCGATGCAGGCATCCACGTCGGCTTTGACCGACCGGGCGAGTCCGCAGACATTCGCAGAGAGGCCGAGCTTCTTGATGGCGGACACGGTCTCTTTCTCGGCAGCCGATGATGCAGGGAACCCTGCCTCGATCGTATGCACGCCGATGCCGGAGAGCTGACGGGCAATCTCAATTTTTTGTTCAAATGTGAAGGCAATCCCCGGGGTTTGTTCCCCGTCACGGAGTGTCGTATCAAAAACGGTCACGTTATTCTTCGCACGGCTATCGGTGAAGAAAACGATCCCCCGCAAAATCCTTGCGAGCCATACAACATCATGTGCCCCCGGATTATTTAAAGAAACCCTGCACCAGCCCGGTTTTTGCCGTTTTCATCCCCTGTAAAACCGGTAACTTACGATATGTTTAATAGGAAACTACCCCTACATTATTAGGCAGAGTGCCCCGCCTTAACTCAGCCTGGTAGAGTGCGCGGCTGTAGTATGGTTTGCCGATGAACGGCAACTGCGCGGCTACCGCGATGTCCCCGGTCCGAATCCGGGAGGCGGGATATACTGTAAAAAAGTGCCCAGGTAGTGTAGCGGCCTATCATGATTGCCTGTCACGCAATCGACTCGGATTCGAATTCCGACCTGGGCGTGGCTTTGTTTTTTAAAATTTCTTCTTACCCTTGTTATCTCATCCGATAACACGGGTTACCAGAGTTCCCTTCGCAGAAAATCTCCGATGGGCCCCCATTGGTATGAAATGGGCGGTGCGATCCAGAAAATGGACCCGTCCCTGCGTTTCAAAACGTACTAAAAAAAGGTATATGAAATAATAGTTACGCGAAGACCGAGAAGTCGTTCTTGATGGCGATAGCTTCGATAATGGGCTTCATCGTTGCTTCCGGGATGCCGAACTTGTCCATATACAGCTGGAGGACTGCCTTCTCCTCGCCGGCAAGGACACCGTCTGCCATCGCAATATCACAGAGAATCGCAAGGGTTGCGATCTTCTGCTTCTCGTCAAGCTTCTGTGCGACGAGATCGATGACTTCGGGGAACTTGTTTGCCTTTAAGACCTGCATTGCCACATCGATCGACTTCCTGTCGCCGCGGACGATCTTTGCAAGGTCGCCAAGTTCGGAGTCCTCGATAACGCCGTCTGCCGCGATAATGGTAATAGCGGAGAGCACAAGTGCTGATTTCGGAGTCAGTTCTACGGGTTTTCCGGATAATCTGTCAAAAATTCCCATGATTCACCTTTTTGAATTCTCTAGTATTTTTCTCCTGATGGTAATTGATTGTATCTATGAACATGACTTTCCGGGCAGGATGCGGGTGCCCGGGTATCGGTTTTACCAAAACAAGGAAATCTACTCGCAAAAACGTGCTTCGGGAATCATAATTCCCCTTGGGAGGATCCTGAGTTACACATGTGCTCACCTTCCGGGTTACAGGCACCTCTCTAAAAAATCAAATACTCTTCATTCATAATCCAAAAAGAAGAAAACTGTTTATTGTTGTCCAGTTGCAGATCCGAGAAAGCTACATCACCGGCGATGGGGATACTCCTGATGCTCGCGATCACCTTTATTCTTGCAGCACTTGTCCTGCTCATGATGATCCAGCTTCCGTACCAGTTCGACCAGTCTGTTCCTGAAATTTTCAAGATTACGAAGATTCGGCATGTGGATGATTATGACCGTCTGACCTACGACAGCCGGATGATGGTCATGAATGCCGGGGAAACCGGCTATAAGAACCTGAACCTCTATGCGCTGACCTACCGGAATGGGGATCCTCTGGAAAGTTCCATCAAAACCGTGAACGGACATAATTTTATTCCCACTCACCACTACAAAATCCAGAATCTCGGTGGACAGGGGTCACGGGGCACGACATGGGATCCCGGGGAACTCATTTTTATTGATTATTCCGACAAGACATTTCACCCGGGCGATGTAGTGACCTTTGAGGTCTATGATGTGGAAACTGATCAGATTATCTCGCGCCACACCTATACGGCATGAACCGGTTCTTTAGAAAAAGAGGACTTTTGGCCCGGCGTTAATCGTCGAGCCGCTTAAATACGCCTTTCTTTGCCTTAAGGACATTACACTCCGGGCAGCGCCATGTGTCCGGCAGATCATCGAATGGGACACCCGGCGGGATTCCCCCTTTCTTGTCCCCTTTTGCGGGATCGTAGATATAGTGGCATTCAAGACATACCCAGCGGGCGAGTTTTACCGTCTGTTGTGTCATCTGGTTACCTCGTCTTTCTTTTTTACCCATCTACCTTACCAGATATGAAATCTCCTGTGGGGGCAAGTAACGGGGAGTTACATCTCCTAAAAAAAGTCTTAAACAGGGTAGCTGACAAAACGGTGGGCGGCGCGGGCTGTAAGTCGGGCGACCCGGAGGGGTTCCGGGATCTTCCCCTCGCAGGTAAACGCAGTGCAGAGCCGGCCGGCATCTGCAGGATCAAGTCCCCAACTGCGGAGATAGACTGTCTGCCCGTCCGGCAGAGAATGGGGTGTGCGTGCACCCAGCCGGCGGTATGCATCCAGCCGTGTGGTATCCATGGGAAAATGGTGGAGGATATCTCCTTCGAGCCCGGTAGATTCCTCGTACGTCACACAGATGACCGGTAACCCCGTCATGTCGTGTACCTGCCCGGGGTCGATGATGTTGAAAAAGGCGATCACGCAGCCCGAGAGGAGGATAACGTTGATGTCCCGGCGGTTGAGGGCCGTGACGATTTCAAGGACTGCGTCAGTTGCATCCACACCCCCGACTGTCACACGGGAGAATGCAAACCCGTCGATGATGAGGTCTTTCCTCATCACGATCCCGGCAAGGGTCGAGTGTTCCCGGCCGGAATAACTCTCCGCAATGCCGAGCGCCCGGAGGCCTTTTTTCGGGATGTGCATAGAAGCACTTATGATAACGGATTAAAAATACTATACCAATGAAATTCAACAAAGATGAGGTTTGTATCCTTATCCCCACGTTAAACGAGAGCCTGACTATTGGCACGGTAGTAAAAGAGTTCCGGGATATCGGGTATGCCCATATTCTTGTCATGGATGGCAAGAGTACGGATAATACTGTAAAAATTGCCCGGGATGCCGGTGCTCTGGTTAAGACGCAGTCAGGTAAAGGAAAGGGAAATGCGATCATCGAGGCGTTTGAGGTGATCGAGCAGCCATATATCCTGATGCTTGACGGTGACAGCACGTACTCGGCAAAGGATGCAGAGAAGATGCTTACCCCGCTTTTCCTGGGATTCGACCAGGTGATCGGCGACCGGCTCATCAACGCGGAAGAAGGATCGTTCTCGCGCCTCAACCTCTTTGGTAATCACATGCTCAACCTCTTTTTTAAGCTCGCTCACAGCCGGGATCTTCATGATATCCTCTCCGGTTACCGGGCGTTTACCAAACTGGCTGTCCAACAGATGAACCTCAAGGAGAGCGGTTTTGAGATCGAGACCGAGATGTCCGTAGAAGCGGTCAGAAACGGCCAGCGGATCATGGTGGTGCCTATACGGTACTCGCGCCGTCCGGGAACCCCGACAAAACTCTCCCCCTTCCATGACGGTATCCGGATCGTGTCCACGATTTACCGCCTTGCGAGGGTTAACAACCCGATGTTTTACTTCGGTATTATGGGCCTGTTTTGTTCACTCCTTGGCCTGCTCACCGGGGTGTATGTTCTTCTTGAATGGCTGCACCACATCGATCATATCCCGCTGACTATCCTTACCGTACTTCTCATTGTTGTCGGTATCGAGATCTTCATGTTCGGAGTGATATCAGATATGCTGCTGGTCTTCCATCGTGAGATCATCCGTGAGATCCAGTTGAACCAGCCGCCCAAGCAGCTGAAATAAAATTTTAAAAAAGTAAAATTAGATATTTTTTAAAACGGTTTCGTGGATTTTTTTTAAAGGAACATCGTTTTTAATGCGATGACCTTGCAGGCATGTTCTGCAAGGGATGTGAGAAGGAATGCCTCGTCAAGTGTCGCACCGGCGGCAAATGTCCCGTGCCCCCGTGCAATGACCAGTTTGCTGCGCCGCATCTCTTTTGCGACCGCATCCGCAAGCCCTTGAGTCCCGGGCGCCCCTGATGCGACCGGGATTATGGGACAGAACATCTCTCCTTCGCTGTCCAGCGGCCGGATCTCGTCTTTTGTGAGGGATGCGGCGACTGCGCAGGGCGGGTGGGCGTGCACGATTGCCCGGTAGGGTGTCGAGCGGTATACCGCGAGATGGACCCGGTACTCGCTTGAGGCGTCTTTTGGGACCGGCCCGTCAAACGGCACAAAGACCGGCTCACCCGGGGTGTCGAGGTAGGCGCCTGTTTTTTTTATAAAAAAACCGGCGTCCCCGTCCCGCACGCTCATGTTCCCGAAATTCCCACCGACGAGATGTTCGGCAAACAGCCGTTTTCCTATCCGTTCAAAGCCATAATCCGGCATCCTTCGCACCTCTTCTTTGTACACCCTCCTTTGGCGTATTCCACTATATGGGCATGGGTCTGGTGGTACACGTGGGGATCCACCGCAAGAACGCTCTCGAAAAGAGTTTTTAGCGCCGATCGCGGGGTGGTTATACCGGCACACCGCGCGATACGTTTCGTATAGGCATCGATCACGAAACTGGGCCGGGAAAAACCGTAGCAGAGGATACTATCTGCCGTTTCCTCTCCGATGCCGTGCACTGCGAGCAGCCCGGCCCGGAGCGCGGGCGTAGGTATGGTCGCCATCGGTTCTATCCCGCCACAGTTTTCGACCACAAAAACCGCAAGGGACTTGAGCCGGTGTGCCTTTATCCGGTAGAACCCGGTGCACCGCACGGCCTCTTCGATCTCCGACGGGTCTGCGGTGTAAATGGCCTGCATCGAACAGAGCCCCCGCTCCTTCAGGAGGTCAAGTGCCCGCATGACATTCTCCCACCTTGTCTGCTGGGTCAGGATCGCCCCGATCATGACCTCGTCGGTATCCCCCGGCCACCAGGGGATCTCCCCGAACCGGGTTTTGAGGATACCGACTATTTTTCTGGCCTTTGTGGCGTCGTTACCGGAACTGGATGCCGACATCGTGCATCTTGTTGTACCGGGCGATATTGAGCACCAGCGGCGTGAGCGATTCTATCATCGGTGCAACGGCAAGCGGGCCGGCATTGAATGCCTGGAGCCTGGAGACCCGGTTCACGAGTTCCATCACCTGGTGCTTTGCATCCTCATCGTCACTGCAGACCGGTACCGAATAGTCCAGTTCCTCGTCCAGTGCCTTCCAACGGTTTGCGGCGATGGTATTGAACGCGCAACAGAGCCGCGCCTCCTTTGGCAGGAGTTTTTTGATCAACAGCGCCGCTGCCCCTTCCGGTGGCGGGACAAATACGAAGTGATCCTGTTTTTCCATCGGGTTGACCGGGCTTATGACAATCTTGTCCTCAAAGCCGTGCAGGGTCGAGAGGGTCGGCACCACGTGCTTGAACGGGATCGCGAGGATCACGATATCGGCCTCATCGACCGCTCCCTGGTTTGAGACCCCATGAACCGAGCAGGACTGCCCGCGATTTTTGAGGGTCTCCCGGGCTACCGCGCAGCTCGCTTCGGCCTTTTCCTGCTCCCGCGACCCGACAACCACGTCAAAGACCCGGGAGAGGCGCATCGTCATGCCTTCCCCGATATCCCCGGTGCCGCCAACTATTCCGATCTTCACTTATCCCACCAGCGGCCGGAGCAGTTTTTCAAGCGTTGCGGCGTCGGTGACGCCTTCCATGGTCTGGACCACTTTTCCGTCCTTTTCGATAATAAGGGTCGGCACCACGCGGATCCCATATTTTTCTGCAAGATCCATGTGCTCATCAACGTCCACTTTTTTTATCTCAACGGCATCGCCCAGTTTCTTTGCCAGTTCCTCGATGATCGGTGTCTGCATACGGCAGGGGCCGCACCACGTGGCAAAAAAGTCATAAAGAACAGGTCTCGTCATGTAATCATACCCGGATAGAGTAGTCGATAAAAAAAAAGATAAATCTATGGTATTGTTATTCGGAGAGGATCTCCATGATGATCTTACCATAGGCGGGTCTTGTCACTATCACACCCACAAGGACACCCATCATGGTGATGATGGCAAATCCCTTGAGCGTGGACAGATCCATGAGTGCAAGCGGCAGCATCGCAATCAGCACGGTTGCAGCCGCTATCACGATGATGGTGAGCGCCCGGGCAAGTCTCTTCAGGTAGATATTTGGCGATGGGACGATCCCTTCGTGAAGGATCTCATCGGTAATAACGACCAGCTGATCTATACCCGTCCCAAGCACGGCTATCAACCCGGCGATGGTTGGTAGATCCATCTGGAACTTGATCACGCTGATGAACCCAAGCAGGATCACGATTTCCGAGGCATTGATCAATACCATGGGGAGCACGATCCTCGGCTCGCGGTACCGGTAGAAGATCACAAACGCGACCGCGATGAGGGCAAGGATAAAGGCGATCAGGCACATGGTCATGTAGTGTGACCCGAGTGACGCAGAGGTCGAGCCGGAACCGGCAATCTTCACATCAACCGGCAGCGCACCTGCACGCAGGTGAATCTCGAGATTTGTTGCCTGCGTCTGTCCGGCTGTTCCCGTACCGGTAGATGCAACCATATTGCGGGTGGGTTCACTCTGGAGGGAGGAAGCAAGGTTCGATGACAGCGGTGCAGAATAGACTGTCTTGTTATCGAGGATCATCGCCAGCTGGTGGTGATCGGGGTCAACCGTTGCGCCGTACTTGATAGCTGCATCCCGGAATGTTGCGGCACCCGCATCGCTTAAGGTAAACCCTACACCCCAGTTGCCCGATGTATCCTTGGTTGGGACCTGGACACTGGTGATGGTATCGCCATAGAGGACGTGTTCGGACTCGTTACCTGTTGTCAGGATTCGGATTTCGAACTTACCCTGCTTACCGACGATCTGCTGGGCCTCGTTCATATCGACGCCGGCCATCTCTACGCGCACGTACCGGGCGACGTTGTTAACGCCCGTAAGGGTATTGACTTTGGCATCCTTGGTACCCATCGTGTTGATCTTCTGTTCAAGGATGCGTTTTACCAGAGTTGCAGTATCCTTGGACACGCCGGGCTGGTACGAGATCACTTTCCCGCCTTCGGCCTCAAAGTAGGATTCAAGCTGTTCCTGCGTGTAGTATTTTCGGATCTCGAGGTGGTTGGTATCGACCACAATAACATCGGTGTCAAGGGTCTTTGAGAGGTTGGTCACAAATGAATTGACCGGCTCTGTCGTTGAGTACCCGACCACTTCTGCCTGGAACTCGAGCTGAAGCCAAGCCCCCTGCTGGAGATCGAGGCCGTACTGGAGGTTTGTCGTCAGGTTACCCTTGTTGTCGAAATGCGGATAGATGGCGACTACCGAGAGGACCAAGAGGATGATCAGCGTGAGAACCCGCCAGTCCTTGAAGAGGTCCTTTATCCGTTCCTGCTTCATTTCCCGCCTCCTTTAAGGACATACCATTTCAGTATGCCGACGTTTGTGAGCCAGGTGTTCAGGATATCGAAGATAAGTCCGATCAGGAGGACTGCTGAAATTTCTTCAACGACCTGGATCTGTCCGATCCAGGACACCACGAGCAGCACCGTAACCGCCGCGAGTGTCGTGGAAGTCATGATGATACCGGTATGGAACGCCCCGGACAGTTTGTCGTTGAGTTTTCCCTGCCGTTTGAGAACCCGTGTCGTGAGTAAGATATCACTGTCCACGGAATACCCGATCAGCATGAGCAGTGCCGCGGTGGTTCCGAGTGACAAGGGGATACCGATGACATTCATCATCGCGGCGGTCATGACCATGTCGGCAAACGCCGAGAGGACGACTGCACAGGACGGGATAAAGGTCCTGAATGCAACAAAGACGACAATTGCCATGCCGATGAAGGCGAGGATGATCGCGATGAACGCCTGATCCTGCAGGGTCTTACCAAAGGATTCCCCGACCTGGTCTACCCGTGCATCCGGGTATTTACTTGAGATAAGAGCGGTCAGGCTCTGGTATTTCGTATCGTCCATTGTCCCGAAGGTGATAAATTTCCCGTTGTTGAGCCCTTCGCTGATACTTACGAGAGGATAGCCGGCGAATACTGCACGGATCTGATCGGAGGTGTCAGGGGTGATCACGGTTACGGCAGTCCCGCCAGAAAAATCGATACCCGGCTTGACCGGCATCCCGATCGTTACCGTAACAAACGCAAGCACCACAAGCGCTATGGCAAGCAGTACCATCGGGATTATCACCAGTTGTTTTGGTGAATATTTTTCGATGTTATAACTGAATAATCCCATATCATATTCATCTGTTCATGAACAATTAAATAATTACCAGATTGCTGGTGATGTCCGCACCATCTCCCGGTAACGGTTTTGATCACGGCCCCGACAGCAATTTCGCAGAATATCTGCGTTTCCTTGCCAGAATGGCGGGATTTCCAAACAGGGTTTTTAAAACGGGAAAATCCACAAAATATATATGGAGAAAGTTGCGACACTACGTTATGAGATCTCAGTTTGAGATCGAAAGTATGATTGAGGGGCGGTTGAGATCGTATCTCTCCCGGGATAAGACCGGCATCCGCCGCGAGGTGCTTCGGCTCCTCCTGCGCATTAAGCAGATGACGATTGCAGACATCCTTGATGAACTCAAAGAGCAGTTCTCGGTTTCATTTCACACGATGGCCTCGATGGTCGGCATTATTGCCTCCCGCATCGGGATCCTGAAGGTCAACCGAAATACAGGGGGCGTCAGTACCTATGAGCTCAAGGAGAAGTATGCCGCAATGGTTGTCCGGCTCGTGAGTATATGATCTTTTAAGCCCCTCACTTAAACCATAACCGTTTTTTAACAACTCCTTACAATAGTACTGACATAATGCCCGGTAATCCTTCTGATACATCCGAAGTCTCCCGGATTGCGATTGCACCTGATGTCATGGACTATATTGCGAAGAGAGACTGCGATTTCCGCGTGTGTACTTCCTGCGGAGGCCCGATCCTTCTCCCTGTACGCGTAAAACCCCCAAAGAAAAGTGATCTTCTTATCGAGGCCGCCCACCACACTATCTATGTCTCCATTCACCAGGCACGTTACCTCGATGAAATACGGAGTGACATGATACCCTTCTATGAAGATGATTTGGCAGGGTACGGGCAGAGATGAGTTACGAAGAACTGTCCCACACCGCAGATGTGAAGATCCGCGCCTGTGCCCCCACGCTGGAGGGTCTTTTTGGAGAGGCCTGTAGCGCGCTGATGCAGGTGATGTACGGCGGAGACCGGAGAGGCGGGACACAAAAAACGATCGATCTCGACGGGAAGGACCTGGAATCGCTGATCTGTGATTTCCTCTCGGAAGTGCTGTATGTCACTGAGGTGGACGGGCTGGTCTTCTGCCGGACTGATGTCTGCCTTGACGGCACGCATCTCCATGCGGTTCTTGACGGCGAGCCGTTCGATCCCGAGCGGCATAATAAAGGAACTGAAGTCAAGGGGATCTCGTACTCCGGGATGTGCATTACCCGGGATGCCAAGGGATATATGCTGGACATCTTATTTGATGTATAAATGGTGAAGAAATGCTTGACGGAGTTACACGGGCCGGTGTAAATGAGTGGGAGATCCCGGTCGGGTTTGTGCCCGGCATGCGGGTACCGGGAAGATTTTTCCTCTCGGATGCGCTCGCAGAACTCCTTGAACCCGGTGCCGTGCAGCAGCTGGCTAACGTCGCAACCCTCCCGGGGATTGTCCGGTGTTCGCTTGGCATGCCGGATATCCACTGGGGCTATGGGTTTCCTATAGGTGGCGTTGCTGCATTTTCCCTTGACGAGGGCGTCATCTCCCCCGGCGGTGTCGGTTTTGACATCAACTGCGGGGTCCGGCTCTTTACCACGCCGCTTAAGCAGGCGGACATAAAAAAGCCCCGGGAGTTTATCGAGTCCCTGTACAAGGCCGTGCCGACCGGTGTCGGTGCAAAGGGTTCCCTGAAGGTCTCTCCGACTGCTCTTACAACCATGATGGAAAAGGGTGCACGCTGGGCGGTGGAGGCCGGGTACGGGACACAACGGGATCTTGCCCGGTGCGAAGAGGGCGGCTATATGAAGCAGGCCGATATCCGTGCAGTCTCGGCCAAGGCCCGGGCCCGGGGAATCCCTCAGGGAGGAACGCTCGGGTCGGGCAACCACTTCCTTGAGATCCAGGTTGTGAGCGAGATCTACGATGAGTCCGCGGCAAAAGCGTTCGGTCTTGCAGAAGGCCAGATCTGTTGTATGATCCACTGCGGCTCCCGGGGACTCGGCCATCAGGTCTGCACCGATCATCTCAAGACGCTGGAAGAGGCGACAAAAAAGTATCATATCCCGCTCCCGGATCGCCAGCTTGCCTGTGCCCCTATCCAGTCTCCTGAAGGCAAGGCCTATTTCGGCGCGATGGCCGCCGCTGCGAATTATGCCTGGGCCAACCGTCAGCTGATCATGCACGCGGCCCGCCTCCAGTTCGAGCGGATGTTTTCCATCGGGTACGAGAGCATGCCGCTTGTCTATGATGTCACCCATAACGTGGCAAAGATCGAGGAGCACACGGTCGACGGGCACCGGGCTTCGCTCTGCGTACACCGCAAGGGAGCCACCCGATCGTTCGGGCCGGGCGCTCCGGACCTGCCCGGGGATCTTGCTGCGATTGGCCAGCCGGTGATCATTCCCGGCAGCATGGGAACGTCCTCGTTCGTGCTCAAAGGGACCGCAATCGCAATGGAGCGCACCTTTGGCAGCACCTGCCACGGTTCGGGCCGGGTCATGAGCCGGTCGCAGGCAAAGAAGAGGATGACCGGGAAAGAAGTGGCCGATCACCTGCTCGCGCAGGGCATCATTGTCCGGGCGCCCAACGAAGCGGCGATAGCCGATGAAGCGCCGGAGGTGTACAAGCCAAGCAGCGAGGTGGTGCAGGTAGTCCACGATGTCGGGCTCTCGGCCCTCGTCGCCCGCCTATCCCCGCTGGGAGTGATCAAGGGGTGAGCTGCCGGGCGGGATTTGTCTGGGAGACTTCCCAGCATTTCGTCAGGTTCATCGAGGACTGCGGCATCCCGTGCGAGCTCGTCACCCCGTATATGCTCGCCGCCCCGTTTTTCCGTGGCTCGTTTACCTGCCTTATCATCCCCACCGGGTTTGCAAACCCGGCCTACTGCCGTCTGCTTCCTGCGCTTCGGGCATCGTCAGAGCGAATAGAACAATTTGTCGAGAACGGCGGTAACCTCCTTGTCTTTGGGGCAGCGATCGACCGTGCGGATGCGTATGACTGGCTGCCGTTCCCGGTCACGTACCGGCACGAGGTTTTTCCCCGAAAGATTACATGCGGGTCGTCCGAGTTGGGAACTGCTCTCGTGGAGGATTACGATCCCACCTGCATCGAATGCGACGGCATATTCCCTGCGCACGAGGGAAGTGCTGCAGGGGCAGCGGGCGGGTCGACTGTCATTATCGAGAAAACGGTGGGGAAGGGAACTGTGGTTGTAACAAGCGTCCACGAATACCCCTCCCGTGCATTTATAAAAAAATTCTGCGCTACCGGGACACAAACCTTATTCTAGCAGGAAAAAGACCAGAATGATAGTGAGGTTGTGTCCGATGCACCGCTATACTTTTTGTGAAACTGCGGAGGCAGCAGATCTTGAACCGGTAGTGATGGCCATCCACGAGATCATCCATCGCCTTCCGGTGACGGCGAAATCATTGCTGAAACCCGGGATCCGGATCGAGGACGGCCGGGTGATCGACCGCAATTATACCGGCCCGGTGCTCGAACAGGCTATCGCATTGAATACTGTAATAAAAACGACCCCCGAACTGGGTGTTTACAAAGGTGTACCGGTGACGGTTGCCCCCATACGGGATCACGAGGGGCACGTAATTGGCGCGATCGGTGTTGTCGATGTCACCGGCATCTTCGATCTCGCCACGCTCATGGAACACCAGTCTGCCATCATAAAGCAGGTGTGTGGCAAGGATCCCTGCCCGCTGTCGGAAGAATCGAGTACATCAAAGAGGTGATAACCATGCCGGACTCAGCATTCAGGGTAATGGAGATCCTCGAAAGATCGGACGCACCGATCTCGGGAGAGGCCATCAGCAATGAACTGGGGATCACCCGTTCTGCGGTCTGGAAGCACATCAACGAGCTCCGCATGATGGGATACGACATCTCGTCATCGCAGAAAGAAGGATACCGTCTCACACGCATGAGCAATAAGCTCCTCCCGTACGAGATCCACAAGAAACTCCATACGAAATTTATCGGCAAAAAGATGCGGTACATGGAGAACACTCCGTCGACTATATGGGCGGGAAAACAGCTCTGTGCCGAGAGCGATGTGGAAAAGATGCACGGGATGGTGATCATCGCCGAGGAACAGACCGGGGGCGTCGGCCGGATGGGGCGGGCATGGGTCTCTCCCGTCGGCGGGATCTGGGTCACGGTTATCTTAAAACCCCATATCCCGATCGACCGGGTCTTCATGATCACCATGGCAGGCTCCGTTGCGGTGGCCCGGGCGATCCGAAAGGAGTTCGGTCTGGGCGCCCTGATCAAGTGGCCGAACGATATTTTTATCGGGAACAAGAAGGTAGCGGGCCTGCTGCTTGAGCTTGCGGCTGAAGCAGATGCCGTGCACTACTGCCTGCTTGGGATGGGTATCGATGCAAATGTTCCTATCAGCGAGTTCTCGCCTGAACTTCAGAATGATATCACCTCGCTCTCTGCCGAGCTCGGCCACGAAGTAGACCGGGCCTCGTTTCTGGCCCGGATCTTAAAAGAGTTTGAGAGCCACTACTCACTCCTTGAGGGAGGGGAATACGATACCATCATCCGGGAATGGAAGAGCCTCTCCTGTACGCTCGAACACCGGGTGGACATCCGCACGCTCAAGAATAGTTTCTCCGGGGAAGCGGTCGATATCGATGAGTACGGCGCGCTCATCATCAGGAAAGACAACGGGAAATTCGAACGCGTCATTGCCGGCGACTGTATCCACCAGTAGACCGGTACTCTTTTATCGTCAACCTCCAATTTTTTAATGGTTGACGATGTTTGGCGATCTGCAGCGTTCCCGCCGTATCGCGTATACGGCTGCATTTATCGGCCTGATCACGGTGGGCGGATGGATCTCCGTCCCGTTTGTCCCATCCCCGTTTACCCTCCAGACGTTTTTTGTTCTGCTCGCGGGTGCGGTCATGAAGCGCGATGCCGTGATCCCGGTGGTGCTCTACGTTCTTCTCGGGGCACTGGGGCTGCCGGTCTTCCACAACGGCGTGGCCGGTGTCGGCGTCCTGCTCGGGCCGACGGGGGGGTACCTCATCGGGTTTATCCCGGCTGCGCTGGTGGCAGGTCTTGCGTATGAATCAGCCCGGCCTGCATTCAGGATCAGCGGGCTCGTCCTTGCTGCCGTGTTGATCCTTACCTGCGGCGTGGCATGGCTGATCGTATCAACCGGCATGGCACCAACCGCCGCGTTGGTTCTGGGGATGCTCATATTCCTCCCCGGGGATATGGTCAAGGCCGGCGCAGCATACCTGATCGCGCGGCACCTGCCATGATCACCTTTGAACATATCCGGCACCGGCTCCTTGCCATCGATTCCCTTACGATCGCCCCGGGTATCACATCGGTAATCGGCCCGAATGGCAGCGGTAAGAGCACCCTGTTGAAACTCTGTGCCGGTATTGCAGAACCTGACTGCGGGACCGTGCTCGTGGATGGCAGGTCACCGCGTGAGACAGAGATCGGGTACGTGAACGAGTTTCCGGACCGGAATATCCTCTTTTCCACAGTTAGAGATGAACTGGCCTCCCCGCTGCGCTTCCGACACACTCCCTGCAGGGAGACGGATCAGGCAGTCCGCGCATGTGCGGAGACGAGGGGAATCTCCCGGTTGCTCGACCGTGATATGCAGGACCTGAGTGGGGGAGAGAAGATCCTCGTCGCGCTTGCCACGGCCTGTATTACCCGGCCGCGTGTGCTTGTCCTTGATGAATACGATTCGCACCTTGACGCTGACCGGTGTGAATGGCTGAACACGGTACTCCGTGTATCGGGAGCCGGATATGTTATCCGGTGTACGCAGCAAATGGAAACCGCCGCAGTTGGGGATCAACTCATCTATATTGAGAAAGGGCATGTCGTGCATGCCGGGACACCGGCGGGCGTCTTTGCTCTGCTTTGTGATTCCCCGTTTTACCCGCTTTCGTGGAGGTGGCCGGTATGAGGCTTGTCCTCGATCATCTCACCGCGAGCTACCCTCGCTGGTCGCTTGCAGCAAACGGTGTTTTTTCCCCGGGTATCCATCTCGTGAGCGGGGATGTCGGCAGCGGGAAGTCTACGCTTTCTCTTATGATGGCCGGGCTGCTCATGCCGGAAAGCGGCTCGGTGATCCGGGAGGACATAACCTGGACCCTGCTCTCGTTCCAGTTCCCCGAGTTCCACATCACCGGCCTCTCTGTCGCGGAGGAATGCCGATCGTGGGACCTTGATCCGGATGCAGTCATCCGGGCGGCAGGTATCGATGTCACCGGAGAAACCCCGGCACTCTCGCTTTCCCGTGGTGAGCTCAAACGCCTCCACCTTGCCTGCGTTCTCTCCCGGAAGTACGATCTCCTGCTGCTTGACGAGCCATTCTCTTCACTCGATTGCCCCGGGAAGGAATGGGTATGCCGGCAGCTTAGCAACCGGACCGAGGGGATCACCGTCATTTTCACTCACGAGCAGAGCATTTTCCCCCGCATCGATCATATCTGGGAAATTGTCGGGGGGAACCTAATCGATTGTGGCGATATGCCCGGGGCGGTCGTGCGCTGGCAGCATGCGCCGGCTCTGGTAAAGAACCTCATCCGTGCCGGGAGAATTCCGCTCGCACTCACGCCGGAGGGCATCAGGGAGGCTGCATGCAGGACCCGCGGATAAGACTTCTCTGTGCGTTCCTGCTCTCGCTTGCGGCATTCGCAAGTGTTGCCGGGGCTGTTGCAGTCTTTGTCTGGTGGCTGGTCTTTACTCCCCGCTGGCGCAGCATTCGGCACCGCACTGCCATCCTTGCGACGTTTGTCCTGTTTGTCATTATTGCGGGGGTCATGACCCTTGCTGGGAGCGACGGGCTCTCGTATCTTGTGCGGATGACCGCGATACTGTTGGTTGGTACCTGGCTGTATGCCGAATCCTGTGCAGGCGATTTCCTTTCAGTGGGTACCTGGCTTTTTGGTACCCGGATCGGGTTTGAGGCCGGCATGATCGCCGGGATGGCGATGCAGATGGCAAACGGGCTTTTTGAGGATTTTCGCCGTATCCGGATTGCCATAGGGCAGAAAGGGCAGGCATGGAGTATCCGCAGAATCGTGCCCGTGGGACGCGTCCTCATTCATGATGCACTCCGGCGGGCGGATGATACTGCCGAAGTGCTTGCAACGCGTGGATACCGGAACGGTGGGACGATCTGCCCGCACTTCCCTACAACGGTTCCTGATGCAGTGGCCGGTATCTGTGCGGTTGTGGCCCTCGTTCTCGCGTATCTCCCTTTAAGTGAATTTTTTATACTCAACAGGTGAACCTTTGGGAGGCTAATTGTAATACCGGAGGCCCTGAGGTTTCCCATGTGTGCTGCAGTTTCTGGAAAAGTACTTATCACTGATACAACACTTCGTGATGCCCAACAGTCTCTCATCGCTACGCGCCTCCGCACCGAGGATATGATCCCGCTTGCACGTGAGATTGATACGTGCGGATTTTTTTCTGCCGAGGCATGGGGCGGGGCTACGTTTGATACCTGCATACGGTTCCTGAATGATGATCCGTGGGACCGGCTCCGTGCCCTTAAGGCGGAGCTGAAACACACCCCCATCCAGATGCTCCTCCGTGGCCAGAACCTTGTCGGGTACCGCCATTATTCCGATGACGTTGTTGACCGGTTTGTCGCGGCATCCTACAAGAACGGGGTGGATATCTTCCGGGTCTTTGATGCGCTCAACGATATACGGAATATGAAGCGCTCGATGGAGCAGGTAAAGAAAGCCGGCGCCCATCTCCAGGGCACGATCTCCTACACGACAAGCCCGGTTCACAGTACGGGAATGTTTATCGAGATGGCCAAGGAACTTGCCGCGCTCGACTGCGACTCCATCTGCATCAAGGACATGGCCGGGCTCATCATGCCCGAAGCGGCTCGTGAACTCATCAGCGGCATAAAAAATGCGGTAGATATCAAAGTCTGCCTCCACAGCCACTCGACAAGCGGGATTGCTCCCATGAGTTACCAGGCAGCAATTGAAGCGGGTGTCGATATCCTCGATACTGCGATGTCGCCGTTCTCGATGGGGACCTCCCAGCCCCCGACAGAAAGTGTCGTGGCGACTCTTGTGGGAACCCCCCGGGATACCGGTATCGATCTCCTGAAACTACGGACGGTCCGGAATACCTGCATGCAGATCCGCGAGAAGTACGCGGGACTGTTAAACCCGATCTCTGAGCGCGTGGACAGCAACGTGCTTATCTACCAATTGCCCGGCGGCATGATCTCAAACCTCGTCTCGCAGCTGATGGAGCAGGACGCGCTCAACCGGCTCGATGAAGTGTTCGCTGAGATCCCGCGCGTGAGAAAAGATCTCGGCTACCCGCCGCTTGTGACGCCGACGAGCCAGATCGTGGGGACGCAGGCGGTCTTAAACGTGCTCGTGAACGGCCATCGGTACGCGAACGTGACAAAGGAAGTCAAGGATTACGTGCGCGGGCTGTACGGCCGTTCGCCGGCACCGGTCAGCGAGGAGATCCGGAAACTGATCATCGGCGATGAGAAGCCGATCACCTGCCGCCCGGCCGACATGCTCGAAACCTCATACGAGCGCATGAAGGCAGAGGCAGAAAAAGCCGGTCTCGTAAAAAAAGAGGAAGATGTCCTCACTTACATCATGTACCCTGCCATTGCCCCTTCATTCCTGAAAGGCGAGCGGCAGCTTGAGGCGATTCCCCAGAAGCAGTCGGCCGCCCAGCAGGCAGCCGCATCCGGGGGCATTCCTGACCAGATGGAAGTTGAAGTGGACGGGGAAGTATTCTCTGTCCGCATTGTATCCGTGGGCGGGAACCAGGTACAGGTAGCAAATATCGCACCCCAGAAAGCGCCTCGCGGGGATATCGTAGGCGGTATCCGGAGCAACATGCAGGGCATGGTGCTTCAGGTCATGGTCAGCCGGGGCGCGGCGGTCAAAAAGGGCGATACCCTCATTGTGCTTGAAGCGATGAAGATGGAAAACCCCATCCACAGTCCGGTGGACGGCAAGGTCACCGAGATTTTTGTTGACGCCGGCGATGTCGTCCAGAATGGCGATGTCCTGCTGGTGGTTCAATGAAGTTTTTTGAGAAGATCCTGATCGCGAACCGGGGCGAGATAGCGATCCGGGTCATGCGTGCGTGCCGCGAGCTCGACATCGATACCGTGGCGATCTATTCATCGGTCGACAAGAACGCACTCCATGTCAAGTACGCCGACGAGGCATTTCCGGTCGGGGAGGCGCACCCGTCCAAGAGTTATCTCAACATGGAACGGATCGTCGACATCGCCAAAAAGAGCGGTGCCGAGGCGATCCACCCGGGCTATGGTTTCCTTGCGGAGAACTACCGGTTCGCGAAGCTCTGCACTGATGAAGGCGTGACCTTTATCGGCCCCGGTTCAAAGACCATCCAGGCCATGGGCTCCAAGATCGGGAGCAAGCAGATGATGAAAAAGGCCGGCGTGCCGGTCCTGCCCGGGACCGATGATGGCATCAGTGATATCGGGACTGCAAAAAAGGTTGCAGCCGAGATTGGCTACCCGGTCATTGTAAAAGCAAGCGCGGGTGGCGGCGGTATCGGGATGCAGATCGTCAATGACGAGACCGCGCTCGAAGAGGCGATCACGGGCAGTATGCGCATCGCCCAGTCTGCGTTTGGCGATCCCACGGTCTTTATCGAGAAATACCTAGTCAAGCCCCGGCATATCGAGTTCCAGGTCCTTGCCGATGAACACGGGCATGCGGTCCACCTCTACGACCGCGAGTGCTCCATCCAGCGCCGGCACCAGAAACTGGTCGAAGAAGCCCCGTCTGCGATCATGACTCCCGAGCTCCGTGCGCGCATGTCGGCCGCCGCGCTCAGGGTGGCTGAAGTGTCTGATTATACAAACGCCGGGTCAGTCGAGTTCCTGTACAGCAACGGGAATTTCTATTTCATGGAGATGAACACCCGGTTGCAGGTCGAACATACCATCACCGAATTCATCACCGGCATCGATTTAGTCCGGCAGCAGATTGCGATTGCCGCAGGGGAATCGCTCCCCTTCGATCAGGAAGACGTTTCGATACGGGGCCATGCGATCGAATGCCGGATCAATGCGGAAGATCCGCTCAATAATTTTTCATCGGACCCGGGCAAGATCGTCCGGTACCGTTCCCCGGGCGGCCCGGGTATCCGTGTCGACAGCGGTATCCACATGGGGTATATGATCCCTCCCAACTACGACTCGATGATCGCAAAGCTCTGCGCGTGGGACAGCACCCGTGCTGAGGTTATCAAACGGATGCGTCGGGCTATATCAGAATATATCATCCTCGGGATCAAGACCACGCTCCCGCTCCACTACGCGATCATGAACAACCAGCAGTTCATCGAGGGCAACACGCACACCCACTTCCTGCAGGAAGAACATATCATAAAAACGCTCGAACGTTACAAAAATGACGAGGAAGCACGGATGCAGACCCTGGCCGGCTCGTTTTCGCAAGGGAACAAGGTCGCTGCGATCACGGCAGCGGTCAACGTCTATCTCCAGCAGAAAAAGGGCTGACCGGTGCAAATCCACCTATATCAGAACCTTTAAAAGTTTTTACGGTGTTGTATTTATGCACTTTCGTGCTGCGGTGGCCTAGCTGGTTAGGGCGCCAGACTCATAGGGTTTTATCGGCGCATGTAGTCTTTCGCGCTGAAGAACTTTGGGACATCTGGAGATCGTGGGATCGTAACCCACTCGCAGCATTTTAATTTCTTTCGGTACGTCCGGATTTTTTTATATTTTTATATGCGTTTAAAGAAGTATAATTGCCCGGAATGTTGTTTTGCCACGTATTCAGGGGGATTTCAACCACCTGCCGGAGATATATTTATGTGTACCGTCAGCCCACACAATACTGAAAATGAGGTGAAATAATGATTCTTGTAAATGCAGCTGTTGGAATTATTCAGTTAATCATCGCAGTCATCCTTGCGGTGGTAGCATTGTATATTGGTTTCTCCGTCTTTGGCAAGATCACAAAAGACGTTGACGAGCAGAAGGAACTTGCGAAGGGCAATGTTGCATTCGGTATTGTTATTGCCGCAATCTTTGTCGCAATTGCCGTAGTCGTCCAGTCCGGTGTTGCCGGTATCTCTGTCGGAATCAGCAAGGCTTCGGCATTCGGGTTCACGTCCGTTGATGGCCTGATTGCAATCAGCGTTGCGATCATCCAGCTTATCCTTGGTGTCCTCCTTGCGATTGGCGCCATCTACCTTGCATTAAACATTCTTGACAAGCTCACCAAAGGCATCGAGGAGTTCGAGGAACTCAAGAAAGGCAATGTCGCTGTTGCGCTCGAAATGGCTGGCGTTATCATCGCGGTTGCCCTTATTATCCAGTCCGGTATTGTTGGTATTACGACAGCACTGGCCTGAAGGATCTCATCAATTTTTCTTTTTTCAAGCTCTCCGGAGTGTTGTCTTAAAACAGTCATTTGCACGTCTTCTGACGTTAGTGCGTGAGGCCTTTTGTCTTTTATACACGCGAAGAGTCTGGCTCTGTCATGGTGGTAATCAAGATAAACAGATCGGATTTACTCCGAAACTATGAAAACAACCATAATGCCAAGGGTTACAGACAGACCGAAGGAAAATTAAGGTTATTTTCATATCCAATCGTAAACGGTCAATATTTGAATGGCTTCCCGCATCAGGGCCCTTTCGGGGCACGGTGGGGCAGGGATACAGATGTTTTAAGTTGCTGAACCTTCGAGGAGGCGTCCCTTTATGGGTGGAGTCACTCATCGTCCCTCAGTTGGAAGGTAACGATCACTTCACCAATTCTGAACAATTTTTATGCTTTACTCCAAAAAAGCAGGATTTTTTGGATTGATTATTAACTCTTGCTCGGAAAATAGGGGCTTATTTCCCGTACAGGTTGATCTGCTGGATGAGAGTTGAAAAGCCCTCCATCTCCAGCGCAAGCACTTCATTTCGGGTCATACCCATGCTCGTTTCGGCATCGGCGGTGAGCTGATCCGGTCCCCGGATCACCTCGCGGTGCGTTCCGTCACGACCCAATACTTCCTGCGCTTCAGCGTCATGGACAAAGGCGCGGCCCGGGATGATAACGGTTGGTTCGAGATGCGAAAGGTCCAGTTCTTGGAGGTCGTCGATTGTGATCAGGCAGGCAATCTCTTTTTTTACCGGTATAACCGGAGACGTGGCACCGCGTGCTGACAAAACCTCGCTGATATACGGTGTGGCCACAGAACCGGAGATAACCGATGCCCGATGCTGGACGCGAGGGAGTTTTTTCATGATTGTGGGTTCGTGGAGGATCGCAAACGGCGAACCGATCTCCGGATCCCATAGCGGTGTGCCGGAGATTTTCATTTTGAAACGGCTGCTAAAGTCGGTCACCATATCTCGGAACGATTCCACAGTTTGTACGTTCTGCCCCTTGAGGATCGGGGCGTTCTCCAGAATGAGCCCCTGTTCCGTTGCATTCGCAAATCGCATGAGGATAAGGCCCTTTGCACCGCGCTCTTCCAACCATTCGCAGGTATGTTCAAGAACGGCGCCATCGTTGACCCCGGGCAGCACTACCGCCGCTGCGTAGACCTCCGCCCCTCCGCAGAGTCGTTCGAGAATCGCAAGCGAAGCGTCCGGTGTCGGGTCGTGCATCCAGCGCTTCCGCAGGGCCGGGTCCGCTGCAAATATTGTAAACGAGCACTCGGCTAACCCGTTGTCGACAAGGAGATCGGCAACCGCCGGGTCATCCCAGCCTTTGCCGCTGGTATACCCGATATGGAGCGGTGCTTCTGTTGCGCCGAGCAGCTCGATGAGATCGTTAAACTGTGGGTAACAACTGGGATCGCCACCACCGCTGATGGTGATGCGGTCGAGTTCCCCACTTTTTGTCTGGAGTGCGGCAAGAGTCTCGTCTGCGATGGTCCTGAGGTCCTTGAAACCACTGTACTCCTCCCGGACCCCCCGTGTACAATAGTCGCAGCCTTTCTTGAACGGCAGGCAATAGCGGCAGCCGAATGCCCGGGTTGTTTTCACGCGCTTGAAGTAACAATACTCGCAGAAGCCGCGGCAGTCAACGCCCGCCCGTCCCCCGATGTCAACGGTTAACTGAGCCATTCGTTGTTAGATTACTCCGTTCCGGTGCGTATAATGTATTTGGAATTGTATGTTTCGGGCCGGAAAAAATTATAAGCGCTTTTTTGTTGAAGGTATCCTGGGCGGTGCAGGTTTTTACATAAAACCAAGCGAGCCTGTGAGATATCCCTCTACGGATAGATATGCCCGGAAAACACCACATTTTTTACCAGTAACTACCTATTGTATATGGCGCCTCAGTGGCTTAGTTGGCAGAGCGGCTGACTTGTAATCAGCAGGTCCCGAGTTCAAATCTCGGCTGAGGCTTTCTCTTTAATCTGTTCATCATTGCGACTTATGGGGTTTTTATTTTCGGGTTGTTCTCTAGGACAAGTGCCCCATACATTGAAATTTTTATGAATTTTATATGTAGTTACGCTTGATGTATCATGACAAAAAAAGCCTTCATCACGGGTATTACCGGTCAGGACGGGTCGTACCTTGCCGAACTGCTGCTCAGTAAAGGATACGAAGTCCACGGGCTGGTACGGAGATCATCCACCTTTAATACGAGTCGGATCGACTCCATCTATGTCGATCCACATGATCCTAATGCTAGTCTTTTTCTGCATTACGGAGATCTATCAGATTCCGAACAGATTGCAAACGTGATGTACAATATCCGACCGAATGAGGTCTACCACCTGGGTGCACAGAGCCACGTCCGGGTCAGTTTCGATACCCCCGAATACACCGGTAATGTCACCGCCCTTGGTACTACCCGTATTTTAGAGGCAATCCGCCGGAGTAACAACTCCGTGAAGTTTTACCAAGCGTCATCGAGTGAGATGTTCGGTGCTGCAGCGCCGCCCCAGAGTGAGATGACAATCTTCCACCCGCGCAGTCCCTATGCCTGCGCGAAGGTATACTCCTACTGGATGACACGGAATTACCGGGACGGATATAACCTCTTTGCGTCGAACGGCATCCTCTTCAACCACGAATCCCCACGTAGGGGTGAGACGTTTGTCACCCGCAAGATTACCCGGGCAATCGCCCGTATCCTTGCAGGAAAGGAAAAATATCTCTACCTTGGAAATCTCGATGCAAAGCGGGACTGGGGATTTGCCCCGGAGTACGTCGAATGCATGTGGCGGATCCTCCAGCAGGAAAAAGCAGATGATTTTGTCATCGGGACCGGGGAGACGCATTCTGTCCGCGAATTTTTACATGAATCGTTTGAATATGCGGGACTGGATGTTGAAGAACATGTGCGGATCGATCAAAAATATTTCCGGCCGACGGAAGTAGAGGTGCTGGCTGCAGATGCAGGGAAATCCGGGAAGATTCTTGGCTGGAAACCGACCATAAAGTTCGTCGATCTCGTGAGGATCATGGTGGATGCGGATATGAAGGCAGCGGGACTGGAACCGATCGGCAAAGGTGAAGGGATAATCAGGACTAAGTTCCCGCACCGGTGGTGGAAGTGCGACTGACAGGAAATGTTTCCCGAAAAAAAGCCGAGGTCATTAAAAGGATCGAAGCTCATATTTTATTTCTAATACTGACGTGCAGGTTTAGCTGGATCTCATCAGAACATGGGTACTCCTGCAGGCGATCTTTATGACGTTCTGGTCTGATAAAAAAATTCTCATTACCGGTGGGGCAGGATTCTTTGGTTCGCAGGTTGTCAGAGAACTCCTGCAGAAAGGAGTTCAGAAAGATAATATCGCCATACCCCGTAGCCGGGAGATCGATCTGCGGGTATGGAAGAACTGTGTCGATGTGATCAGGGATTCCGATATCGTCATCCACCTTGCCGCACGGGTCGGTGGGATCGGATACAATCAGGCTTACCCGGCCCAACTTTTTTACGACAATGCGATCATGGGCATCCAGATGATCGAGGCTGCCCGGCAGGAAAACGTGGAGAAGTGTGTTGTGGTCGGTACTATCTGCGCGTACCCCAAGTTCACCCCGGTTCCGTTTAAGGAGGAGAACCTCTGGAATGGTTACCCGGAAGAGACCAATGCTCCTTATGGACTCGCAAAAAAGATGCTCTTGGTTCAGTCACAGGCATACCGACAGCAGTATGGTTTTAATTCAATTTATCTCCTGCCGGTTAACCTGTACGGGCCCGGGGACAATTTTGATCCGGCTAGTTCGCATGTCATTCCTGCTCTCATAAAAAAGTTTATCGATGCAAAACGGAATAAAAAAACGTTTGTTGATGTCTGGGGAACCGGCGCTGCTTCAAGGGAATTTTTATATGTTGATGACGCCGCACACGGGCTTGTCCTTGCAGCGGAGAGGTATAATAAATCAGAGCCGGTGAACCTTGGATCCGGGATGGAGATTTCGATCCGGGATCTGGTTTCTCTCATTCAGGAATTGACCGGCTATACTGGTACGATTCACTGGGACACTTCAAAACCCGATGGACAGCCCAAGCGTTGTCTGGATGTGAGCCGGGCACGCGATGAGTTTGGGTTTGAAGCGCAGATGCAGTTTAGGGAAGGTCTGAAGCGGACGATCGCATGGTACGAAGCGCATCGTGAAGAAGCCGGCAAGCCGCATGGGGTCGGGGATCATTGCTGAAAAATAGTTGTCTGCTTGGGGGAAACCCCGGGGCCGATTCTTGCCAATAGTGCATTTTTTGTGCGAGATGGATGATTGTCTCTTTACACAGACCCCTATGTGGCTTTTTTACATTCTAAACCGGTGAAGAAAAAGGGAAATTATTTTGGGAATTTTCGACTACGATCAAATCCCCGATCAGAATCTTTTTAAAGAGTGCTGGATGCTATGGGAGGATATCGCGTTGATCAAATCACCAGACTATAAGTAATGTAAAAACAAAATTCATGGTAACTTCTTATGACCGAGATCAGACCTGTTCAGGAATCCGCCGTCCCGACTCTCGTCATCCGTCCGCCCCGGAAATGGGTGCCGGTTGACCTGCATGAGCTCTGGGAGTACCGGGAACTGGTCACCTCGTTTACCTTGCGCGACATCAAACTCCGGTAAAAGCAGACCTGCCTTGGGATTGCGTGGGCATTTCTCCAGCCGCTTTTGACCATGGTTATCTTCACGGTCTTTTTTTTGGGGCTCGCAAAGATTCCGTCCGATGGCGTCCCGTATCCTCTTTTTGTTCTGGCGGCCCTGCTTCCGTGGACACTCTTTGCCGAAGGACTGACGCGGTCCACGACAAGTATGGTCACGAACGCGAACATCATGACCAAGGTGTACTTCCCACGTCTGATCATGCCGCTATCAAGCATCATCTCGCCGCTCGTGGATTTTGCGGTTTCCTTTATCATCCTGATTGCGATGATGATCTACTACGGGTTTATGCCGACAGTAAATATCGTCTTTTTACCGGTGTTTCTCCTGCTCGCGCTTGCAACGGCCCTTGGTGTTGGACTCTGGCTCTCGGCACTCAACGTCAAGTACCGCGATTTTCAGTACACAGTCCCCTTCATGATTCAGATCTTGCTGTTTGCCTCGCCAGTCGTTTATGCTTCAAGCCTCGTGCCGGAATCATTGCGTGTCTGGTACGGCGTTAACCCCATGGCGGGTGTGATCGAAGGGTTCCGCTGGGCGCTCTTGGGTACCGGTGCTCCAAGTGCGATGGTGCTCGTTTCGGTTGGCATGGTCATCGTGCTCCTTGTTTCCGGAATGTTTTACTTCCGAAGGATGGAGCAGTACTACGCGGATATTGTATGATTAAAAAAAATCGCGATTAAAAAGGGCTGTTGCCCAACTAACAAAAAGAGTAATTTGGGTTAATGAAAGATCTCGGGAACGAAATATCTCACGGCTCGAACGTGCGCCCCGAACATAGGAATACTGTGCTATTACGGTCATGATTTCCGGGTAATAAAATGCTGCGTCCTGTCCATCTTCCCGATGGGCTGAATAGATCTTGATCAGATCGAGAATGGATACTATATCGATTATTATCTGACTGAAATCATCTTCCGGTAACCATTTCTTGATGTTAACCGGCAGGAGACATTCTTGTTCAAGGTCGCGTCCCTTTGTATGATACATCAGCGAGTGGTTATTCTTATTCCGGCAAAGTACTTTCGATTTATTTTAATAGGGGGCCGGGGGAGTTGTGCAACAACCTCTTCCCTGAAAAACTTTGAATTAGGTAACAGCCTCTCATGTAATACTTGATACAAAGAACATCACATATATTGATGAACGTGGTTTAATGATAGGTTAGTGATTATGGTTTACGAGATTATAGACGGGTTTGTTCAGGCAATCCAACTTATCGTATCCTTAAATCCCGAAGTGGTCACGATAACGGTTCTTACCATCATCGTCTCGCTAACCTCCACATTTTTATCTGCCATTATCTCTGTTCCTGCCGGGGCTTACATCTACGCTCATGATTTTTTTGGAAAACGGCTTGTGATCAATATTATTCAGACCTTGTATGCCCTTCCGACCGTTCTTGCAGGCCTTCTGTTGTTCCTGTTCCTCTCACACCAGGGGCCGCTTGGTTTTCTCGATTTTCTTTTTACACCCCAGGGGATGATCCTTGCCCAGATGATCTTGGTCACACCACTTATTATCGGTCTGACCATTACTGCTTTAAGCGGGATTGACAAGGATATGCGGCATTCCATAATATCCCTCGGGGCAACAAAATTTCAGGCTATTGTTACCCTTATCCAGGAAGCCCGGTTTGCAATCCTTGCAGCGGTCATCCTGGGGTTCGGTCGTGCCATCTCCGAAGTCGGAGCTGCCATGATCATCGGGGGAAATATCCGCGCGTTTCCCGGTGACATCCTCTCGGGAACACGGGTTCTGACAACCGCCATCTCCCTTGAGACCTCGCAGGGTGATTTTCCGTTGGCGATTGCACTTGGATTGATCCTCCTTGGTGTGGCAATCGTTGTGAACGTTGGCCTGAACATGATCCAGTCAGGATCCCTCTGGAAAAATTCGTGGAATTCATAAAAAGGTGCACAGGATACCATGAGTACGAGCGCAATAGAGACACATGCCCTCCTAAAGAAGTATGATGAGCGGGATGTGATCCGGGACGTATCTTTCTCGATTCAATCGGGGGAGATCTTTGGAATTATCGGCCCGAGCGGTTCTGGCAAGAGTACTCTCCTGCGCCTTCTCGATCTTATTGAACAGCCGACTGGCGGCAGGCTTACGATTTTTGGGACCGATGCCCTTGTCCCTGATGCGAAGTTCCCCCTCCGGCGGCGGATGGCACTCCTTTCTCAGAAACCGGTTATCTTTAGCCGGTCGGTCTTTGATAATATTGCAATCGGCATGGAATACCGCAAGAAGGTAAAGTCCGAAATTTCCCGAGCCGTGACCGATGCTCTCGATGCCGTGGGGCTCGCTGGTTACGGTAAACGATCCGCACGCACGCTTTCTGGAGGGGAAGCCCAGCGAATGGCGCTTGCCCGGGCTGTGGTAATTAATCCGGAGATTCTCTTTCTCGATGAGCCGACCACAAATCTCGATCCGGTATCCGCAGAACGGATCGACGACATCATTATCCGGTTAAACCGCGAGAAGGGAATGACGGTCGTCATTAGCACACATGACATGATCCAGGGACAGCACCTTGCCGATCGAATCGGTGTCATCATGGACGGTGCTCTGCCCCAGGTGGGTACGACAAAAGAGATATTCCACCAGCCCACGACAACCAATATAGCCCGGTTTGTCGGCGTCAAAAATATGTATGCGGGTGTCATCACAGAAAACCATGACGGTGAAGCGATCGTTGACGTTGCCGGAAAACATATTGCCGCAGTGACTCCTTTTCATCCACAAACAAAAGTCACACTCCTGTTCCGGCCAGAAGATGTGACACTCCACATGGAGCAGAGCGTGAAAACCAGTGCCCGGAATGTGTTCAGTGGTATAATAAAAAAGATGATACCATCAGGGCCGTTTGTCGATGTGATTGTTGATTGTGGTATTGACCTTACTGCTCTAGTAACCATCCAGTCATCAGAAGATCTCGGGTTGGCCCGGGGCGTGAAATGCTGGGTGTCATTCAAGGCAACGGCTGTTCATGTGATTGAGGAACAGTAAACGGGGCTCCTTGACCGTTTGCCTGTATCGATGACCTCTATGGGAGGTTCCGGGTGATCAACCCGTCAATTGGAGTCTGGTCGCAAAAAAATAAATCCGGGGTGATCCTCTCAAACTTCCCTTCCGGCAATAATCCCAACAATCTGTTGCGCTGTCACAGGGTTCATGACCCGCCAAGGAAGCGTTTTTTTGTTATTCTGCCCGTATAATTGTGCCTGCATTCTTCCCGTTAATCGCTTTCTCGATGTTGCCTCTCTTGTGGCAGTTGATGATGCGAACTTCCCGGATATTGACTGCTTCTTTGAGAAGTTTGATCACCATGGGCTCGATAACCATGTCATCGAGATTCATGCGAATCAGATCCTCTACGGTGATGTCCCGGATCAGTTCCGCATCCGGGTTTTTCCTCGGGTCTTCTGTATAGAGACCGTCTACGTTCTTGCCGATGATACAATTTTTTGCCCCGAGGACTTCTGCGATTAAAAATGCACCGGTGTCTGTACGGTGGGGGGGAATCATCTCATTCCGGGCCGGGTGCTCGTACAATCCGTACGGGGGAGTACCGTGCGTGACCGGCAGGATCCCCAGTTTCAGGAGCATCGGAAGTTCGAGGAGATCGCCGGATTTTATCCGCGTCCCATTATATTTCGCGAGCAGGATCGAGACCATGATCGCGTTCTGCTCGGAGATCTTTGAGGACAGCTCCGCAAGGACACCGGTCGGCATGCCAAGGTCGATGCCGATATCCATAATATGGCGCACCCTGCCTCCGCCCCCGGTGACCACGAGAATCTGGTGTTTCTTTGAGAGGGTCCCGATCTCCTCGCAGAGCGGGTACATGACCTCACGCCCATAATCGATTGCCCCGTGTCCCCCGATCTTGACAATATTGATATCGGGAGCAATGCGAATCTGGCCTGCTACCGGCCGTTTGGTTTTCAATCCTTTTCGGATCAGAGTCTCTCCCTGTAATCCGCTCGTGAGCTCAAACCGTTTTTTCATAATGAGACACTCAATTCCTATACCATAATAGAAAGGTATAAAACCATTTAAACCAATTGGTATACCAGAGCCGATGTAATCACTAGGCTGGAGATCGGCTGGAGGTATGCCATGAAGATATATGCACGTGAGCGCCAGAAAGTCGGTGAGGGTGTTGAGTCCCCCAAGTACCGCATTGTCGCAGTTACCGGCGGACAAATTCAAATTGAGGCCACACATTTCCGAAAATTTGAGCTTGAGCAGATCGCAAAGGATGTCAAAGCCGACATCGTGTTCATGAAACCCGTAGACGATGAACACAAGAAGAAGAAATAATTTTCTCCTTTTTTCGTACTTGCCAAACCTCAATACCTTTCAGGATATATTATCCAGTTAAGAATAATCATGGCAGCCCTTTCAATCGATAGTCTTTTTGACGCGGCCATCCGCATCCAGATGATGGAGCGATCGATATCCCTTACGTTCACGGAGAATTCAGTCCGGATCCGATTTCCCACAACCCGGAGGCTGGCGGAATTCCTTGACGTCCCCCATTATTACATCCTGCCATACTTTGCCCAGATGGAGGAACAGGACCTGATCACCCGTGCAGAGAGGGTGGGCATCATGACAACGGCAAAAGGGAGCAAAAAACTGCTTGCCCTCATGCAGAAAAATTATAACGGTGAGATGCAGGAAATTCTCGGGCCGGATATCTTCTCGGCCTTAACCAGAAAGGACTAACCGCTTGCACTTTGCTGGAATTATACCCTTGTTTTTATGGTCCCGGATCCTCACGCATCATTACGGTACAATCTCCATTATATTAACCTGTTTTATGAGATCCCGATAGTCTGTGTTTCTCTAATTTTGAAACCCGTAATAGCCATTACCGGAACAGAGCGAGATAAAACCGGAAGATCTATCCTAACTTCGCCACTTTGCAATAGTTAACACTCTTTTTTTAGCATAACCCCATTCGCCAAATAGAGTTTACCAGCAGTTTGGAGCTCCCAAAGTGCCAGGGAATATTTCATCAAACGACAGCGTCGTACGAAAGATTCCTGCTCGCCGAAGCTAATTAATAGCATCTTTTTGTTGCTGCCCGATTTCGGGTTGGGAAGTGCTTGAGTCGTGTGCGGTGAAAGTCGCACGTATGGTTCTTAAAAGGGGAGGTCGGGGTAACCGCTTCTTCCTATTCGACTAAATAAGGAACAATTCGAGAAAACCTGTTTTTCCCCGAAATACCAAACAAATTTAGCACACCCGGGGCACCGGGTCGCCCATGGGAGGCTCGATAAACCGTTCTCCGCCAATTGCCGTCTCCATGATCACATGGGATCCTTTGACAACTTTTCCGACAATTGCTGCATCCTTACCGTATTTATGCGAGCGAAGCGCCGCAAGGATCGCGTCTGCATCTGCGGCCGGCACGCCCATCACAACTTTCCCCTCATTTGCCACTTCGAGCGGGTCGATACCGAGCATCCCGGCTGCACTTTTCACGTTCCTGCGTACCGGGATGCGTTCCTCCACTATCCTGACCTGAACACCGCTCTTTTTGGCCATCTCGTTTATCGCGTTTGCAAACCCGCCCCGGGTTGGGTCTTTCATCGCATGGATAGTGCCTGCGTCAAGGACAGGCTCCATCATCCCCCAGAGCGGGGCGACATCAGACCGTATCTGCTCGCCGAGATCGAAACCCTCGCGATGAGCCATAATCGCAATGCCGTGATCGCCAAGGGTTCCCGAGACAATGATCACATCTCCGGGTGCAAGTCCGTTGTCCCGTACTATGGTCTTTGCGACACCGATCCCGGCCGTGTTGATCGCTATCCCGTCAAGTGCCCCTTTCTCGACAACCTTCGTGTCCCCCGTGACGAGGCATGCCCCGGCCTCCCCGAGCGCCTCGTCCATCGAGCTGACGATTTTTTCAAGATCTGCGACATCGAAACCCTCTTCAATGATCATTCCGCACGAGAGTGCGATGGGGCGCCCGCCCATCATCGTAAGGTCATTGACAGTTCCACTCACCGCGATCCGGCCGATATCCCCGCCCGGAAAAAAAATTGGGCGTACCACATGGGAATCCGTGGTAAAGACAATATTGGTGCCGTTAATGGGGATTACTGCCCCGTCATCCATCGATTCAAGGCCGATCCCACCAGCATTGTTGTGGGTGAATTTCGTGAGCGTTTGGAGCAGTTCGCCCATCACTTCTCCCCCGGCGCCATGCATCATGTTTACTTTCATAGTTAGTCCGCCACCTCAATCTCGACATTGGTTACGACAATCTCCCGACCCCGGATCACTTCCGGCAGCGCGCCGCAGCGAGGACAGATATATATCTCGTTTCCTGCATACCCGCAGGGACATTTCGTCTCGGGTTCTACATCGGCGCAGTCAAGGATGGCCGTTGTAAAGAGCGGATCGTCCTCTTTTATCGTATCGAATAAAAAGATTACCTGCTCGGGATTCACCATTGCCATTTTTCCTACATCGACGCTGATCTTTTTTACCTTTGTCGCATGGTAGTCGAGCGCTGCTTTTCTTGCGGTCGCGTATAGATCATAAGCGATACTGTATTCGTGCATCACTCCTCCAGCGCGGCGTAGACCTGCTTGAAGATCTCCCGGGTCTCAAGACCCTCCTCGCGGGAGAGGCGCTGGATCGCAAAACCCACATGCACGAGCACGAACTCGCCGATCTTGACGTCAACAAGATCGAGCCGGACTTCCTGTTTGAGGTCGCCGTAGTCTACAACCCCAACATTTCCCTCCTTGATCTCCAGCACTTCCGCAGGTACTGCAACGCACATCGATGATTCACACCCGTATCCGTTTGTACTGTGTAGGAGTTCCACACTCATAAAAACAGTGATATGGCATAGGCAGCCCGACGTTGGTTTTTTCAGGTGTCAGTTTTTCATGCAAAAAAATCAGTACCTGTTCCCAGACAACCGGATCCGCACGGAACATGTTACACCGGGAAACCTACCGGTGGGGGACTCTTATACCACACTCACCTCAAAAGGTGCGGTCGGGTACCATTAGACTCTAATCCACAATCTTGAAATGTTAAAATCAAAAAAAAAACAAAATCAGACGCCGGGGAAGAGATTTGAACTCTTGAGGTGCGGGGCACCAGTGGCTTTCAAGGCCACCGCCTTACCGGACTAGACTACCCCGGCATGTGTTTTTACTCTTTTGGCCGTGCAATATAAAAAAGGCTTCTTTACCTATGCGGTTTTCCCGGTACGTTCCGGGAGTTGGAAGACACTGTGAGCAGGAGATTCGAAAAAGATCCTCCCGTCCCCGCCCGCGCAAAGATCAGTGTCTGCGCAGGTAAATAAAGAGTGCGGCCATGCATGCGGCGGCCATGCTGCCAGCTACCGCAAGTGGGGATTTTTGCGTCTCTGGCGGAGATGCCAGAGTTGGAGTCATCATACCGAATACCGCTGGTACCGTTGGACTAACCACAACAGAGTCTGCATTTTTCGCATAGAGATAAACCACCGTATCGACCGAATACTTGTAGGGGTATACCTTGAAGTACAGGGGCTTGCCAGCACCATTCAAGACAATTTCCTCGGACGCAATGTCGCCCTGATCATTAATCGTGTGAAGGTCTCCATTTGCCACAACGTATTCCACAACCCAGTCAACGGATGAGGATGTGGAGATTGTAACCGGGGCGTCACCAATGGGCTGGACAACAAAATAGATCGGGTTATCCCGGGACGTTCTCCCATGGCTAGACAGAATGGTAGTAGTCGTCACGGTCGTTTTCGGAGCAACCGTATCATGTCCACCGATGATGCTAATCGTTCTTGTACCCACGTACCCCTGCTCATCGGTAAAACTGACTTCATAATCGCCGGTCTGGCTGATGGGAACAACCACGTCAAATCCCCCCAGATAATCGGTACTTACGTACATGGGACCATAGATGACTGAGTTATCCGGCCCGATAACAGCGATCTGGACGCCGGAGTTTATGTTCCCGAGAATTTTTCCTTCAATGTATATCTTACCGGAGAGAGTCTGAGTCGCCTGAGATGTTAGGGTAATCTCATCGGAACGATCGATAAGCCGGACCTGTCGCATGGAGATAGATTCACCCGTACCGCTCGCCGGAACCTCCACTTTATAGAGCCCTTTCTGGAGATGGGTCGTATCAAAGACCACGCGGAAAGAATTGTCAGACTGGACATATGCAATCTTGCGTTTGACCTCGGTACTGGTGGTCACCTGTTGGTAGAGCACCACATCGATGGGGGTCCCGATGCCAAAGGTGGTCGTCCCATTGACCACAAGGGGCTTTCCTACTGTCAGGGTATCCGGGGCATAAATGAAGACCTGATATGCCGATGCGCAGCTGATTAGCATGAAAAAACCAAGCACCTGCAGGACGATCTTCTTCATCTATGTACAAGATCAACTATGAGGTTGTTAATGATTTCTGAAAGTATGAAAAAACCGCTTGCGTGCTGGCGCGGAAAAGAGAGATACAACGGCGGCACTATAGAATGCCTGACTATTATCTTTGAGTCGGGGGGGTGCTCGTGGGCGCGGTGCCGGATGTGCAGTTACCGGCACGAACGGTACCGGGCGCAATCCTGCGAAGAGCTTGCCTCTCACCTGCATGCCCAGCTGGGCTGGATACGATCGCAGTTTAACCTTGACGAATTTGCGATGATTAAGATCTTTACCTCGGGAAGTTTTTTTGATCCTGCCGAGGTCCCTCTTTCCTTCCAGAAGGAGGTCGCACAGGCATTCCGGGGAAAAATCGTAATTGCGGAGAGCCGGCCAGAATATATAACGCCCGACACCATCGAACAGTTTCTTGGAGACCTTAGCGATGGCTCCCAGACAACCCCGCTCTACTGCGCCATCGGTCTCGAAACCACGAGCGATACTATACGGGAGAAGTGCATCAACAAGGGGTTCACGTATGCGGATTTCAAACAGGCCGCAGCAGTTGCTCATGCTGCAGGAGCGGGGGTGAAGGCGTATCTCCTTTGTAAGCCGCTCTTCCTGACCGAGTCCGAGGCCATCACTGATATGCGGTCATCTCTTGTAGATCTCGCTGGTACCGTGGAGATGGTCTCGATGAATCCCTGCACAGTGCAGAAGCGGACAGAACTTGAACTATACTGGAAACAGGGAACTTATCGGCCGCCGTACCTTTGGAGCGTGCTCTCGATCTTAAAAGACGCACCGATGCACGTGACCTGCGACCCGTTGGGTGGCGGGCAGAAACGGGGGCCGCACAACTGCGGGACATGTGATTTTGAAATCACCAAAGGCATCCGCGATTATTCCCTCTCCGCAGATCGTGACCTTATCGAGGCACTTCTGGATATGGACTGTACCTGCAAGAGCGAGTGGGAATACGTTCTCGCGCGTGAGCAGCCATACTGCATGCCACTGACACGATAAAAGATTTATGAATCTCAGTACTTCTCTAATTTTTAACCCGGGCAAAAGAAACCGTAAGATCTAAATTGACGGGTGGAATTGTGCGGGAAATCAACAGTATTTGCGCAGGCATTGCGGGACTGGTCATCATCGGGATACGGTATCCCGGTATTATTGTCTCATCGGAGAACATGCTTGAGATCCTGAACAAATGTTATCTTCGGGACATTGCACCGGGGCGGGTTGAACTGGATGAACTTTGGACATTCATCCAAAAACAAAAATTATCGTGTTGACTGATTGAAATACCCAGTATGTCGATACACTGGTGGATCTGTATTGTGAAGCATGTATCGATTATGGTCAGGTAATCAAAAGAAAAGAGGACAATCGGTTGGTTGAGATAATAGGGGTTAAAATCTTGGGAGATCCAGCGAGTTGTTTACACTATCAATAATTTCATTGATCTCAGTACTTCTCTATTTTCAAGTTGAATGAACAACCACCAAAAATTCATATAAGCCAGATCTGGACGCGGGAATATTCTTTTTGACAGCCGCCACCCTCCCTTTAGTGCAGGAAGGGGCACACCCCATTTGTACAAAAGTGGCGCCCCCCACCCCCGGGCCACAAGGGGGGGTGGGGGTATCATGCTTTTAAAAAATCGGTCGGGGGTCAGGGTGCCTCTCCTTTTTGGGAGCGGGGGGTACCCCCTTTGCAAGAAAAGAGGCCCCTACCCCCACTAAGCCATCGGCCGGCAAAATATACCTTCAGACGATAACTCCACGCGAAGCACAGGTTTTGGAAATGCAGGAAAAAGGGGGGTAGGGCCTCTCTTATGCCCGGACAGGGGGTGGGGGTACCCTGCTTTTAAAAAATCGGTCGGGGGGTCGGGGTACCTCTCCTTTTTGGGAGTGGGGGGTGCCACCCCGGGCTGGCAGGAGGGGGTACCCCCAAGGGACCGGGAATCGCTTCGGCAAGTCCTATTAAAATTCTGATGTTTGCAAAGGAAAATTTAGAGAAGTACTGGATCTGAAAAAAAAAACAAACAAAAGACACCGGCGATGATTGAGAAAATTTTAGATCATGTCTGGACATCGGGAGAATTTTTGTCACACCCTATTCAATTGCAGGATAGGTCATCACCCATTTTGCCTGTTACAGGGATTTTGAGAAAACCAGCCCCGGGCGATTCCCTATCTGAAGATTTTTGAATCATGCACGCATTTGTAGGTATAGGAAAAACCATGGCAATTGACTGGTACAAAGAGTTTGTCGACACAAATTATGAGCCGGCAAAAGACGACCTTGTCTGTCTCTATTATTTTGAACCGGCAGCGGGGATCACAAAGGAAGAGGCGGCCGGACGGATCGCATCCGAGAGTTCCACAGGTACATGGACGACGCTCTTTACGATGCCGCCCCGTATGAAAAAACTGGAGGCCACCGCGTTTGAGTTCGACAAAAATTTTGTGAAGATCGCCTACCCTCTCCAACTCTGGGAGGAAGGAAACGCCGTGCAGCTGATGAGCGGGATCGCGGGGAACATCTTCGGGATGAAGGCCCTCAAAAACCTGCGTCTCCTTGACGCCACGCTCCCGTCAGCCTATCTCCGGGGTTTTAAAGGGCCGCATTTCGGCATGGACGGGATCCGGAAGATGATGAAGGTCTACGGCAGGCCTCTGACCGGTGCAGTACCCAAGCCCAAGATCGGTTTCTCCGCAAAAGAGCACGCGGAGGTCGGGTACGAGACGTGGATGGGCGGTTTTGATTTCGTGAAAGACGACGAGAACCTCACATCGACCTCTTTTAACCGGTTCGATGACCGGGTAAAATATATGACAAAACTCCGGGACAAGGCCGAGAAGGAGACCGGGGAGAAGAAATCGGCGTTTTTAAATATCTCCGCCGATGTGGAGACCATGAAAAAGCGTGCCGATCTGCTCGCGGAGTACGGCTGGAACTACGCGATGATCGATGTGGTGGTCGCAGGAAATGCGAGTGTCATGACGATGCGGGACTACTGCTCGGATCTGGGCCTCGCGATCCATGCGCACCGGGCGTTCCATTCAGCCTTCGACCGGAACCGGAAGCATGGGATGACGATGTACTTCCTCGCAAAGATCATGCGTCTTATCGGGGTCTCCCAGATCCACACCGGGACTGCCGTGGGAAAACTGACCGGTACTAAAACCGAGTCGATCCTCCTTGCCGACCTGCTGCGGAAGAAAAAAATTACGGAGGTCCCGCACCAGTGCCTTGCTCAGGACTGGGGTTCCATAAAGACCGCATTCCCGGTCTCATCGGGCGGACTGCACCCCGGACTTGTCCCCGATGTACTCGATATCTACGGCAAGGATCTCATACTGCTGGTCTCAGGCGGCATCCACGGTCACCCGAAGGGTACCAGGGCCGGGGCACGGGCGACCATGCAGGCAATCGAGGCGTGGCAGGATGGCGTGACGCTCGAAGAGAAGGCAAAAAAAGCAACGGAACTTAAGGAAGCCCTCGCGAAGTGGGGGCACTATAAACCAAAGTGACGGCATTACCTTCATGCCGCATCCCAATCCCTTTTTATATCCCGGCAAAAACACTTAAAGCACCGTGACAGAATTCCAGCTCGTCTCCACTTTTCCCCCTGCCGGATCCCAGCCGGAAGCGATAGCGAAACTCAATGACGGGCTGGCAGACAATGCCCGGTGCCAGACGCTCCTTGGCGTCACCGGCTCCGGCAAGACGTTTACTATGGCAAACGTGATTGCGGCAGCAAACAAGCCGACCCTTGTCATCGCCCACAACAAGACACTTGCCGCCCAGCTCTACCAGGAGTTCTGCGACTTTTTCCCGAAAAACCGGGTCGAGTACTTCGTCTCGTACTATGATTACTACCAGCCGGAGTCCTACATCCCGGCAAAGGACCAGTATATCGAGAAGGACTCTGCCATCAACCCCAAGATCGAGATGCTCAGGCTTTCCGCCACCGCATCCCTCTCATTCCGGCGCGATGTGATCGTTATCGCATCGGTCTCCTGTATCTTTGGCTTGGGTAACCCCGAGAACTTCCGGAACATGGGTTTTGATCTTTCCGTGGGCCAGAAGATCACCAGAAACGAGATCATGAGCCGGCTCTTGGATATCCAGTTCGAGCGAAACGACATTGATCTCTCCCCGGGCCGGTTCCGGGTCAAGGGAGACACCATCGATATCGTGCCCGGGTATTTCAATGATATTATCCGGATCGAACTGTTCGGGGACGAGATCGAGAAGATCCGGGAAGTGGACAAAAATACCGGCGTAAAAAAAGAGGAGATGAAGTATTTCTATGTCTACCCGGCCCGTCACTTCGTCACCACGGAGAGCGCACAAAAAGCCGCGATCGTATCCATCCGGGAGGAACTCGATGAAGTCCTCCCCACACTCGGACTTATCGAGGCGCACCGGCTCCGGCAACGGACGAACTTCGATCTCGAGATGATCCAGGAGACCGGTTCCTGCAAAGGGATCGAGAACTATTCCCGGCATTTCGACGGGAGAAAGACAGGAGAAAAACCGTACTGCCTGCTCGACTATTTCCCCGAAGATTTTTTAATGATCATCGATGAGAGTCACCAGACGATCCCACAACTGCACGGGATGTACAACGGTGACCGGTCCAGAAAGGAAACGCTGGTGAATTATGGGTTCCGGCTCCCCTCCACGCTCGACAACCGGCCCTTGAAATTCCACGAGTTCGAGCAGTACATGAGTCAGGTAATCTTTGTCTCAGCGACGCCCGGGCCGTACGAACTCAGTCACTCCACGCAGCTCGTAGAGCAGATTATTCGGCCGACCGGTCTTGTCGACCCGTCGGTAGAAGTCCGGCCCATTGAGGGACAGACACTCGATGTGATAAACGAGACAAAAAAGACCATCACACGCGGCGACCGTGTGCTTATAACAACCCTCACAAAAAAACTCGCCGAGGAACTCTCCGAGTACCTTGCCGACCGGGGCATCCGCACCCGGTACCTCCATTCGGAGATCCAGACACTCGAACGCACCGAGATCATCCGCGAACTCAGGCTTGGCAAATTCGATGTGCTGGTCGGGATCAACCTCCTGCGGGAAGGTCTCGACATCCCCGAAGTCGGGTTTATCGGTATCCTCGACGCGGATAAGGAAGGGTTCCTCCGGGACGCACGGAGCCTGATCCAGATCATCGGGAGGGCGGCCCGGAACGTGAACGCGAACGTCGTGCTCTACGCGGACTCAATGACGGATTCGATGAAGACCGCTATCTCCGAGACAAAGCGCCGGCGCGAGATGCAGATCGCGTACAACAAAAAACACCATATCCTCCCACAGACGATCATAAAACCCGTAAAAGAAAAAGAGGTCGAGATCAAGGACACAAAATATGTGCCCCGGGCCGAGATCCCGAACGTTGTCATCGAACTTGAAAAACAGATGCGGGATGCGGCAGACAACCTTGATTTCGAACGGGCAATAGCGCTTCGCGAACAGGTAAAAAAACTCCATGAACGGCTGAAACAGGGGGGAACTCACCCGTAATCCCGGATTGCAGACGGACACCAGAATATTACACGGGAATATTACACAGGGTTGGAAAGAGATCTGTTAAAAAGAAAAGAGAGTCCGGCTATTTGGCCATACCTTTAGCAACCCCGGTCTCACCCATTTCAGGGACACCGACCATATAGTAACGCTTGATAAATTCCCGCACTTTCTCTGATTCAATCCAGCCCTGGTCAAGCTGGGTGACAATACGGTCGATCTCCCGTGCCTGAAGGATGATCTTATCCGTCACCTCCCCGGGGGCAAGGCTCGAAAGCCCCACGATCACGGCAAGCGGATTCCTGATATGGTCGCCAAGGACAGCAAACTGCTCGATATTCTTCTCTATCTGCTCAAGTGCCGATCTCTTTACTGCCTCCATCTGTTTCCTGTCGGTAATATCAATAAATGAGGCCATGATGCAGACAGGATTATCCTTTTCATTTTTCACGAGGTTGATCCAGAGCAGGATATAAAACGGCGTCTGGTTGGCTTTATAAATGAGGATCTCTCCAAACCAGCTACCTTTCCAGTGGAGTGCATCCTTTATCGCGTCGATCCCCTTTTTGGACGCGACATATTCCCACAAGGTTTTATGAAATAATTCATGTGCATCATTGTATTTCATCATGGTTACAAGGGAATGGTTCACGTAGGTGATCGTGAAATCGAGATCCATAATAGCAATCGCATTGATGGAGGAACTAATCGCATGATCTTTTATTATAAGCGCCTCCTCTGCCTGCTTTCTGGCCGTGATATCCACAATGGTACAGACAAACTGGTTGTCCGGGAGCATACCGGAAGAGAGCAGAACCCACCGGGATGTCCCGGTCTTTGTCATAAACCGGGTCTCAAGATTTTCCACACTACCCTGATTGGAAAGAATCTGGAAAAACCGGTCCCGGTCTGTCACGTCGGACCAGAGCCGCGTGAAGGGTATGGTGACAATCTCTGCGGGGTCATAACCAAGCGTGTCGGCAAACCGCCGGTTTACTTCCTTTATCATGCGATCGGAACTGTTCACGAGGCCTATCCCGGCTTCAGAATGGTTAAAGATACCCCGGTATTTAATCTCATTCCTGCGCATGTGGATTGCAAGGCTGGCGACGACGGCGGCAACACCTATCACGACAACGCAGGTGACAAATGCAGCAGCCAGTTCTCCCAGGGATCCGCCCGTGATAACTGCAACTATTCCGAGATAGATGGCAGCGATCACGGCGGCATACAAGATCCCCCAGCGGGGATACCAGTACGCTGCGATCACAATCGGGATATAAAGAAGGTTTGTTGCGACAGCCACGGTGCCGTAATAGAGCGCGAGGATGTTCACGAGAAGCGCAAGGATGGTTGTGGTGACGATAATGAATAGCCAGAGATCCACAAAACTTTCTTCACGTTCCCCAAAGGGAGATGTTTGACCTGTCATTAATTTGCACCTTCAAATATGAACCACTATTGTGAGAAACACTTTTCAAACGCTCTTTCCGTTCCTTCCCCGTCAATAATTTCACATTGCACAAATTGGTATTAACAATTTTTGGTTTGCATTTTACTAAATATAAGTAATGAGAGCGGCATTTTAACGGCGGGGTGATAAATCACCGTTTTTTGGATATTTATCCCTTTATCAACAGATACCGGGTATTTCACGGGTTAATAGGGCCTGTTTGCATGCCACGATAAAAGATGGAAGGAACGGGCCAATCGATCGCGGCTATAACCTTATCCGAAACCCCACTGGGCAAGCGTCGTGTGCGAGGGATCGACATCCTTCCAGCTCCAGCCGAGTGCTTCGATAATCCGGGAGATCGGCTGCTCAATGGTCTTTTCAAGCATCAGCTCCCAGTCGGGGACAAACTCTTTTGGCACCTGATCGGCATATTCAAAGCAGAGCACATCGGTCTTGGGGTACTTCCCGGTCACGGCTTTTATGTAGACACGCTTTGGTTTGCTGCCCTTCCCGAACTCCGTATGCAGGTATTGGTTGGCATACCGGGCACCCCTGACCTGGGCATCATCGGTCTCGTAATCGTCAAGGGATTTGCCGATCCCGCCCGGTATGCCGGCCTCGTCAAGCGTGAACTTCCCGGCACGGTACCTGGTAATAATACCGCCGAGATATGCTTTGATCTCGGAATAGTCCGTACCTGCAAGGATCATCTCCATTACTTTTGACTGGACGGTTTTTGTGATCTGCGGCGTGTCGCTGCGCCGGATCTCGAACCCGACGATGTCGATCTGGTCGGCGTCTTTTCCTTCCTTCCAGACGAGTCGTCCCGCGTACCGCTTCTTCTTTCCCGCCTGGAAGAACCGGGCATAGATCTTCTCGAACTTGATCGAGAAGTAATGGGTGTCGGCATTAAGTTCACGCTTTGCAAAATCTTGGTAACTCGCATTGAGTTGTTTTTCGAGCATCCGGGCCGTCTCGATGGTTTTTTCCCGGTCGAGCGGCGGGATCTGAACCATGCAGGAATCCGTATCGCCGTAGATCACCTTGTAGCCCTGCTGCTCGATGACGCGCCGGGTGTGCTCGATAATCGCCCGGCCCACCGAGGTAACCGCAGCGCCGATCTCCCTGTCGAAGAGCCGGAACCGGGTGTAGCCCGAGACCCCATAGTAGGTGTTCATGATCACCTTGAGTACGTTCTGCTGCATGTCGTAGAGGAGGTACTGCGGCGAGCCATAGGGGAAGGTGTTGCGGAGGTTTTTTCGTGCGTCCCGCTCCTTTAAAAGTTCCGAGAGGATACTCCGGGTCAGCCCGTCTGGCTGCTTTTTGAACCGGATGCCATTCGGGGCCACAAGTTCGCCGTCGGGATCTTTTGTCTCGGGCGAAGCGTTGATCGTCATCATCGCCATCGGGTAGAGCGATTTTAAATCGAGCACCACAACGTTCTCCCGCACACCTCTGCTCGGTTCAAAGACTGTCGCCCCTTCAAATTCCTCGGCATTTGCAAAACCCTTCGAAGGCAGGACATACTTCCCGTGGGCCTTCCTTAGGATGTAGACGTCAATCACGCTCGATGAATTGAGGGTCTTGTCAAGCGGGCACCCGACGTAGCGGGCGATCTCCCGGTAAAAACCGACGATGTTATCCTTTTTGTTGATCGCAACACAGAGCTCGACATCCTTGTAGTTGTATTCGACAAGAAGTGCCTGCTGCTTCTTCCAGAGATCGGAGACCGTGCCGGTGTATCTCACCTTGCTCTCCCCAACCTCCTCCTGGGCTATCGCATCGAGCCGGTAGGACTCCTTCTGGGTCGAATGCATCTTCTTGTAACCGGTAAGGAGATCGAAGAGCGCCCGGCCGCGGAGCGCGTTCCTCTCGGTCATGCCGGGCAGGCGGGCGAGCATGACCGGCGAGAGACCCAGTTTCTCCATCCTCCCGGTGATATAGGGCATATCGAACTCGACAAAGTTCCACCCTGACAGAACGTCCGGATCACGCTTGGCAATATACGCGCCGAATGCTTTGAGCATGGAGACTTCGTCAGCATACGTGCAGATGGTGTGGGTGCCTTTCCGGAAACAGCCGTTTACGAGACCACCTGCGGTTTCCTTTTCCGCGATCTCGGCAGGCATCACCCCGCCGCCGAACAAGAAGGTGACGTAATCGTCGTCAAACGAGTCATGGCAAGTGATGCAGATGATCGCATCCCGCTGGGTGTCCGGGAAACCCCGCTCATCTTCGCATTCGATATCTATCATGCAGACCCGGGCCGGCGCGTCAATCTCTGTGGGCACGAGTTCGTGGTAATCCACAGTCGTTTCTGCAGTTGATACGGCACCGGTGAGCCCGCTATCAATCATGAACCGGGTCGCAAAGGGAATATCGGCCTCGAAATGCCGGTACCGTTCCCGGAGATCCCGCACGTCACCCGGCCGGACAGTATACAGCCGTTTGAGTTTTTCGCCACGGATCGATCGGTAGATAGTATCGGGCTCGATAGTCACATTGGGGGAAAGTGTCTGGCCCACCTGATCCTCGGGTACATAGAAGTACGGGAGAAACCCGGTCACGTCAATCCGGTGCGCCGTCCCTTCCTTGTCACGCCCGAAGATATGGATGATTGGCCCGTCGGGACTGTTACTGTATTCCACCTGGTTGATCGCGATGGTCAGTAAACCGGACTCCTCAAGGGTGCGGGTAACGGTCAGGGTTTCTGCGGATCTTATGGCCTGTGCAGGCATGATCTAAGGCACCACCGTGCGGCAGAGATCCCGGACAAATGTCCCGGCCTGTGCCATTCCTGCCTTTTCCCATTCGTCAAGATCCCACTGCACGATCTCGTGGATACCCTCCCGCCCGACCCTGACCGGAACTCCAAGCGAGCACCCGGAAATACCATACTCTCCTTCAAGTACCGATGAGCAGGGAACTGTATCCCGTGTATCGGCAAGCAGCATCCGCAGGAGAGAGGCGATATGGTATGCCGGACCAAAGACAGTCCCACCTTTTCCTTTAATCACTTCCATGCTTGCACCACGGAGTTCGCTCGTGATCTCATCACGTCGCTCATCGGCTACCGGTTTTTTGAGCCGGGAAAAGACTGGTACCTGGTACTCCCCGTGCTCGCCAAGGACAGCGGCCGGGCCCTCTATATCCCGCATGCGAAGGGAAAGCGCGAACCGTGCACTGTCCAGTTGTCCGCCAAACCCGATACACCGTTCCCGGGGAATGCCGGTGAGATGGTGCAGGAGAAAATTGTTCACGTCCATAGGGTTTGTCACCGTGATAAGAAGGCCGGAAAACCCGTCAAGCAACCGGGCGCAATGTCGGGTCACGGGGAGGTTTACGGCAAGCAGGTCTGCCCGGGTCTTCACGGCAGGTGTTCGGGGCCTGCCGGCCGCAAAGACGCAGATATCGGCATCCCGTATAGCGCTGGTATCGGTCATAATATCGATTGGGAGACCGGTATGCTGGATATCGAGCACCTGGGCCTTGAGCAGGATGCTGGTGCGATCATACAGGGCAAGTTCATCTACGAGTCCCATCGCGGCAGCAAGATAGGCAACCTCCCCTCCGATTCTCCCGACACCCACTACCGCAAGCCGCACCATTTTTCGTCCAGTATTAGGTATGTATCTCCTGAATTTAAGTGACTACCGACAAGGTGATACCAAGTCCTCTAAACACAGATGCTCTTTATTATTTATCACGTCCATCTTGTGATGGATGGTCGTACTCAGGACGGGTCCGGTGACGGTCGGTGGTGTCGCACTTGACAACCACCTCATACTTGCCGCCGGGGTTCTCGGGACAACCGGAGCATCCTTATCAAGGATGCTTACCCGGGGCGCCGGAGGCGTGGTAACCAAGTCCATTGGCCCGCAGCCAAAGAATGGGCATGCAGGTCCCTGTGTTGCTGTGCTTGACAACGGGATTTTAAATGCCATGGGGCTCCCGAACCCATCTAGGGATTTTACCGAGGAACTACAATCGCTTAACAATAAACCGGTGATTGTCAGCATTTTCGGGGGGAACCCGAAGGAATTTGCCGAAGTCGCCGGGTGGTTTAAGGGAAAAGCCGCAGGCTTTGAACTCAACCTTTCCTGTCCCCATGCGGAAGGCTACGGGGCGGCGATCGGTGTCGATCCTGCACTTGTGGAGGCATGTACCCACGCGGTGAGTGCGCTCGGAATACCGACATGGGTGAAACTCACCCCGAATGTGACCGATATTACCACAATTGGAAAGGCGGCGGAACGTGGCGGGGCGACTGCGATCGTCGCCATCAACACGGTAAAAGCCATGCGCATCTCGACAGCACTCAGGCAACCGGTGCTCGGCAACCGGTACGGCGGGCTCTCGGGAAATGCGATATTCCCGGTTGCTGTCCGCTGCGTGTATGAACTCTACGAGGCCTGCACTATCCCCATTATCGGGTGCGGGGGAGTCTCGACTGCGGACAATGTGATCGAGATGATGATGGCCGGCGCCCGGGCGGTCGAGATCGGCAGTGCGGTTCAAAGGGATATCGGGATTTTTGAGACCATAAAAAGCGAGCTGTACGCGAAAAATGGCATAGTACCCGAAGAGATCGTGGGGTGCGCCCATGGATGACCAGTTACCCGTGCAGGTTTCCATCGCTGAGATAAAAAACGAAACGCCCTCGGTAAAGACATTCTTCTTTGACCGTGAGTTTTCCTTTGAACCCGGGCAGTTCGTCATGGTCTGGGTGCCGGGCGTGGACGAAGTACCTATGGCACTTTCCTCGGCAAAGAGCATTACTGTCCAAAAAGTCGGTGACGCGACCGGGGCCATGTTCGATCTTGCAGCAGGTAAATCGCTGGGTATCCGGGGGCCGTTCGGCAACGGGTTTACCAAAGGTGAGAAGATGCTTGCCATCGCCGGGGGTGTCGGGGCGGCACCCCTCCTGCCGCTCGCCCGTTCTGACTGTGTAATGACAATGCTTCTGGGCGCACGGACCGAGAAAGAACTGCTCTTTATCGACCAGCTGGACGAAAGCACCGATGTCCTGATCGCAACTGACGATGGGACGCTGGGACAGCACGGGTTCGTGACTGATCTTATGAATGACCTTCCTCTTGCCACGTATGACCGTATCGCTGTCTGTGGGCCGGAACCGATGATGCGGGCCGTGCTTGCAAAAATCGATGGTTTGGGATTTGCATCCCGGACAGAATTCTCCCTCCACCGTTACATGAAATGCGGGATTGGGATCTGCGGTTCCTGCTGTATCGACCCGGATGGCCTCCGGGTCTGCCGGGACGGGCCGATATTTTCCGGGGATCAACTCAAAAAGAGTGAGTTCGGGCACTACCTGCGGGACGCAAGCGGCAGGAAGAAGAATATCTGACCGGTACTATTTCCCCCGGACCAAGAGGTCTTTATAGTGAGTCCCAGTACTTCTCTATTTTCACGGTAAAAGAACAACCGCCGAAAATTCGTATGAGCCAGATCTGGAAGCGGGAGAACCCTTTTTTGGCAGCCGCCATTCTCCTTTATGTCAGGAGGGGGTACTCCCCCGCATTTGTACAAAGGTGACACCCCCCACTCCCGGGTAACAAGTGGGGGGTGGGGGTATCATGCTTTTAAAAAATCGGTCGGGGGGTACCTCTCATTTTTGGGAGCGGGGGGTGCCACCCCGGGCTGGTTGAGGGGGGTACCCCCAATGGATCGTGAATCGCTTCGGCAAGTCCTATTAAAAAATTCTGATGTGTGTAAAGAAAAATTTTGAGAAGTACTGAGTCCCGGGTCCTGTGACAAATATTGGTATAAACAATCAGGAAGAGTACCGGTTGCATCAATGTCAGGAGGCCGGCCTATTGGTCTTTTGGACAACCCGGTAACTTCCTTTTGGGACATGAATCTCGAACTTTGCCCCGTTTCCCGGAGTACCTGTTTCTTTTATGGAAAGTCCGGTAATACCAAGGATCTCCACGATCAAAAACAACCCGTATCCGGTATTGCGCGAATAGTCACGACGGAATATCCGCTCCTTTGCATCTTCGGGGATGCCGACCCCGTTGTCTTCGCATGAGAGAACCAGATCATTTTTGGTTTCATTAAAAAAGAACCGGATCGCGGTTACGTGCTTGCCGTGGATAAGCGCATTTTTTATCAGGTTTGCAAATACTTTTGAGAGCCCCGCATCTGCAAAGATCTCAAGATCATCGACATGCAGGTCGAGCGTCACATCTTTGAGATCTATCCAGGCAGTTGCCTCTTTGATGGTCGTGCCGATGTTGTGCCAACGGAACTTGCTCTCCCCGATGTCCTGGAAATCACGCGTGAACTGAATCTGCTTCTGGATTCTCCGGGTGCTCTCCTCGATCTTTCCGAGGTACTCGTGGAGGGCCGGGTCGGTCTCCACTTCCTGGATGAGCGAGAGATACATCACCATTGCGGTAATCTGGTTGAGGATATCGTGGCGGGTGATGCTGGAGAGGGTATTGAGTTTGTGGTTGGCAAGCCGAATTGCTGCCTCGAAACGTTTGCGTTCCTCGATATCGGCCACGAGTTCCTCATTTGCCCGCAGGAGTTCCCGGGTCCGTTCGGTCACCCGGCGCTCAAGGTCATCCCGTGCCCTCTCAATCACCTGATCTGCCATTTTGCGGGACGTAATATCAATCACAGAGCAAATCACGACATTGCCCGGGGTGACCGATGCAGAGACCAGAAACTGACGTATCGTTCCGTCACGGGCGGTAAAGTGTAATTCAATGTCTCCGGTCTCCCGGCCTTCCTGGATCTGCCGGACAAACCGGTTACGACTTTCTTTATCAGGCATGATGCGCGACAGATCCGTACCGATGAGTTCTGGGATCTCGTACCTGAGCATCTGTGCACATTTCCCGTTGATCTCAGTAAGTTTCAGGGTGTCCCGATCGAACGTGAAGATACCCGTCAGGGAGTTATCAAAGATACCCTGGTATTTCCGTTCCTCCTCGCGCAGTCCCGCGGCAAAGGATGACGTAACAGCACCGATGGTGACGAACACCACAAACCACGCAGTCGAGACCGCAACGGCATTTGGGTTAAAACCGCTGTAAAAGTAAACGAGCAGGAGATACACCGTGCTGATCCCAAGTGAGAAGAGCACACCCCGCTCCGGGTAGAAATAGACAAACAGGATGATGGGGAGGAAATAGATGAACGGGAAAACATCGTAAATGCCACGGGAGAGGGAATAGATTGTAGACGATATGGTGACGAGAAGCGCGATAATGATCGTGACCGTCCAGTATATCTGCTGCTTTTTTACCGGAGCAAAATCCCCGGTCATGGTTGTTTCTTTCCTTCGCATCCGGAATCGTCCCTGTGTTCCCCTAACAGGAGAGAATGTTCAAGTGTACGGCGCTCTATGATCTCAGCCCGCAGGTCCTCGTTTATCTTTTCGAGATGCGCGGTGCGTTCCCGCACCTGCCGTTCAAGTTCTTCAAGCGTCTGGCGGATCTCCTCATCGGCAACTTTTGCATCCGTAACGTTCGTAACTGAACAGAGTACCGTATCCTTTGTCACGTAGAGGGGGGAAATAATGCAGCGGAGCATGCCGCCATTTTTCTGCCGGAAAAGGGATTCTGACATCACGCCGGTTTTTTTAACCTTTACCTCATCAATGAACCGCTGTTGTGAATCCGAATCCATCCACACTGTATTGACCGGTCTGCCCTCAAGATCTTCCCGGAAATACAAAAGCCACTGAGCACATTTCTGGTTGACCCTACGGATACGCAGGGTGCCGGGGTCAAAACAGAAGATTCCCTCCCGGTTATTTTCCATGATATGCCGGATCCTCACTTTTTCTTCCAGGAGCCCGTTCGCGTAGGAAGATGCAACCACAGCAAGGGTGATAAATATGGCAAACCATGCGGTGGAAATGGCAACAAGGATGGGATCGAACGCCCCGAGCAGGTATACAAGGATAATATAGATGATACTGATGGCAAGCGCGAAGAGGATAGCACGCCGCGGATAGAAATAGACGACACAGATAATGGGGAAGATATAAAGAAACGGGAAGACCGAAGAGATGCCATGGGTGAGGGAGATGAGGGTGCCGAGGATCGCACTGATCGATGCTATGGCCACGATAAAGAGTTGCAGCCTTTCCTCCTTATCGCATGAGAATGGTCCCATTTACTTGTATGCTCCCATATGACAGGGACGAGACTCAACCTGCCACTACACTTCGTTACTCAACTGTGAATCTTAATACATATAATGTTAGAGGAAGGGATCTAAAAATATGCGAGAGTATTCCAGGCAATCGCCTCGTACTCTCTCTATGCCATCACCCGCACCTGCGGGGCACTTATGGGATTTTTTCTCCGAACTCTTCTGACGAAGAGCGATTGATATGCTCCAGTTCTTCGAGCTTGTTGATGTTCGTGAACGTTCTGAGATCCGGATCGAAAGCCCGCAGTTCATCAACCGGGATGTACCGGGTGTCCATGGACTGGATCATGGCACGCAGCGAGAGGGAGGTGTGGCCTTCCAGATAGGTCAGGAGAGCAGTCCGACGGTAAACTGCGTGAAGGGGTTCAAGCATCCATTCATTCCACTGGGGGATGACCGCTTCGTGCTGGCCAATGGCCTCGAAAAGATATGAGATTACTGCGGTTTCGATGCAGGGCATATCACAGGCCGATACAAAGACAAGTTCTCCCTTTGCCGCAAGAGAACCGGCGTGAAGCCCGCCGATAGGGCCAAGACCCTGCCGGATGTCGCTTATGCAGGTAACACCGTCGATCTCACGGAAACGGGTGCATTGCACTGGGTTGCGGGCGACAATAACAATCTCATCCACAACTCCCGAGAGCGAACCGACCAGCCGTTCGATGAACGTCTTTCCCTCGTACGTAAAGAAGTATTTTTCCTGGCCATTTGCCCTCCGTGCCTCGCCTCCCGCAAGTATTACCGCAGATCGCATCAGGGTACTCCAGAACCATTACAATATTTTCCCGGGTGGCAATTAGAGATACCGAAAGAGTCTGGCAGATAACCACACATCCTGTTCACTGCCCCGCCCGTTTTTTGCCTTTCTGCTCCAGCACAAGAAGCAGTTCCTTGATCTCAAGTGCCGGAGAGAACCCGCCAATACCGTCTGCCGCCACGATCCGATGGCAGGGCACAACGAGCGGTGTCGGGTTATGCGCCATCGCACGCCCAACGACACGCGGCGAGGTGCCTACCAGTGCCGCGATCTGCCCGTACGTTGCGGTGCTGCCATACGGCACCTTCCGGACGGCCCGGTAGATCCGGGCAGAGACGGTATCTCCTTCGCAGGCTATGGTTGCGAGCCCAGACAGGTCCACAGGATGGCCGGCGCAGTATTTCAGGATTGGCGGCGGGACCGGGCCGGGGATGCCCGTGGGAGCAAACCGGATACGGTGAATCGTATCCCCGCTCCACCAGACATGGACATGCCAGAGACCGAGCCGGCAGGATCCCCCGGTCACTTCCATTTCGCGATCACCTCGCGGAACTGCGTACTGTCGCACTCGATCATCTCTTCCTGTATCCAGACAGGCAGCGCCGATTTCACGCGTTTTTCAAGGAACCGGCGCTCGCCGAGCACGAGCACCCCGCGATCCTCGGGAGTGCGCAGCACGCGCCCGAGCGCCTGGAGCGCCTTGTTAATCGCCGGCAACGTGTAACAGAGGAACTCTCCCTCCTCACCGTACTTGTGCCGGAAGTACTCGATGACCATCTTCCGTACCCGGTTAAAGGGAGCAAGCGGGAGACCTATAACCATCGCACCGGCGAGCATCTCTCCCCGGTAGTCCAGTCCTTCACTCCACTTACCGCCGCACACGGCAAACATGATCCCGGACTCTCCCTGCGTGGGAAGGGAGAGGAACTCATTGAGTACAGCGCCGGCACCTGCCGCGTCCCGGGGCTCGATGTAGATTTTCCGACGGCTGATCGTATCGGCGGCGAGCGATGCGTATGATTCGAGGATCTGGTAACTGGGAAAGTAGATCGCCCGGTTTTTCTTAAGCGCCGCAAACGCGGCAATGTACCGCACGATCCGGTCCGTGTTCTCCTTGTTCTGCCGTAGGGAATAGGCAGTGGTGATATCGGTCGCGCAGCAGATGAGCCTGTTCTTCTTTGGGAACGAATTGGGCAGCGCAAGGGTGGCCACCTTCGCGTTATTGAAATAGAGGCGCCGGTAACTTTCGACCGGTGAGAGCGTGCCCGAGATCATGATACAGCAGGCATGTGATGAGCAGATCTCGGTGAGCGGGGCGGACGGATCGATATTTCGCACCTCAAGGATGATCCCCTCTTCAGTCCTTTTGTAAACCGTGAGGTATGCGGGGTTATTCGAGGACTGGGAGAGCCGGTACATGAAAACGGTCAGGCGCTCGATCGCCGTCTCGCGGAACTCGCCGGCCTTCTGGTTCCTGTCCCGGATCGTCTCGGCAAGGCCCATAAGTTCGTCGACAATATCGTCCATGTCCTTCCAGAGCGAGCCTTTGACGATCATCCGATCGAAGATACCGGGATCGAACCAGTCCTCGGGTTCTGTCGAGTTGGCGAGCCCCCGGATGAACTCGGTGAGCCGGGGAAGGACATGCTGAACAGCTTCTGCTCCCTTGTGGTGGCGTTTCATGCCCGAGAGCTCGCGGATGGCCTGCTCAAGATCCTTTTCCGCAAGCCCGATGCTTTCGATCGACTGGATCGTATCCCCGCAGTTGTGGGCCTCGTCGATTAAGAGCATCACGTCCTGCGACTCGACATTGAGGTTTGCGTAGAGCTGCTCACGGATCTCGCGATCGAAGAGGTGGTGGTAATTGAGGATGATCACGTCCGCGTTCTTTGCGGCGTGCATCATCAGTTCATACGGGCAGATATCACCGGCAAAACCGGCCAGTTCCTGCGGTCGGACAGGATCCGTGAGCACCCGCTCGGACTTCGAGCGCACCGTTGTCGAAGGCACCATCTTGAGGCCCCCGGTGTCCCCGGGCACGAACATCTTGCTCGCGATAAAATACGGGCAGATAAGCGGGTGCTCCCGGTCCATTCTCCGTATCTGCTGGACAATAAAGGGATCTTTTATCGGGACAAGGGCCCCTTTCTCCGCCCGGTCGCGCATGAGCGAGGAGGAAAATGTCTTGACCCCCTCGCAGCGCCGGTACACGTCGCCTTCGCCACCCAGAGGGCACATGCTCTTTTTCCCGACCAGGTACACGATCTTTAACTTCGGCTGTTTCTTTTTGACAAGCGCCAGTTCCCGGATAAAGGTGGTGAGCTGGCTGACCGTGCGGACAGCGATCACAATTTTCCGGTTTTTGCGCTCCGCAAGAAGTGATGCAACCACGCTCGACTTCCCGCTCCCGGTCGGCGCATCGATCATACCGATCCCGCCCTCCCGGGCGACCTCTGCAGCAAATGCAAGCATTTCGCGCTGGTGGGGGCGGTATTCCGCATACGGGAAGAAAGGATCGAAGCTGTCCATTGCTGGAGTACCATTGGCACCCGGATGTTTTATGGGTGTGGGACTGAGGGAACGTGTATCTTATCGCCCGCGATCCGGTGACCCTTGCAGGGTCGCATCGCATCATTTCGAAAAACAATCGGCCCGGGCTTTTTAAAAAAAGGGGACCCCCCCCACCCCTGCCCGGATTCGTCCGTCGTGAAGATCCGGATTTTTGTCAGATGTACATTTGATAATCAATTGCTCATTTGATAATCAGATGCACAACTGACTGCTGCGTTTCGGACTTTTGATCCAAAAGGCCGGAGGTAACCACAAAAAGCACATGAATTATTGCGATAAAAACCGCTCCGCACCCACAAGAGCAAACGGCGGGATCAGGTTGACTATTTCGTTAGATTTGCCGGAAAATAATGTGTGCGGGTGCAGGAGAAGATCCCCTATTCGAGAGCTCATTATGGGAAGGATATTTCCCCGGACCTGATTATAGGGATATCATTTATTTTCGGCCTTTAATTCACCGTGCAACATTTTTGGATTTCTTCCATTTTCCCTTACGATCCTCAACCGCTATATTCCCGTACAACCCATCTGTTCTCATGGCAGTCCACCCCATCGAATACCGGTACGGCACACCGGAGATGCGAGCCGTCTGGAGCGAGGAGAACCGGTTCTCCTGTGTCGTTGCCGCGGAAGTCGCGCTGGCACAGGCAGAGGCAGCCCATGGCCTGATCCCCGGGGCAGCGGCCGGGGAGATCGCACAGAACGCACAGAAGGCATCCCTTATTCGTGCAAAAGAGATCGAAGCAGAGATCAGCCACGACATGATGGCGATCGTGAAATCTATCACTGAGGTCTGCGGCGATTCGGGGAGATGGGTACACTACGGTGCCACATCAAACGATATTCTCGATACGGCAACCGGTCTCCAGCTGGCACAGGCAATGGACCTTATCGATGCAAAACTGCGTAATCTTCTCGGGGTGTTGATTCAAAGAGCCGGGGAGACAACGACCCTTGTGGCAGTCGGGAGAACCCACGGGCAGCAGGGAGTGCCGACTACCTACGGCCTCAGGTTTGCCATCTGGGCAAGCGAGGTAGGAAGGCACATCGAGCGACTGGAACAGCTGCGCCCCCGGGTCGCGGTCGGACAGATGACCGGCGCGGTGGGGACGCAGGCCGCGATCGGGCCAAAGGGGATGGACGTGCAGGTGACGATGATGCAGCTGCTCCATCTCACTTCCGTGGATGTCTCAAACCAGGTGATCTCACGCGACCGGTACGCGGAGTATTTCATGTTCCTTGCCAATGTTGCAACCACTCTCGACAAGATTGGCGTCGAGATTCGCTCGCTCCAGCGCACCGAGATCGGAGAGGTGGAGGAGGCATTCGGCGCAAAACAGGTGGGCTCATCCACGATGCCGCACAAGAGAAACCCCATAAAATCCGAACAGGTCTGCGGCCTCGCGCGGATTATCCGTTCTTCCGTCGAACCTGCGCTCCTCAACAACACGCTGTGGGATGAGCGGGACCTCACCAACTCCTCCTGCGAACGGGTGATCTTTCCCGAAGCATCCATCCTTACCGATCACTGTCTTAAGATCATGACGACCGTGCTCGACAAGCTGGTGATTAACCGTTCAGCAATCCGGCGTAACCTCGCGTTCCTCCACGGGATCAACATGGCAGAATCCGTGATGATCGAACTCACCCGGCGCGGCATGAACCGGCAGGACGCCCACGAACGTGTGCGGATGGCAAGTATGCAGGCACTTGCCGAAAGCCGGCCGCTTGCTGATGTGCTTGGCGCAGACCCTGAGGTGATCCGGTTCTGTTCGAGGGACGATCTTGTTACCCTCCTCGCACCGGATGCCTATATTGGCACGTCGGTCGCGCAGGTCAACCGGGTGATTGAAAAACTCCGACCCCTCGTACGGTGATCCCCCGGATTTTATTGTATAAAAAGTGCGGGAACAATAATGACAGATTTATACGCTACTAACGTTAAATCGCACTAGCAATGGAGCGGCAGATCATTATTCGGGGACACCGGTTCACTCACACGGATATTGTCCGCTTCTCGGTTATTGTCTCGCTTACGCTCGTATCCATCCTGATTACGGCGATTGCTCTCGTTTCGGATGTCGGGGCCATCTGTCCCCAGCTCTTCTACTTCCCCATCCTGTACACGACCTATTTCTATCCCCGGCGCGGGATCGTTCTTGCCGGCCTTTGCGGCATCGTGTATGAATGTCTCGTATACTTCTCGCTCTTCCCGGACCTGCTCGCGCTCTGGTCAGCCACAGGCCAGGCCGTCCTCTTCATCTGCGTCGCGCTTGGCGTCGCATACTTCACGAACATCATCCGGGTGTCAGAAGCCCGTTACCGCAGCATTTTTGAGAACTCGCTTCTGGGGGTCATCCTTTTTGACAAGAACAGTTTTGTGATCCGGCTTGTCAACCAGCAGGTTGCAGCGATGCTCGGCTATACCCCCGAAGAGCTCGGCCGGATGACATTCTCTGAATTCTTCTTTTCCCACGACTTTCAGCGTCAGTTTTTTGAGCATCTGGGATCCGGAGAAAACATCCGGAATTTTGAGACCTGCTTTGCCACAAAAACAAAGGAGCCCCATTGGGTTAATCTCTCCTGGAGCCGAATCGATGACACCGTAGTCAGCTGTTCGGTTATCGATATCAATGCCGAGAGACTGGCCCGGCAGGTAGCTGCCGACAGTTTAACCCAGTACCGTCAGGTGACGGAAAACTCGCCCACCGGCCTTGTGATTACCGAACATACGAGAATTCTCTTTGCCAACCCGGCCTTCTCCACCATCTCCGGGTATGAACCGGCCGAATACACAGGTAGCGATCTTGCTGACAACGTCCTTGATGAGGACCGGGAACGGTTTATGACTTTTGCCGGCCGCTGGGATGCATTAGCGCCGGTACCGGACCGGGCAGAGTTCCGGTTTGCCACAAAGAAAGGTGAGATCCGGCGGGCAGTTCTCTACTTTACCCCCATCACCCGGAACAACCGGCCGGCCGGTCTTATCAACATCATCGACAACACCGAATGGGAAGAGTACCGCGAGAGGGTCGAGCAGACCAGAGAACGGCGGCACGAAATAATGAGTGCCGTCGCCCATGAGCTCAGGACACCGCTCCAGCCGATTATGGGGTATCTCAATCTGATTCTCCAGGATCCGCAGGCTTTCGGTGTGACCGGGGAGACCCGGCAGATCCTTGAAAAGTGCTCAAAAAGTGTGGATCGCGAACGCCAGATTATCATCCAGATGCTGGAACTATCAGTACTGGATGGGGAGGAGACCAGCCTTGATTATTCGATCTTTTCCGTCCGGGAAATGATCGATGCCATCATCGCGAACGGGGGCTATGCACTCAAGGCAGAGATTGCGATCGATGTCCCCCCCGACCTAACGTTTGAGGCCGACCGCCAGAAGTTATCCTATGTCATCGATGTGCTTCTTGCAAACGGGGTAAGTTATTCCAAACCGCCAAAGAAAATCTGGATCTCGTCATATGCCGACTCTCCCGCCCTTCCGTTCCACCGGCTTTCGATCCGGGACAACGGCGTAGGTATTACTGAGGCCCAGCTTGACGAGATCTTCAAACCCGAAAATGACGGGTGTGCTGGTTCCCGCCGGCCCAGCACCGGAGATACCGGGCAGTTACTAGCGATTTCAAAAAAGTATATCCATCTGCACGGGGGATACATCAGCGTAGACAGTATGGTAAACATCGGCAGCACGTTTACCATCCATATCCCGAAAAAACGACCGGACAAAGGTGATCGCCATGATACGTAAGATTGTTGTTGTCGAGGACGACCAGCCAACTCTCGACCTTATGGATATCCTGTTGAAAAAACTGGGATACGAGCCGGTCCTTATCACTAACGGACTCGATGCATTGGCCAATGTCAGATCAGAGCCGCCGGCTCTGATCCTGCTTGACATCATGATGTCACCCCTCTCCGGCTGGGAGTTCCTGGAAAATCTGCGGGCGGAGAACAACCTGCGGGAGATCCCCGTAATCCTTTTTACTGCCTCGCCCATGGTTCCCGGGCAGATGGCAGCCCTTCATGATCCAAAACTGGGAATTCTCCAGAAACCGGTCACCTTTGACGAACTCAAAACCACCATCAGACACTTTCTTGAATAATCATCCGGTACAGGTTGCAGTGCCGCCTTTTTTTGTGACGGATTGCCTTTAACCAGGTTATTGTGCTTAATTTTTGTTCGCCACGATGCCGGGCAGGCACAAACGTGACATACACCATTATCTATATTGAAAAACGATGGAAATATACGTAAGTTTTCGATCCGGCTCCGCCGGAGGTAGCCATGATCTCGGTCTTATACGTTGACGATGAATCAGCGCTCCTTGAAGTGACAAAAGATTTTATGGAGCGGGGAGGCGAGTTCCGGGTCGACACTGCCACCTCGGCACGCGAAGCGATAGAAAAACTGAAAGTTGAGCGGTACGAGGCGCTGGTCGCTGATTACCAGATGCCCGAGATGGACGGCATAGAACTTTTAAAATACCTCCGTCCACGCTGTAACGGGATACCGTTTATCCTTTTTACCGGCAAAGGCGGAGAAGATGTTGCGATCGAGGCTCTTAATGCCGGCGCTGATTTTTACATCCAGAAAGGGGGTTCGCCCAGGATCCGGTTTGCGGAACTCGAAACAAAAATACGATCTGCCGTGGCACGGCGGCAGAGCGAGAAGGCACTCCGCCAGTCAGAGATGGCATATCGTTCTCTCGTTGAAAACCTTGCGGATGTAGTCTATGTGGTCAATGATGAGGGAGCCATCACTTATGCCAGCCCCCGTATAAGCCGGTTCGGCTACGATCCAAAAGATGTGACCGGAAAAGATTTTGCCATGCTTGTCTGCGCAGAGGATATTCCCTCTGTCGCCCGCCACTTTACCGATGTGAAACAGGGAATTATTTCATCATTTGACTTTCGGATAACCGATACGAGCGGGCAGTCCCGCTGGGTGCGTGCATCAGGCAGCCCTCTGATAGATCACAGCAGGTGTATTGGTGTGCAGGGCCTGCTGACCGAGATTACTGAAGACAAGAAGAACGATGAGGTGCTGCGGGGGAGCGAGATCCTGCACCGGCTGCTGCTTAATTCCGCAACCGACGGGATGCTTGTTCTCGATCCCAAAACCGGAACTCCGTTCGAGTTCAATGAAGAAGCCTGCCGGCAGCTGGGCTATACCCGGGAGGAGTTTGCCGGACTCAAGCCTGGCGACTGGGTGGTAGCAGATGAACCTCAGAAACTACGGGAACTAATCCCTCTGATCTTGCGGAAAGGCCAGATGACGTTCGAGACCCGGCACCGGACAAAAGACGGCAGGATCCGTGAAGTAGTCGTAACCGCACGGGCCATTGATACTGACAATCAAAAAAAGATTGGGGTAATCATCCACGACGTCACTGATGAGAACGTGGCGATGCGGGCCCTTACTGACCGGGCTGACCAGTTCGAGGAGATCTACGAACAGGCCCCATTCGCCTTCATGACGCTCTCCCCGGACGGCCGTGTTACAGGCATCAACCAGGCAGGCACTGAGCTGCTGGTGTGTCCCAAAAACGAGATAATAGGGAAATTCCCTGGAGAATTTATCGTCCCTGAAGAACAGGCACGGTTTTTTGCCGGTATCCAGGAACTGGAACAATCCGGCAGCATCCGTGATGCACGGTTTACTCTTGCCCGTAACGACGGGCATACTACTTTTGTCTCTCTCAATGGTTCTGTGGCCCGGGATCCTACCGGGAAAGCCGCCCGTTTGTTTGTCACGTTGAGCGATATCACCGGACAAGCAAAGGAAGCCGCGACGCTTCAGGCAACAGCCGCATCCAGAGAGGGCATTATTGCCGGGGCACGCGACGGGATCGTTGTCTGCACACCGGATCTTTTTCTCACCGGCTGGAACCCGGCAATGGAGGATATTACCGGGATTCTTGCCCGGGACGCAGTCGGAAAGCAGCTTGTTGACCTGCTGCCATTCTTAAACGGCACCGGGCCTGATTCGCCACCAGCGCGTGCATTGGCCGGAGAGATTGTCGCCACTCCCGATTCCTGGTATGAGTATACCGGAACCGGGAAACATGGTTGGGCACGGGCAATCTTTTCCCCCCTGCGGAACGCTCCCGGGGAAATCGGAGGGATTATCGGGGTAGTTCAGGAGATTACCGCCCGCACAACAACCGTCCAGCGGATACGGGCGGCAAACCGGCTCTATGCAATCAGTTCAAAGGTCAGCGCCGCCGCAACAAACACCCGCGAGCTGGAGGTGCTGCTTGCTGAGACCTGCCGTATCGCCGCCGGTGAAGATGCTGTCTGCATGGCGTGGATTGGGCTCTTCGATCACGCTGCCGGCATTCTCCGGCCCGTGGCACATGCCGGGAACGGGGAAGAACTGCCCAAAGAGGGATACCGGATCGCCGATACGGGTCAGGAAGGGGATGAGCTGGCCGGTGACGCCATCCGCACGGGCACTGCCAGGGTCTGCCGCGATACCGGGACCGGTCCTGCTGCGGAACTCTGGAGAGATGATGCACTCCGGCATGGGTACCGTTCGCTCGCGGCCGTACCGTTCCGGCTCAAAGGTGAGATCGTCGGAATACTCACCATCTGCTCCGGTGAACCGGATGCATTCTCAGAGACCGAGGCAGAAGAACTCGCACTCCTTGGCTCCACGCTCTCCTCATCGCTTGACCTGCTCGATAAAAAAACACTCCAGCGCCGGGCCGGCAGGGGATCCCACGGCAGTTGGGAACGCACCCGGTTCCTTGCCAGTGGGATCGAGTCCGCATCCGTCCCATTTGCCGCGGTCTTTCCCGATGGAAGCACCGGGGCGGTAAATGCAGCGCTCTGCACCTTATCCGGGTACACTGAGGACGAACTGCTCGCACTTCCGTTAACCCGCCTCCTTACAGGGGGTAAACCGGCTGATGAAGAGCGGTTCTCACGTATTCTAGTTTCAAAAACTCCGGAGCGTTACGAGGGCGCGCTCCATACAAAGGACGGCACCATTCTGCCGGTCGAACTCTTCCTCCAGACAATAACCGATGAGACCACCGGTGAGTTATGCGTCTCTGTCTTTATCACCAATATTGCAGACCGTAAACAGCACATGGATATGCTCGAAGAAGAGCGGCAGCAGTACTGCACGTTCTTTCTGACCGGCAGCACGCCCACGCTGATCACAACGCCAGCGGGTGCCATCATTGCCGCCAACCCGGCCGCGTGCCGGCTGTTCGGCCAGACTGAAGATACGCTGCGTTCGGCCGAAAATGGATGTCTTGCGGGCTCTGGAGATCCCCGGTTTGTCGAACTTGCGCGGGAGTGCAAGAAGAATGGAACTGCACAGGGGGAACTACGGCTTATCAGGGCAGATGGAACGCAGTTTGACGCGGCGGCCCGGGCCGCCTGTTTTGTCGACCGAAACGGCAGGGCCGCCATGAACCTGATCCTCTGGGATATTACCGGACAGAAAAAAGCCGGAGCAGCACGGGTGCAGGAACAGGAGATGGCGGTTGCCCTTCTCGACTGCCTGCCTAATCCCATCCGGAGATCTAATGCCGAAGGCAAATCTGTCTTTTTCAATAAAGCGTGGCTCACGTTTACCGGAAGAGCTCCTGCCGATGAGATGAGAGACGGTTGGATGGAGGGAATCCATCCCGAAGACCGCGAACATTATAGGGAATCCACCGGGGATCGGGGTGACTCCAGTCACCCGCTGGAGAGGGAGTATCGTCTTCGGGATCATACCGGTGAATACCGGTGGATCCGCGAGATCCGTATACCAGACCCTGCGGCGGTCGGGATGGAAACCGGCATCACGTACTCCTGCTTCGATATTCACGAAAGCAGGGTGGCAGAGGTAGCTTTGAGGGAGGAAAAAGCGCAGTACCGGGCCATTTTTGAGAGCACGGCAGATGCCACCCTTCTTGTAAGCGACCATATTACCGATTGCAACGCAGCGGCGACCCGGCTGTTTGCCTGTACCCGCGAGGCACTCATAGGGCACAGCCTGCTTGAATATTCCCCAAGGTACCAGCCGGACGGGAAGGAATCTGCCGATGCCGCACGGGAGTACCTTGAGGCAGCTCGCGGAGGAACGCCGCAGGCATTTCCCTGGGTTACCACGAGAGTTGACGGCACGACCCTTGAGACACATATCACCCTGATCGCGCTTTTCATTCGCGGGGAGTGGCAGGAACTTGTCGTTATAGTCGATATGACGGAACATAACCGGGCGGAGCGCGAGATCCTGAGGCTTGCATCCTACCCGCATATGAACCCCAACCCGGTTATCGAGGTGCAATTGGACCGAACAATAACCTATGCCAACCCGGCAACCGCTGCGGTGCTCTCATCTCTCGGGCTTCCGGGTGATCCGGCTGCATTCCTGCCGGCAGACTTTGATACGATTGGAAAAACGCTCAATCCGGCGCAGACGGTAATGGTAGATCGCGTGGTGCAGATCAAGGAACGATCGTTCCATGAATCGATCTGCTCTGCCCACGAGCAGACTCTCATCAGGATCTATGCCTACGATATCACCGACCGGGTACAGGTAGCAGAAGCGCTTGCGTATGCCAACCATAAACTGGGCATCCTATCGAGTATCACCCGGCATGATATCCAGAACAAACTTACCGGGGTTCTGGGGTATCTCGATCTGCTCCGGGTGTCCCTGCGTGACCCGCAGCTGATCGGCTTTATTGACAAGGCCGAGACCTCGGCAAACGCCATCCGGCGCCACATCGATTTTACCAAGGATTATGAGTCTCTGGGGGGAACCGCCCCAATCTGGCAGGAGATCAGACCCATCCTTGCCGATGTCAGGTCGCACTTTGATGTAGGAGAGATTGCATTTGAGGAGCCGAAGCCGGGTTTTGCCGTTTTTGCCGACGCGATGTTTGGCAAAGTATTGTACAACCTCTGCGACAACTCGTTGCGTCACGGGGTACATGTCCGGCATATCCGGATACACTGCGAGACGGTAAAGACCGGGTGCATACTTGTCTATGAGGACGATGGTGTGGGGATCCCGCAGGATAAAAAGGAACTGATTTTCGAACGCGGTTTTACCACCTCGTCCGGTTCCACAAAGTCAACCGGCCTTGGCTTGTTTCTGGTCCGGGACATTCTTGCAATCACCGGCATTACCATAAAAGAGACAGGGGTGGCCGGGGTGGGCTCGCGATTCGAAATGATCATTCCTCCGGGAAAATGGAGAATCAGACAGACGCAGTAGGCATGGGCACTTTTTTTATGATGGTACGCCCTCCACACTTACGAGAATCCCGGTTTTTTTTAGGGTAACTGGTAATTCATATTTTTTAGTCCGGAGATTGCGGGAGGACAGACACGGTCCCCCGGGCCTGACTACCGCATCTGCTCAACCGGTTGGTCATAATAAAACCGGACATTTCCTAAAAAAGAAAAAAGGTTCAGATATACCGCGCTTTAAGCGAGAGCTTGCGCGGGGTATAGAGCGGGCGGAACGGCTTTTCTGCAGTCTCTTTCTTTACAGCAGCAGCAAGGGTATCTGCGGTCATCTGCTCCTTGAAGGGCTTGTTTGGCTCCGATTTCCTGCGGATGGTGACGGTGAGTTTCTTATTTGCCATTTCCTCGTCGCCAATTACAATCACGTAGGGAACCCAGTCCATACCGGATTCACGGACTTTCTTTCCGACACTCTCCTCGCGGTCATCGATATCGCACCGGATGCTCTGTGCGTTCAAGGCGTCGCAGATTTCCTGTGCATACGCAGTGTGACGCTCGGCAACCGGCACGACCCGCACCTGGGTCGGTGAGAGCCAGGTGGGGAGGGCCGGGACTTTCTGGGTCGAGATGTTTTCGAGGATCGCACAGATCACGCGCTCGACACTCCCGGTCGGGGAGCAGTGGAGGATGGGCGGGTAAACGGGAGTACCGTCGTCCTTGAAGTACTTGATGTTGAAACGGGTCGAACTCTCGACATCGATCTGCACGGTCGGGTTCTCGATCGGGCGGTTCTGGCCATCGATAGCTGCGAGGTCGATCTTTGCCTCCCAGTAGTGGACGCGCTCTGATAGGATCTCGATAAGCATCGGGCAGTCGGATTCTTTTACGATCTTCTTGACCCATGCCTCGTTCTCATCGTAGAACTTCTTCGTGCACCGGAATGCAGCGACAAGCTTTGTCTCAAAGTCCCTGCCCGTCTTCCAGCCAATCGCGAGCTGTTCCTCGAAGCACTTCATCGCCTCGGGCATATCGGTACAGAGCGAGTGCATGTCGGGCATCGTGAAACAGCGCAGGCGCTTTAACCCGATCACTTCGCCCTTCTGCTCGTGCCGGAAAGAGTACGTGGAAAGCTCGTACATCTTCATGGGGAGGGTGTTTTTCGAGATGTGCATGTCCCGCATGATCGAGAACATGCCAAAGCATGCGGCAAACCGAAGCATCATGTCCCGGTTGTTGCTCTTGAACCGGTACTGCCGCTCGCCGAACTTCGCCGCGTGCTCGCAGATCGCCTTGTCGCCGAGGTCGTACATAACCGGGGTCTCGACCGGGGTCGCACCGTAGGGGAGCACGAGGGCAAGGACGTAATCGGCGAGCAGGTCGCGGACGAGCTTGCCCTTTGGCAGCCAGCGCAGGCAGCCGACATCGCTTGCCGGCTCGTAATCGACGAGTTCCTTTGAGCGCATCAGGTCGACATGAGCGGGTTCGCCGCCGGTCGGCTCTGCGACGCCCAGTTCCTTTTTCACAAGGCAGCCAAACGGCGTGTTGTCGAGGTACTGGTGGTAGTCGTGGGACTTCCCGTCGGGAGTGAGGACAAACCAGTCGTGGGTGACCTCTTTCTTGCTCTTCTTCGCGGAGATGGCTTCTCCTTCTTCGCCGCCGGGCACAATCGTCTTTGAGAGCTCGGAGAGCGGGTGACCCTTGCAGGAAATCTTGAAGGACTTGTACCAGCCAAACGGCGCACGCTTGACGGCAAAGCCTTCCACGGCAAGGCCATCCCTGAGGGCATTTAACGCCGGCACTGCCACGTCGGGCCGGGCAAGGTCGCTTGAGAGGTGGGCGTACGGGTAGATGACGATCTTGTCGGCATGCACCTGACCTGCAGTCTTTTTTACCTCTTCGATGGCCTGGAGGATGACGCCCTCCATATCCTCTTCATCGATGGACTCAACCGCAGTGAAGACCGTAAGCGCGTCTTCTTCGCGATCCGCGAGGACGGCTCCCTCCTCTGCCATCTTTGTTTTCTTTTTTGCTTCGTATTCGATGTAATCTGAATGTATCAGAAGAAGTCGCATTGCTTCATCTCCAAACCGGAACGATTATGCGTATAAAATGGGTTCTTAAGGTATATACCCTCATTGCCCCCGGCACCCGGTTGGGAGGGGTGTTGTTAGTTTATTACAGGAGGCAAGCCGGTGTGCCGGGGGAAAGGACGCGAATATCGGATATTTTACCGGGTGCCAGAACTCCTTCGATATTGGCTATACCGACCCGTCCTGCATCGACGATCTCCCTTGCAGTATAATCCGGAAGTGGCCCGGGAAAAATGGTATTGACAATCATATTGCTGCTGCGTCTATGTACTGACCGTGATGTAACTGGTTTTTGTCGTTGTGTTGGGATAGCCATTATTGAGGGAGAGACTAACCGTGTAGGTCCCGACAGTATTATATGAATAAGTCGGATTTGGTAAATACGACCGTCCGCCATCCCCAAAATCCCATGACCACGAATTGATACGTGCACCGGCAGATTTGTCCGTAAAATGAACCGTCAGCGGCACCCGCCCTGATGTAACATCTGCATTGAAATCAGGTATTGGAGGAACCGTTACACTGATAGAAGATAATGCCCTATTGGCATTTAACCGTCCACCCGACAGGACTAACCCGGATAATGAACTTCTTTGATCAACATTTTGCAATATGGCATTTTTAATTGTAGTCGGGCTTGCTGAAGGATTGATAGATTTTATAAGTGCTGCAACACCGGAAACCGCAGCGGTGGCCGGGGATGTTCCATCACTTACATGATAATATATGCCATTTCTTATTGGAATTGTTGTCGTTATGTTAGTACCAGGAGCAGTTAAGTCGACAGATATTGCCCCATAGTTCGAATGATAAGCAAGATTATCATTCTGATCGCTCGAAGCAACGGAAATAATATTGTTCACATCATATGATGCTGGAAAAGCTTTGCAATGGGTATTTGTATCATCCATATTTCTGTTTACTGAATAACTGCAATTACATGGACTTGCTAGATCGGGATTGCAATTTCCTGCAGCAAACATAAAAAGAACGTTGCGGTTCTGGGTGATGAAGTCTTTTACATAATGATCGGGTGAATCTCCCCCTGACCATGAGTTACTGATTATGGTTGCGTGAGCCTCCTCAACGGCACGAGTCATTCCCTGCATAATCCAAAAATCGCTAGCGGATCCATAATTATTAAAGATCTTTACAGGCACTATTTTTACCCGCCAATTAATACCGCTGATTCCAATTCCATTATTACCGGTCGCACCAATAATACCGGCCATTTCTGTTCCATGTCCGATGTCATCTGTGATGTTTCCGTTCCTATCCACCAGATTCCAGCCATGCCAGTCATCAACGATCCCATTACCGTCATCATCAATCCCATTGGATCTCTTATCCCTTCCTTGGGAATCCGTTCCCATTTCACCGGCATTTGTCCAGATATTATCCTGAAGATCCGGATGTGTATAATCAATCCCAGTATCCACTACTGCTACGACAACATCATTCGATCCTACAGGTCCAGTAAAGGTATCCCACGCTTCCGGGGCATGGATATCATCTCCCGGAGTACCGGCAGGCTGACCATTGACGGATTGTCCGGTATTATGTAACGACCACTGTTGATCGAAAAGGGGATCATTTGGTACATTCGTTAAATGATAAACGTAATTGGGTTGAACCCAGAGAACATTTGGATCTTTAGAATAGATTTCAGTCGCTTCTTCGACTGAAATTCCTGAAGGAAGAAGAATAAACTGAACTCCAGGCACACTCTTTGAACCTATTTCCTCAATTTTTTGGGGATTTATTTTTTCATTTGCGCTTTTCGTTGCTGCCTGATAGGATACTTCATTATTAACCACCTCGGGTTTATAACGGACAATGACCTGACCTTCCACATATTTCCCTGTCGGATCAGTATTCAACTGCTGGTGCGAAGGCAATTCTTTTTCGGGCAATTGAACGTTTACCGGAGTTCCTGCGTTGGCAGTATTTACAGAACTATTTGTTATTAGATTCGTAATTCCTTTGTTATCATCCAGGGCACTAACCAGATGAATACTGCAGATCAGTATGCATAATACAGATATTATGACTATTCGATAATTCAGTCTCGGTTCTGCATTTATCGTCATAACTCGCCTCTTTTACAAGTTCTTGCAGGCACGAGAAGGTCTTTTAACAGGAAAAGCACAATTTCATCATGCCTACGGGCGGTTCTGGGTTCATTTGAGTGTGCAAAACTTGAGATGATCCCAGTCCCTTCTTTTGGAACAACCTCCGGTCGTCCACATGGATCAATACATAATTGTGATATTTATTATTCATGTCCACATATTCCAACTGGGCCGGATTTCAAGAAAAACGAAAAACAAAACGAGCCTAAATTCGGACTTTTCAGGATTTACCGGATAAACCAAAAACCTGCGCGGGAGAAGACGCCCGCATCGAGGTTAGAACCCCCCTAAAAAACCCTGTAGAGAATTCATTTAGTTCTGTTTTCTTCGTCGGGACATTCGACCATAGATAAGGATGCATGCAGCCAGCGATAAACAAATTGTAATAAGCGAAACCGGCGAGAACTGCGTCACTTTTTCTCCTTGAGGGGACGATGTGACAGATGCGGATGCCGGACTTTTTATAACGGAAACACTTTCCCATACATCATTATCCAGAGTATCGGGTAATTTTGAATAGACATATTCTCCAGGCCCCAGATCGAATACTGCGCCTTCGGGCCCTCCCGGGTGGATACCGCCAAGAACCTGCATCCGATCATGAAAAACAACCGCCCGATGACCGTTTCTCGGTGACCAGCCGGCATTATCCGTTGCCGGGTACCAGATTTTCCCGTCATACGAATACCAGGCATCGTTAGAGGAGACCTCCTGTCGGCCGTACATGGATTTTAATCCGGTATACCCTCCAAGCACCCACATTCTTTGGCCAAATACCACAGACTGATGATCAGACCGGGGAGACCATTCAGCATCTTCCGTTGCCGGTGTCCATGTGCTGCCATCGGTCGAATACCACACGTCATTATAATGTATCGAGCGCCGGTTATCGATCTCTTCGCCGCCAATGACCCACATTTTATTATTATATACAAGAGCCGTATGTCCCCCCCGGGGGGACCAGTTGGCATTCGCTGTTGCCTGTGTCCATGTAGTGCCATCGGCTGAATACCACACGTCATTATAATTCATTGAGCTTCCATTATCGATCCCTTCGCCGCCAGTTATCCATATTTTATTATCATATACAAGAGCCGTATGCCCCCTTCGGGGTGACCAGTTGGCATCCGCTGTTGCCTGTGTCCAGGTACTGCCATCGGTCGAATACCACACGTCGTTTTTCAGGTCGGCGCCGGATCCCCCTCCCAGGACCCACATCCGGTTATCAAAAACAACGGAAGAATGTCCGCTTCGGGGAAGCCATCCGGCGCTGTCCGTTGCCTTGCTCCAGGTGATTCCATCAGAAGAATCCCAGACATCGTTCCCGCCCGATCCTCCCAACACCCACATCTTATTATCGAATACGAGTGCGGTGTGATCGAAACGGGGTGACCAGGTGGCATTACCCGTCACTGGAGTCCATTTCTCCCCGATTATCTCAGCATCAACAGCACCGATACAGACTATACCGACAAGGACGATGAGAAGCCCTGCTTTTACCGGTACAGCCTCATACCGTGATCTCAAGATGAATATCCCCCGGTAAAAATTTCGTGAATCCTTAAAAATCCTCTCCATCGGTTCATCGGTGTACAAAAAGAGAGGTGATCCCGGGCCTTTTTTTGGGACAAATGCCTGTTATCCACACAGATCAATGCATAATTATGATATTTATTATTCATGTCCACATATTCCAACTGGACCGGATTTTAAGAAAAACGGAAACCAAAAAGAGCTTGAAGCCGGGCTTTTCAGGATCTCCCCTCTTCATCAGGGAGATACGATAACAAAACCACGTCATGTCTTTACCCGCAAAAAGGCCCAATGCTATTTTATTCTGTATTTTTCCAGAATATCGTCAACAGTTGGGGTCAGAGTATAGTTCATATTCCTGCCATCCCACTGGGATACGATCATTTTTTCTTCAAGAAACTGCTTAAGGTGCCAGTGAACCGTGCTCGGGTCCAGACCAAAGCGTTGTGCGATATCTTTGTTGCTAATACCCGGCTCATCTTGGATCACTTTGAGGATCTCCTGTTTTGGATGACTCATGATATACCCATACATTCGTTTCTTATCGGGAGCGGTCCCGAAATTCGGAAATAGATAGGCGAGCTTATTTTCTTTTTTCCGGACAATCTTTCGTTCAAGAAGAAGCACAGACAAGTGATATTTCGCGGAGCCACGGTTGATACTGGTATTTTTTGAGAGATCCGCAATCGTGCACCCGGGATGATCGCCAATATATTCAAGAATTGCAGTACGATTTTTATTTTGCAGAATCGTTTTTACTTTACCAACAATAACCGGCCAGAACGTAAGCAGGCCAAAAATTCCAAGCCCAATTGAAAAGATCCAGGCAGCCTGGATCCACAGGGGCAGATCAAAAAAGGAGATAATCCGTTCGGCACCGAGAGTGTCCGATGGTCCGTTTTGGGGAGAATGGGGAACAACATATGTTGTCTCCCCCTGAACAATGGCGATATTGCTAACGACCGCCACTAAAAAAATAAGGACAATTAGAGAAGATTTCATTCAATGTAGGGTAGATTTCAGATCGTATAATATTGCCTTCCCGTCACCCTGTACCCATAGACCTCGTAAGTCCATGTGCCTTGTGGAATTCCTCCGCTGTTTATGACATCTACGTTGACACTCCCGTCCGTGGCACCGTCAAAATTGTCGTAAAAGGGTCCATATATCGACCCATCCGGAGAGTAAATTTTCAGTTGAAGCGAATTGGCGGGAACGCCCCAGTAGAGGTTCACGTTCATTGATGTAATGTACGATGATACAGTTCTTGTTTGCCACGCTGTCTGGCCTTGAGTCACTGAGCCGGTGACGGTCAAGGGGTGTATCTGGCCAAATCCCATATTGTTTGCCGGCTGGATGATGGTACCGCTGTTCACTGATTTTAATTCGCTTGCCGATACAACTGCACATGATGCCATCACAAGAAGCACCACTGCTACGATTCCCAGTCTTTTCGACATGAACTTTCGATTTCGGGAAACATTGCTTAATTTTTCTGTCCAAATAATCAAACTGGCAATCTTCGATACAGACTATTCGGCTTCGTTTGAGCCCCCTAATATTTTTTTGAAGAGCAAAGCGCCATTTAGCGAGTCGCGATAATGGAGGATCGCCAGATGTTTCAGGGACGGGCAATCAATTGTCAGCGGTAGTTTATACTCAATGTAGGGCCATCGACCGGAGAATATCCCCACTTATAATCGCGGCTCATCAGGTAGGCTTTGGGGAATTGTTTTTAAATGAGTTCAAATCCAAGGATATTGCCGTTGAATCAATCTAGATTATCATAAATCTTCAGCGGCAAGATGAAGTATATATAGAATTCAAAATGTCAGATATGAGTAAAGCAAACCGGTTTTTATCAAACCGGTTCATGAATCGCTCCTGTTCAAGTGCGTTTCACAGAGACCGTATCTCGAATTCCCGCGAAACTCCACAATCAAAAACAACGTTATACCGACCGGGCAACAGGTTAGTTGTCGTTATTCTCTGTGAACGGGTTGACTCCCCGGGCTTTAAATATGAGATAATGGGTGATCGTGTCTCTTCGAATTCCGACTGGATTTCCCATGACTTATTTTCGGTTTGCCGGAAGATTGAGAATGATGGGGGCGTGTTGTTACAGGTAAGGGTTTCTGCTCCTTCATTTACGAGGTAAAATTCAATAACTTCCCCCTGATTGTATACCTCTGAATCCATTTTGATAAAGTCTGGATGAACGGGATAGTCCGGTTGGGAATAGGTGCCTTGACAGGAAGAATTGGATCCCAAAACAGCTGAAGGGGTTATATTCGGAGTGGAAGCACCTGCAGTACGGTTCTCTGAAACCGGTGTTGTCGTGCATCCCGCCACCAGGATAAGGAATACGATAAAAATCGACAGGGCATAGAGAATCCTCGATAGAGCCATTGATAGCCCATAATAATTGATTTATAATTTTACTATTTACTTGTTCTGTCCATAAACTCAAACTGGAACGGGGATTTTTTATATATTTTATATAACCACAACCCAGAATCTGCAATAACACTGATAGTACTTCCAAACGGAGAGTTTTGGCGCCGAAGCCCGATCCTTACCGCTTATTCTCGTGGTACCGCGAAAGAGTCGCCTGGTGCTGGTTGAGATACTTTGCATCGGCCTTTTTGTCGTACGGGTTTTCTGCCCGCTCGGTCGTGTAAAAGACGAGCTGACCGATCGGCATCCCGGCGTAGACTTTTACCGGCCGTGCGTTCACGTTTGCCATCTCTAACGTGATCGTACCTCGGAACCCGGCATCGATCCAGCCGCCGGTCTGGTGGAGGGTGACACCAAGCCGGGCGATGCTTGACTTACCTTCGATAGTAGCGACAATGTTATCCGGCAGGCCGATGCATTCAAGCGTCTCGGCAAGCACGAACTGTCCCGGTACGAGGACAAAGAAGTCGGCGTGTGTCTCGCCCACATCGGCGGTTACGCGTGCCTTGTCGTACGGGTCGATAACCTGCTCCCCCGGGTTGTACCAGACAAAGTGGTTGCCAAGCCGGATGTCAACCGAATTGGGCTGTACAAGTTTTGGATCGTAGGGATCTATCCTGATATGGCCCCGGGCGATACGGTCCCGGAGCTGCCAGTCCACGAGAATCATTGGAATACCCGGTTGGCGTTGATCGGTCATAATTTCTCTTGGGACCGGGTTCCGGTTTATGGAGTCTGGTCATGGGACACCATGACCCCCGCGAACCAGTGTTTGAGGGGGTACCCCCTCTTTTGTACGAAAGTGGCACCCCCCACCCATGAGCCACAAGAGGGGGGTGGGGGTGTCACGCTCTTAAAAAAATTGGCGGGGGTAGGGGTACCTCTCCGTTTTGGGAGTGGGGGGTACCCCTTTTTTATAAGTGTGGGCCCTACCCCCCCTTGACATGGATCGGGGAAAACAGGGTTTCAGACGATAACTCCACGCGAAGCGCAGGTTATTGTACTGGAATTTTTTGGGGGTAGTACCCTCTCATGTGCCCGGACAGGGGGGTGGGGGTGTCATGCTTTAAAAAAATTGGTCGGGGGGTAGGGGTACCCCTTCGTTTTGGAAGTGGGGGGTACCCCCCTTGCTGAAACAGTTGATACCATTCCTGTTGCCATCTGAAGTCACAGGAAACAGTGGTTGCATTGGTGGAGGAGGTATCCCCCTCTCTTTGCTTATGAAAGGGGGTGCTACCCTCAGATGAGTGGCAGGGGTACCCCCACAGGCAGTTTTTTCCAGTGTCTTCAAGTCTTATAGAGACCGGTAACGCACGGAGGCTATTTCTCCCCAACATTTTTATCCGGGGTTGACTCCCCCTCATCATGCTGGTTCTTGTGCCGCCGCTGCGCCTCTTTCTCCCGGTCGAGCGCATCTGGATCGACATGCCACTCGGTCCGGCGCAGGAGGCCATGCACGGTGCTCGCCTCCCGGGTCGTGAGGCCGGCCCTTCCGAGTATGCGGCGGATCATGATCATCGTATTCTCGCGCTTAAATGCCGGGTGGTGCACCGAGTCCAGGAACCGGTCGATATGGCGGTACAGGTAACCCATCTCGTACGGCGAAGCAAGGCGGTACTGGGGCAACGGGAGGTTCGCGAGCTCATAACAGACGATGCCGACTGCATGGGAGAGATTCATGATGGGATACTCCTCGGAGGTCGGGATCGTGCAGATCATGTCGCTCTTCTTTACCTCGTCATTGTTGAGTCCCCAGTTCTCGCGCCCGAAAAGGATCGAAATCTTTCCTTCCGCAGTACCGATCCGTTCCCGGATCTCGCGGGGGGAATAGAATGGCATCCTCATCGGGGTGCAGACTGATTTACTGACCTCCCCGGTCGTCGCGACCACGAGACTGCTCCGGGCAAACACGTCCTCGATAGTGCAGATCTCCGCATCCTCCAGGACATCCTGCGCATGAGAGGCGCGGGCTTTCGCCTCGTTCCCGAGTTTACAGGGATCGATGAGCACCATACGGGTAAACCCGAAATTTTTCATCACCCGTGCGGCAAACCCCACGTTTCCTTCATAGAGGGGGGCCACGAGCACGATGTCAATATCGGGCATAAAAAAGGTTACTGGACCGCGTCCACGGTTGCCTTGAGAACTGTGGCACCCAGGTCGTAGACCGCGTTCCCGACCACGATCGTATCCGCATATTTACCCATAAGAGCGGCTTTCTCCGCCGAGTTGATCCCGCCGCCATAGTACAGGATCGACTGGTCGATCGCTTCCGATGCCGCTTTCACGACAGCGGGATCGCCGAATGTCCCGGAATATTCGATATATATGATCGGGAAATGGAAGTACCGGTCGGCGACTGAGGTATATGCCGCGACTTCCGTGGGTTTGAGATCGCAGACCGCCTTTGTGACCCGGCCCACAGACGAATTGGGGTTGAGCACGATGTAAGCCTCGGGAATAACCAGATTCCACGGGATACGGCCGTTCTGCTGCTGCACCCAGAAGCGGTGCTTCCCGACTATCCACTGCACGTCGGTCGTGTTCATCACGCTTGGCACAAAGACATAATCAATCCCATCGAGAAGCACTGCCTCGGGGCCGGCAGGTTCCATCACGAGCGGAAGGTCGTACGCAGCGAGCTGCTTCTGGAGAGCGAGCAGGTTCTCTTTTGTCACGTTCAGCGTGCCCGATAGCATCACTGCGTCGGTCCCGCTCGTAGCGATCGCATCGATGTCACCGGCTTTGAGCTGCTTGTCAGGGTCGAGTTTTGTCACATGCACCCAGTCTTTCCACTTCATGTCAGTATCAGAATTACATGTGTTCTTTATCCCAATAAACCGGTGCGTTGTCCTTTACGCAAAAGAGAGGGTATGCGCACTATGGATAATCACACCCTTTCCCTGGAGTCATTCTTTGTTTCCTGAAACCGTGGCACTTCACTAAAAAATAATGACTCCCTCCTTATTCCGGGGATTTTCCCCTCATTTTATTAAGTAAATGCCAAAATAACGCAATTTTGACATTATAAAAAATAAGATCATTTATATATCTTGAAGGTCAAATGACGAATGCCTGTGAAAACCCATGGATCTCCAGAAAAAGACCCTTATCGTCCTGGTAACGTTTCTGATCCTGGCTATCGCACTGACCGGTGTTTTTGTTACAGTTCTTCTCCTTTCAAACTACCAGTCGCTTGAACAGAAATACATAACAAATGACCTTGACCGGACGATCTCCCAGATCAAGAACGAGGAGCATACGATTTCAGCCATCGACAACGACTGGGCTCCGTGGGACGATACCTACGATTTTGTTATCGGGAAACGACCGGATTATATCGAGAGAAACATTAACCCGGATACCTTTGCCAACCTGAATCTCGATTTTATGATTATTACGAACCACGAAGGAGAGATCGTCTATTCCGGGGCGTTTGACCCGGCAAACAGGACCATAATTCCCGTGACCACATCCCTGCTGCAGGAAATAAACGCCAACCGTCCTCTCATGAACCTGACCGCACCTCACGCGGAAACAACCGGTATCCTCATGCATTCAGACACCCCGGTGCTCATCACATCACATCCGATCGTCCGTACGGATTTTTCCGGGACACCGCAGGGTGTTATGATCATGGGCAGGTTCCTCGATCAGGATGAGATCGGAAGACTGTCCAGCATGACCATCCCGTCCATCGCATTTTACCGGGTTATAGACCCGGCCATATCCCCATCTCTCCAGTCGGCACTGGAAACCCCGGGTACGTCCATGATCATCCAGCCAACCGACGAGAACACCGTGGCCGGCTATGCGCTTATGCGTGATATTTCCGGGAACCCGGCGCTCGTCCTTGAAATTACCGAGCCACGCGATATCTACCGGGAGGGAACCAGCACGGTTTTCCAGTTCATCGTCATCCTCCTTCTTTCGGAACTGACGTTTGGCATCGTTATGATCTTCTTTCTGGACCGGATCGTCCTCTCGCGAATGCAGTCCCTGGGTTTGCAGGTGCGCCGCATCGGTACCGGTTCCAATCGTTCATCCCGGGTGGAAATGGATGGCAGCGACGAACTCTCCGAGCTTGCCACCGAAATCAACCGCATGCTTACCGATATCGAAAAAACGAATTCAGAACTGTTAAAAACCGAGATGAGGTTCCGGGAACTGGCCGAAAACACCTCCGATGTTCTCTTTACCATGGATACGGCCGGCAAGGTGCTGTATGTCACCCCTTCCATCAACCGCTACGGTTATTTGATCGAAGACCTGATATCGCAGGATTTCTCTTGCTTTGTTTACACCGGAGATCGCACCCGGGTCAGCCTTGAATTCCATCGGCAGGTTGTTGAGTGCACCCCTCTTGTCACCACGTTCCGGCTGGTGGACAAGTGGGGATTTTTCCACTGGATTGAGACCAAGAGTGCCATCAATATGGACGTATTCGGGAAAACCACCGGGATTAACGGAGTCCTGCGCGATTTCACCGACCGCAAGCGGGCCGAAGAATCCATCATGCTCGCTAACAAGAAGCTCAACCTCTTAAACAACATCACCCGCCACGATATCCTCAACACGATCACTGCGCTCCTGGGCTGCGTGGACATGGCAAACGCCACAAAAGTGCCGGCCGAACGCGAGGAGCTCCTCGGCCAGATCAAGGAACTCACCCGGATCATCCAGCGGCAGATTGAGTTTACCCGTGCATATCAATCGGTGGGAGTGAACGCTCCGTCATGGCAGAACCTCGGCGAGGTCTTAAACCGGGTGATCGTAAACTTTGCCGGATCCAGGATCACGTTAGATGATGAGATCGCGAATGTCAAAGTCTACGCAGATCCCCTCCTCGAAAAAGTCTTTTACAATCTGATCGACAACGCAATCCGGTACGGGGAGCACATCAGAACCGTCCGGTTCTATTACCAGATCTCCGATGTGGGGCTTACCCTGATCTGCGAGGATGACGGGATCGGTATCCCTGACACTGAAAAGGTGCAGATATTCGAGCAGGGGGTTGGCAAGAATACTGGCATGGGCCTGTTTTTAACCCGGGAGATCCTGCTCATCACCGGTATTACAATCTTGGAGAACGGCAGGTTTGGGCAGGGGGCACGGTTCGAGATGCTGATCCCCAACGGTGCATTCCGGTTTATCAGAGAAACGAATGATGAAAAACGGGTGTGACAACCATATGTCCCCCGGGCATATACACACAACAAGACAGGGAAGGCAATGTCTGAAAAAGTAATTCTTCTGGTAGAAGACGACGATATCATCGCAAAGGTCGCCGAATGGCGTTTAAAAAACCTGGGATACAAGGTCTGCGGGCGGGCTGTCACCGGTGCCGAGGCCATGGAACAAGTGGTAAAGAACAAGCCGGACCTTGTCCTGATGGATATCAATATCAAAGGGGATATCGATGGTATCGAGACGGCAAAGATGATTAAAAAAGGGTTTAATATCCCGGTGATCTATGTCACTTCCCATTCCGACGGCCCCACCCTGGAACGGGCGCGGGATACAAAACCCGATGGATTCATTGTCAAACCGTTTGACGACAACGATCTCCGGGTAGCCATCGGGCTTGCCCTGAAATAACCGGATAGCGTCAGATCCTGATAATTGCGTTCTCACGTTTCTTTTGTAAGAGGAGCTGGTAATTCCGGATCTTCTCTTTGTCGATCCCGGTGGTGACACTGAGCTGCTTTACATCCGCCGCGAGCAGTTTATCCCCGTTGATGACCCCGGCGTCGGCAAATTTTTCAGCCACGGTCCCGGTCAGGCCCTTCACCGAAAGCAGTTCTTTTCGCCCTTTCTCACTCTGGGCACGGGGGATCTTTATGGGTACAGGCCGGTGCAGATATTCACAGACAAGCGCCACATGCCGGTTCACGGTGCCGATACTCATACCGGTCTTCTTGCTTAAGTTTTCCGGAGTTGTCGTTACAAATTCGTCCGGGCTAATGATTCCTGCCGCAATGTACTTCTTGAGACTTACTGCCGGAATGCCAATCTCCTTTAAGAGCCGCCCGTTATGGGTGATCCGGGCTTCGGCCAGGAGGTCACGTGCCTCACTCTCTCCGATACCGGCCTTCTGGAGGGTTCCCGGGTCTGCCTTTGCGAGGCCGGCAAGATCTGATACCCCGGACTCTTTTAAGGCTGCCATGATCTTTGAATAACTACGCCCTTTTCTCGGGATAAGGTGGTTTCGCATGAACTTGCGGCATTCGGAGCGCCTGCGCAGTTTTTCGAGCACGCATTCAGCCTCGGTTTTAAGTTTTTGCGCCGCATCCGGTACCAGTTCAAGAACCTTACTAAGGCGTTCGGGCTCGCTGCGGGCGATCTCGGCAACGGTATAGATGTGTCGGGACCGGGCTTTTTCGAGAAGAGTCTCATTCATGGAGGGGATCTCGGTGAGCGATTCTGTATTGGAACTGATGTGGTGGCAGAGCGGACACCCGATATCCCATGGACGGGCGCCTTTTCTGACGAGACGCACGAAATGGAGGTGGTGCTTCTCGCAGATTTCGTCAGTCCGCACCGCCCAGCCCCACAGGGTGACCGGGAGACCGATGTTGAATGTGCACTCGGGATAACGTGAGCAGCCGATAAACTGTGTCGAGCCCCGCAGGTGCTTGATCGCAAGGGTGCCGCCGCAGATCGGGCAGTAACCCAGGTTCAGTTCCTCCGCAGTGCGGTCCCGGATGTCGTCCCCTATTACCCGTTCGTTTGCCTCAAGTTGGTCGAATGCCGCGTGCAGCATGCTGCGGGACTCTTTTACGACGTCGTCGCGGGTGCGCTTGCTCTCCTTTATCTGCTGCATATGCGACTCGATCGTCTGGGTCATGTCAGGCTTTGTAATCGCGTCGGCGTTATGTTCGAGCGCCTCGGTTACGACACGCCCCACGAGTGTCGGATGCAACGGGTTCCCTTCCACGTACTTGCGGGAGACCAGCTTCGCGATCACCTCGTGACGCGTGCTCTTTGTTCCAAGCCCAAGCTCTTCCATTCTCTGGATAAGTTTGCTCTGCGTGTACCGGGCCGGGGGCATCGTCTCCTTTTCATCAAGACTGACCTTGCGGATCGGTAGTTTCTCACCCGTGGCAAATTTCGGGAGGATTGTCTCTTTTGCTTCGGAGAACGGGTAGACTACGTGCCAGCCCGGTTCGATCAGGTGACCTCCGGTCGTGGTGTAGGGCTCGCCACCGGCATCGAAGTTAATTTTTAAGGTCTGCCAGAGCGCGTCCGGAGCAAGGGTCGCAAGGAACCGGCGGAGCACGAGTTCGTAGATCCGGAACGCATCGTCCCCGATCCCTTCCTTCGTGGCGGTGCCGGTCGGGTGGATTGGCGGGTGGTCGGTGGTGGACTTCTTGCCCCGTGTTGGCTCCGGGCGCCGGTGGGCGATTGTCCACTCCACATCTTTTTTAAACGGGGAATTCCGGATAGTCGCAAGCACGCCGTTTAAGTCCAGCGATGCAGGGTAGACCGTATTGTCGGTCCTCGGGTAGGAGATATACCCGTTCATGTACAGTTCTTCGGCGATCCGCATCGCATTTGCGGCGGAAAAGCCGAGCCGGGCGGCGGCAACGATATAGGTCGTAGTATCGAATGGCGAGGGGGACCGGTCCTGCTTGGTACCTTCCTTTATCTCGGTCACGACCAGCGGTTCCTTTGTACGGTCGCGGGCGAGTTCCGCGATCTTCTGGTCCCTGAACCGGCCGTTCGTGTGCCGGGCCTCGATCTGTTCGCCGGCCTTCTCGGTCAAAAGACCGAGCTGCCAGTATTTCTCCGGGACAAATTTCTCGATCTCCTTTTCCCGGTCGACAATCATGGAAAGTGTGGGACTCTGCACCCGGCCGACCGAGAGGATGTTGTTTCCACCCCGGCGTGCGGCAAGCGAGATGAACCGGGTCAGCGACGCGCCCCACATGAGATCAATGGACTGCCGTGCCTCACCTGCTGAGGCAAGCGCAAAGTCAAGGTCGGTCGTATTCGCAAACGCAGTTGTTATTTCCTGCGGAGTGATCGCAGAGAACCGGGCCCGGTCGACCTTCACGTTCCGGTTGACGGCCCGGATCAGTTCGTACGCCTCTTTTCCGATTAGCTCCCCCTCGGTATCAAAATCGGTTGCAATGGTGACGCGCTCTGCGTGTCGGGCCAGTTTCTGGAGGAGCGCAACGATCCGTTTCTCGGTTGGCACCTTGATGGTCTTTGCATCGATCAGGCTGCGGGGGGTATACTTTTCGCTGCGCCAGTTCTCGTAGCCGGGCTCGAAGTCGACTTCGACAACGTGGCCGCGCAGCCCTACCGTTGTCGTGTCGCCGAAACTGTAGGTCGAGACCCCGGCGTCCTTCTTCTCGACAACTTTTTGTCCCCCGGCAAGGATTTGGGCGATCCTGCGGGCCGAGATATTCTTTTCTGCAACGATCAGGTGCACGTCAGGTCACTGCTCCGTATTTGTCCAGAATCGCAATCATAAGCCGGTTGAGCATGTCGGGATCGGCCCTGCCCCGGGTCTTTTTCATGGCCTGTCCCACGAGGAAGTTGATGGCGCCTCTCTTTCCGGCCTTATAATCTTCGAGAGCCTTTGGGTTCTCATCGATTACTTCTGAAATGACAGCAATATAGGCATCCTCGTCATCGGTCGTCTTTGCAAGGTTTAACCGGCTCACAATTGCCTCTGGCGTCTCCACAGTCTCCCCCTTAAGACGCTCATCGAGCATCACCCGCAGGACTTCGACACCGCTCTTGTCGGTGATCGTCCCTGCCTTCAGGAGATCAAGCAGGCCGGTGAACTTTTTAGCGTCCACCGCATCGATGCCCATGCTCCGGTAGTTGAGTTCACCGGCAAGCGTATCAGCGATCCAGGTTGCGGCGAGGGTACAGAGCCCGGTTTTCTCCCCAGCAACGACGGCCTCAAAGAAGTTTGCCATCTTTAATTCACCGGTCAGGGTGCGGGCATGGTTTAAAGAGCACCCGTACTGCCGGACGAAACGTTCGCGCCGCGCATCTGGGAGCTCGGGGAGGACAATGTCCTTGACCCACGACTGGACACGGAGCGGGCGGAGATCCGGCTCCGGGAAGTACCGGTAGTCGTTCTCCTGTTCCTTTGACCGGGCCGACTGGGTGATCCCCCTGGCTTCGAGGTAATGCCGGGTCTCGCGATCGACCTTAAGGCCGCGCCGGAGCTGGTTCTTCTGCCGGGTCACCTCAAAAGTAAGCGCCCTCTCGACCCCTTTATAGGAGGTAATGTTTTTTATTTCCACGCGCTCGCTACCCCGGAGCGAGATGTTCGCATCGACACGGAGCGAGCCCTCTTTTTCCGGGTCAAAGACGCCAAGGTATTCGAGCGTGGCCCGTAGTTTGTTTAAGAACTTGCGCGCCTCTTTTGGTGAGCGCATCTCCGGTTCTGATACAATTTCGATGAGTGGGATACCCGCACGGTTGTAATCCACAAGGGAGTACCGGCCGCGTTCGGCGTTACCCATATGCACGAGCCGGCCCGGGTCTTCCTCTACGTGGATCCGGGTGAGCTGGATCTTTCGCTCCTTCCCGTCGTCCCCCTCGATCTCCACGTACCCCCCTTCAGCAAGCGGCTTGTCATACTGGGTAACCTGGTAGGCCTTGTCGAGGTCGGGGTAAAAGTAGTTCTTCCGCGAGAACTCGGACTCAGGGATGACCGTACAGTTGAGGGCCTTTGCCACCCGCATCGCATACTCGATTGCCCTCCTGTTGAGTACCGGCATCGTACCGGGCAGTCCCAGACAGACCGGGCAGACATGGGTATTGGGTCCGTCATTCCGGTAATCCGTGGAACAGCCACAGAAGAGCTTGCTTTTCGTGTCGAGCTGGCAGTGGACTTCGAGACCGACAACGATATCAGAGTCAATCATTGCTTCACCGCCTGCTCGTAAGCATATGCAACATCGATGACGCGCTCATCCTCAAACTGCCTCCCCATAACCTGAAGGCCGACAGGCATTCCCTGCACCTTCCCGCAGGGCACCGAGATCGCAGGAATACCTGCAAGGTTGACCGGCACCGTGAGGATATCGGAGAGATACATGGAGAGAGGGTCACTTTTCTCGCCAAGTTTAAACGCAATCGTGGGCATTGTCGGGCCGCAGAGCACATCCACATCGGAGAAGAGCCGGGTAAAGTCCTTTCTTACATTCTCCCGGGCAATCTGCGCCTTTGCGTAGTACTTCCCATAATAGCCGGAGGAGAGGGCAAATGTTCCGAGCATGATCCGGCGCCTGACTTCAGGACCGAACCCCTGCTTTCGCACATCCTGGTATGCCGCGTGCCACGATTTTTTTGTGTCGGCGGCAGGGCCGTACCGCACGCCATCGAACCGGGCGAGGTTGGAACTCGCCTCGCTCGTGCAGATGACATAGTAGGCGGCAAGCGCGTATTCCATCGAAGGGATGCTGCACGGGACGGTGACTGCCCCGAGTTCTTCGAGGCGGCCGATGGCCTTTCTTACAACTGATGCTACTTCGGGATCGACACCTTTCCCAAAATATTCTTCGGGAATCCCTATCCGGAGCCCCTTTATGTCCGCAGACGGGGCGTGGGCATAGGGCTTGTTATACGAGGTGGTATCCTTCCGATCGTGGCCGGCGATCACCGACATCAGGAGCGAGACATCGGCAACATTTTTTGCCATCGGCCCGATCGTTTCCAGCGAGTTCGCGTATGCGATCAGGCCGTACCGTGAGACCCGACCGTATGAAGGCTTGAGCCCTACAATCCCGCAGAATGCAGCAGGGCACCGGATCGAGCCGCCGGTATCGGTACCAAGTGCCATCCGAACCATACCTGCCGCTACTGCTGCGGCACTTCCTCCCGAAGAACCTCCGGGAACCCGGCCGGTGTCACAGGGGTTAAGGGTGGGGCCAAACGCCGAGTTCTCGGTACTGGTACCCATCCCGAACTCGTCCATGTTGGTCTTCCCGGCGACTGCGGCACCGGCGGCCTTTATGAGACCGACCGCGTGCGCGTCGTAGGGCGGGATGTAGCCTTTGAGGATCTTCGAGGCACAGGTGGTCTCGATTCCCTGGGTCGAGATATTGTCCTTGACCGCAACCGCGATCCCGGTAAGTTTTCCCTCACCATGGGAAGGCTTTGCACAGACTTTTAAGAATGCATTGTACCGGTCGTCGGGCTCGAAGCTAATCGTGTGCACGGCCACTACATCACCCGGGGTGCCTTGATAAATCCATCTTCCTGTGCACCGGCATTTCGTGTCGCTTCGTCCTGCGAAAGGGACGGTTCGACAATGTCGTCCCGCAGCACGTTATAGAGATCCCGGGCGACCGCGCCATCTCCCTGCACCCGGTCAAGCACGTCAAAATATTCCACAATTGCGTTGAACTGGCCGGTAAAAGTGGCCAGTTCAGCGGTATCGATTCCGATATCGGCAAGTTCACCGATATGTTCTACGTCTTTTTCAGTGACCATGTTCCACCCGTCCGATGTGGTCTATGTAATCTTGCACGGACGTTTTATAACCATTTTTACGGGCAAGCTTCTTCAATACTCCCCAGACTCCGCTCCCGTACTGCATGGCCTTTTTGCCATATCCTGCCAGTTCTGGAGGGATATGGCGCTCTGCGGCATGTCGCAGCGGGATCTTCCGCTGCCCGTCGTGAACCTTTTCATGGGCCGGGATCGCGCGGCTGGCGCGCACAACCCGGATATCAAGATAGGGCATGGAGAGGTACGTACCGTGAAGGGCCGCGACTGCCTGATCGCGCTGTGCCTGCGCCTCAAGTCCCGCGACATCCCGGGCAAGATCATCTTCGAGTGTGGGGGAGGTGAGATACCGGGCGTAGCCGCCGAAGAGTTCATCCGCTCCCTGCCCGGTGATGATGCGCTGGTACCCGTGTGCTCCTGCCCAACGGGCGATGAAGTACTGGGTGACGGCAATGCTGGTATTAACCGGGTCTTTTTTCGGGATCGCGGCAATAACGGCGGGAAGAGCATCTGCGATCTCGTCTGGGGTTATCTCGACTTCTGTGCAGGTCAGGCCGAGCAGTTCTGCTGCGTGCCGGGCCTGCGCAAGGTCATGAGACCCGGCAAGGCCAACTGCCACGCATTCCCGTTTTGCAAGCGCGGCGACGAGACTTGAATCCACCCCGCCCGAGAGCGCGGTCACGCCTTCATCACTCCTGAGCCGGACCGCCGTTACAATTGCTTCATCAAGGGCGCAGGGCGCAGGGTCGGGCTCGATCGAAAACCGCACCTGCCCATTGCAGACAAGCGCACCTTTGGGGCCCGGTCCCGGAATAATGCCAAAATGGTCGCGTGCGTGGCAGGTATCAAATGAGAGTGCAAACTCACCCCCGAAGGTGCGGATCTTTTCCGGATCTGCCTGTACGATCTTCTCAACGTCAGCAATAGAGAGCCGCGTACCCTCCAGCTCAATCCAGCCTGTACACTGAAATAAGGTCATGCACTCGCCGGATAGTGTATGGAACCGGCTATGCATATAATGCGTGGCAATGGGGTGACACCGTATCCGTAGAGGCGCATGACTTCAGGGTAAGCGATGGAACCATGAGAGATCCCTGGGAAAAATGCAGGTCTTGCACAGGATACAGTACCCTGGACTTCGGCAGAACCGGCACTCTCCCGGTCACGATTCTTTTTATCATACACACGAAATACTATAGAGCGCGAGGGTACGAAAGTGGCCAACTCGGCTGGACTTAAGATCCAGTTCCGCAGGGATTCATGGGTTCGACTCCCATCCCTCGCATAAGATCTGTTTTCCTGCAGGTACATCCTGTATCGGGCCCCGGTTTGGCGCACAAACCGGGACAAGTCCTTATTGGCTCATACTGAAAACACTCCTGTATGACCTTGGTAAAAAAACACCGGTTACGAACGAAAAAATCCCTGATCGATACCCTCCCGGAGATGGTGGTTTCGGCTCTGGCCAATCACGAGGATTTCGTGGTGACGTATGAGACCGATCCTGAAACCAAAAAGAAGTCGCTGTATGTGATGACCGGGGACCTGATCACACCAGGTATGCTTGCAACCCTCAAAGAACAGATCGCGCACCAGAAAGAGGAGGGGTATACCATTATTACCCGGGACTGGAAATAAGACCGGCATGCTTTTTTTGGGTATTGTGGTATTTTAGCGTTTTTTAGATTCCGGGGGAGTCCTGACCGATAACCCCTGCAACCCGTCCAACGCGCCCATCCCGGAGCCGGACCTTGATACCGTGCGGGTGGAACGAGGAATTTGTCAGGATCTCCTGCACGATGCCCCGTGTGAGTTTTCCGCTCCGCTGGTCTGCCTTGAGAATTATATCAACCGTGCAACCGGGATGGATGGCGTCACGGCATTTTCCGTTGGTTGTTGGGTCAGGTCGGTTTTCCATGTGAATGTGCAGAGTATGTTCAGGTATGAGTCACCGGAATACACCGGTAATATTGTCATTTTAAAATGCAGGTAAAAAATTATGAGACTATTTTTGGGGCATCATAAGTACCGATCCCGGATTCAAGCCAGCCCCGGGTGGTCACCCATCCATGGTTGTCCCCAAGCATCAGCACGTAGATCCGGTTTTTGTAGCCATTGAACTCCGGGGAAAAGATTTTCCACGAGTTTGTCACCTCAAGACTGGCGCTGATACTCACCGAAGCCGAAGGTGCGGCCGTATAATCGGCATAAATACTGGTGAGATATTCAGAGCATTCCGGCGTGCTATCGTTTTTTACATCGCCGACGGGGCATGCGACCGTATGAATACTCTGGACCGGGCGGAAAACGGCCGCATTCTCAACGGGCGAGCGCGTGTCGATCAGGGAATGCGAAGATGCGTTCACCCCGATCGTGATAACCGTCGTTTGCGCGCTCCCGTTGACGGCAGGTTGCCCAATCGTCGGGGCAGTGACTTTCAGGAGTGTGGCCTTGCCGGTATCAAAGAGCGTCATTGTCCAGTCATTCGGAACCCCGGAAACATGCTGCCCGCTTATCTGAGCATCAAGCGGTGAGTTCCTTTTCAGGTCGGCGGGAACTGGTAAAAAGAGCGTGACGTTTGAAAGGACGGTATCGGTCGTAATGTTACAGGTGTACACATACGTGCCGGTAAGCGAGGTTCTGTAGGTTGTATCGATATACGAAGTGTAGGAAACAACGCTTGAAAAAAGCAGCAGAATAACGATGAAGAATCCCAGCGTGATTTTTATGATCTTATCCATAATCTCCCCTTGATGCCGGATCCTCCGCAGGTATGCTCATGCGAAGATACATCCCTACTTTTCAAGCCCGGTATAATATTTATTCCGGGACGCGACAGAAAAAACATTGTATTCCCCGGACCGGACTTATGGTCTCCTCTTAAAAACAGCATGACTATATGGTCCGGTGCCGATCATATCTGCATGGAACGCCGTCCTGCACTCGTGCTTGCAAATGTCCAGCTTCCCGAAGGAAGAAGAGCGGATATTACGATTCAGGATGGCCGGGTCGTTCATACCGGTACCGGGATGGCAGCCGACCGGGTAATCGACTGTACAGGTCTTTATGTCCTTCCGGCGGCGGTTGATGTCCATGTCCACATGCGGGGCGGGAGCCAGTCGGCAAAAGAGGACTGGACAACCGGGAGCATGAGCGCCCTTGCCGGTGGGGTGACCGTGGTCGTCGACCAGCCCAACACGGTCCCGCCGCTGACGACACCGGAAGCGTTTTTGGCCCGGGTCCGCGAGGCACAGGCACATTCGTTCTGCAGTTTTGCCATAAACAGCGCGGTCACCCCGGATACCCCCTTTGAGGCGATGTGGGCGGCAGGGGCAATGGCGTTTGGCGAGACCTTTTTTGCACCTTCAAGTTACGGCGAGGCACTGGACACCCCGTCACTTTCCCGTGCGCTTGGACGCATCCGGGCGCTCGGCGGACTTGCCACGATCCATGCCGAAGGTGTAGCTACGGGACAGGATACGGATCTTGCCACGCACGATGCCCTGCGTTCATCCGAACGTGAGCGTGAGGCAGTGATCGCGGTGCAGGCCTGTAATCATGACGGCTGCCGGATCCATTTCTGCCACATGAGCATGGCGAGAGCGATCGATGCCGCACGGGGAACCGTGGAAGTGACCCCCCATCACCTCTTCCTCTCCCGGGAAAAAGCCGGTGCCGCCGACACGCGGTTTAAGGTTAACCCCCCGGTCAGGAGCGAGAAGGAGCGAAAGTTACTCTGGACATATTGGGACCGTATCGACATGATTGCTTCAGACCACGCACCCCACACAAAAGCAGAAAAAGCGCTCCCGTTTTCTGATGCTCCCTCGGGCGTCCCGGGTGTGGAAACCATGGTTCCCCTCCTCATGGCTGAAGTACTTGACCGCCGGATCACCCTGCCTGACCTGATTCAAAAGACCGCGACCGCACCTGCCGCACTTATCGGCATACCCCCGGCCGGTTTTGCGCCGGGCGACCGCGCAGACTTTGCGCTGTACCCCCAAGCTGCGGTGACGGTGGAACCGGAACTCCTGCACAGCAGGTGCGGCTGGACACCGTTTGAAGGACTGCGGGCCGTTTTTCCCCAAATCGTGATCCGGGGCGGGGACATAGTATACGATCACGGGGAGTTCTGTCGCAAAGAGCCGGTCTGGTTTGCCGGCCGGGGATATACTCCCACGGATGCGTGAGCTGATTTTTGCCGGGCAGCGGTAAAGAAAACAGTGCAGTCTGCCAGTTTTTTCGCCACGAAACGATAAAGAACCCGGAGAACAGATGAAAGAGGGTGCCGATATAGCGCACCCATAGGTCCCCGGGTGATCGATTGGCAAGTGCCTGGACGTGATCCATGGGACAACCCGGGTGCGCGACAGGCATCGCCCGGCCGAGGGTTTTATACACCGGTGAAGAACGGTAGCAGCCACTAATGATCCACGTGTGTTTAAGCCGGGCGACATTTCCTTTCTCGTGAGGATGCTCCATGTCAACGATGACAGATGCACTTTTCGATGACCGTAACGGTACACTGATTGTCGTCGAGGTTTCACCCGGTGCAAAATCAGCACTCTTTCCTGCGGGCTACAACGAGTGGCGAAAGGCGATCGGCTGCCGGGTCACGGCTCCTGCGGTTGACGGGAAGGCAAACAAAGCGGTGATCCAGCTTATCAGCACCACGATCGGGGTACCGGCCTCTGCGGTTTCTATTGTGTCCGGGCTCACCTCATCCCAGAAGAAAGTGAGAATAGCGGGTGTCACGAAGGCGCAGCTTGCCAGGCAGATTTGTGAGAGTAGCGAAAAGGAATAATCAAGGCGATCCTATCATGATACAAACGGGACACAGTTAAACGAGTACTGTTTTTTTAAAATCATGCAAAAAAGGCCTGAACACGAACCTACACTTTAAGTAATTCCACACGTTATATATATTTTATACCTATGATCAGGCTATTCATTCATCGCATGATACATGGGGGTGCGTTTACGTGTATTCACCAGATACTACCAAGTACCTTATTCATATCAGCGTCACCGCAGAGGGGGTGGTCGAGAAACCTGATGTAGTCGGTGCCATTTTCGGGCAGACTGAAGGGTTACTCGGCGAAGACCTTGACCTGCGGGATCTCCAGAGAACCGGACGGGTCGGCAGAATTGACGTCCAGATAGCAAGCAAGAAAGGCGAAACAACCGGGGAGATACTGATCTCCACCTCCCTTGACCGGGCAGAGACGGCAATTCTTGCCGCTTCACTTGAGACCATCGACCGCGTGGGGCCCTGTGTCGCACACGTGGCAGTGGACACGATCGAGGACATCCGGGTCAGCAAGCGAAAGAAGATTGTTGAGCGCGCAAAGGAAATCCTTGTCGAACGTTTTGAGGACGGCGCCATAGACAGCGACGAGCTCCTTGACGATGTCCGCCAGACGATGAGAGTTGAGAAGATCGGGACAATCGGTGAGGAGAGACTGCCGGCCGGCCCAAACGTCCTTGAGTCGGACGCGATTATCATCGTTGAGGGCCGGGCGGATGTCATTAACCTCCTGCGGTACGGTATCAAGAACGCAGTGGCCGTAGAGGGAACCAACATCCCCAAATCGATCATTGACTTCTGCGAGAAGAAGACAACAACCGCATTCTTTGATGGCGACCGGGGCGGAGAACTTATCCTGCGGGAACTCCTGCAGGTGGCAGACATTGATTATGTTGCATTCTCCCCCCGGGGAAAGAGCGTTGAGGACATGACCCGAAAAGAGGTCATCAAGACGCTGCGGAACAAGGTACCGGTCGAGTACGTTCGTGACCAGTACTTCGAGGATGCAGCCGAGTTGCCGGCAGACTTGCCCCGGTCACCCCGTGTGGTACCATCTCCAGAAAGTGGGGATCGCAGTGATATGGACAGCCGGCCCGGCGCGGGACCGAAGAAAGCAAAAGACAGCGTGTCCAAAGTTCCGGTGACGATCCGGGATCATATGGAAGACGTGAAAGGCAGGAATGTCGCCCGGTTCCTGAACGAGGACATGGCAGTAATCAGGGAGATTCGGTCTGAAGAAGTAGAAAAAGCCGTGGAGACGCTGGATACGCCAGCGGCCGGCCTCGTGGTTGACCGCACCGTCGATCAGAAACTGCTCGACCGGCTGGTCTGGAAAGGACTTGAATATGTCGCAGCAAAAGATTTCAAAGGAATTATAAAAAGGCCTTTAAGCATCCGGTTAATGAAAATAAGCACGTAAAACCGGACTTACACAAATTTATTTATGCAAGTTGCGCCCCATGTAACACTTTGGAGCGGCAGTATGCACAAGGAAGAACTTATCACCCTTCACAAGATACTCTACGAGGTCAAGGACTATTTTGAAGACGCCAATCCTGACCTGAAGTTTTCCCAGTATAATGCCCTGAAGATTACACCTTCCCAACTGCACAAGAGCAAGCTTGAACACAAGTATGCCATCTTCGTGCTGGGAAACGAGATCGCAAATGCGATGAAAGACGTCGATTATACATCATCATCACGGATCTCGGCACGTATGAAGGATCTGGCAGAAAAGACACTCAAGGAAATGGAATACGCCTGAATCTTTCTTTGCTTTTTTGATCATTATTATTAATTTGTGATGGAGGATTGGTGATGAGTCGGCCCGGCCATACGGGCATCAGCTGCACCGGGAAATGAGTGAACTCAAGTACTTCTTAAAAATTTTCCTTCACAAACATGGCAGAATTTATGAGGAGATTTTGAGAAAGTAATTCCCGGTCCATTGGGGGTACCCCCTCCTGCGAGCCCGGGGTGGCACCCCCCTCTCCCAAAAACGGGAGGTACCCCTACCCCCGGCCAATTTTTTTTAAAGCATGATACCCCCACCCCCCTATCCGGGCATACGTGGGGGACTGCCTCCCTTTCCCGCATTTCCAAAACCTGTGCTTCGCGTGGAGTTATCATCTGAAGATGTATTTTGCCGGCCGATGGCTTGGGGGGTAGGTGCCTCTTTTCTTGCAAGGGGGTACCCCCCGCTCCCAAAAATGAGAGGCCCCCCCACACCCCGACCAATTTTTTAAAAGCATGATACCCCCACCCCCCTCTTGTGGCCCGGGGGTGGGGGGTGCCACCTTTGTACAAATGGGGGGTACCCTCTCCTGCCATAAAGGGAGGGCGTCTGCTGCCAAAAAAGGGATACTTGTGCCTCCAGATCTGGCTTAAACAAATTTTTAGCAGTTGTTTATTCAACTTGAAAACAGAGAAGTACTAAAACTCCTTTTTATGGTCAGGTATTTTTCGTGAGGGAGCTCCCGTGAGGGGGCATAACGCTAAATCCGAGCAGGTGTACCAATCGTTCATGCGCTACTACCCTGATCCGGATCAGGGCCTCGATATCGGCGACGTTAACCGGGCCGTCGAAGCTGCATTTGCCGATCACGGGAATGGTCTCGTGCAGATGCCGCCCAAGGTCTACATTACCCTGCCGACCGGTGATTTTCGGACGATGCCGGCGTATCTTCCTTCTCTTGGGATTGCCGGGGTGAAGATCGTCAACGTCCACCCGGGCAACCGGGATGTGGGGCTCCCGACGGTAATGGCACTGACACTCATTCTCGACCCGGCAACCGGTCAGCCGACGGCTATCCTGAACGCGACCAGGCTCACGGACATGCGGACGGGGGCTGCCGGGGCAGTTGCCGCAAAATATCTTGCGCCAAAAAAGGAGTGCGTTCTCGGAGTCATCGGCACCGGGCGGCAGGCAGAAGCACAGGTACTAGCCACGGCACAGGTACTTTCCCTCACTAAAGTCCGGGTCTGGGGCCGGAACCCTGCTCATGCCGAAGCGTTTGCCGCACGGCTCGCACCTCTCGATGCAGAAAGCGTATCCATCGAACATGCCTGCGATTGCGACGTACTTGTCACCACGACGCCGTCCCGCGCCCCCATAGTGAAAAACGAATGGATCCACGAGGGCACGCATATTAACGCGATTGGTGCCGATGCGCCGGGGAAGGAGGAACTCGACCCGGCGATCCTGTACCGTGCCCGGGTTTTTGTTGACGATCCGGCGCAGGCATTCCATTCTGGAGAAATAAACGTACCCATCAAGAAAGGGCTCTACGAGCCTTGGATGATCGCTGGCACCCTTGGCGAGGTTGTGATCGGCAGACAAAAACGTGAAAACCCGGATGAGATCACAGTCTTTGACTCTACCGGGCTTGCCATTCAGGATCTGGCGATCGCATCGATCGCAATAAGACAGGCAATCGGCATGGATCTGCCGTTTTTGTAAAAACAGGATCTCACCTCATGTTTACATATGAATTCTGTGCGACTCGGAATATCCGGATATGCAACAAAAGGAAATCCAAACTACGGCATGGTTCTGACAAATGCGGATCCACGCTCACCTGTAATGAGAATGGGAGACGTGGGTCCCAGCGGTACCCCATGAGGATCTCCTGTAATCCGCTGGCGTGCAGCCACCCCTTTTTTACTTTCTCTAAATGAGACGCCCCCAGCCGGTTCCGGAATGTTTGGCATGGGCTGCCGGATTTTTAGTTGGATGTACATGGTACGCGTGTATTTCACGGATGCGAGCAGCGTGACCTTCATGAAGGGGTACACCCGGGGTGCGTCTTGCGTCGGGTTTGACTGACGGGGAGGTTTTTTGGGGCTTCAACTCCCGAAAACGGTATACAAACTCCAAGCACGAGATGTATTGCAAATCCCGACAGAGCACTTCCACAGCCGGCAGGAAACAAAGCCGGTAAAACCCTATTAACAAAATACCCAAAAAAAGATCTGAAAAATTACTGCTGTTCTTTTGCGTATTTCTTCCAGATCTGTTCCCGGTAGATCGGGCCACTGTTGTAGGTACAGAACGGAATAAGTTTGCCATCCGGTGTCGCATAGTGGATACAGCACCGCTGGACACGTTCAATATCGTAGTTGTACCGGTCCATGAAATGCATCGTGCCGATAAAGAGCGCGTTCCAGTGGAACTCCCGCAGTGCATCAAAATTCTGGCCAATCAGCGTCTTTCCGATCAGTTTCCAGAACTCAGCCGTGTTCCCCTTCTCGCCTTTCTTGAACGATGCATGGAGTTCTTTGACACCTTCGAGCAGCGTCGCGTACTTGTTGATGGTGCCACCTTTCTTGAGTTTGTTTGACATCTGTTCGATCGCCGCAAAGAGGCTTTCCACATCGACCATCCGGGTCACTGGTGTCATTCCGTCTTTAGTGACAAAGACGTACGTTGCCGCGCCGCAGTGCTCGTGAGCTGTGAAGCGTACCTGCGGCCGGCCGGTATAGGCCTCCACCAGATCGGAAAACGGCAGCACGCAGGGTACCGGGTAAAAATCGCTTTTCTTCAATATTCCTTTAGTCTGGGTCTCGATATCCCCAATTAGTTCGGGGATTGTGATTCGCTCCTTCTCAAGATCCTCATCCTTTGCAGCACCGGTAAATGCCACGGGCTGGAAGTTTACGCCCCTCACAATCGAGATGTGCTCGGCAGCAAATTTCAGGATCTCTCCGACTTCCTGGTTATTGGTTCCCTTGATAATTGTCGGCACGAGCACCACGCCAACCCCGGCCTTATTCAGATTCTCCAGCGCCTTCAGGTCGATTTTTAAATACGGGTTTGTCGCAGGAGTAACACCATCGAAATGGAGATAAACCGTTGAGAGACCGGCATCCTTGAGCTGCTGGGCAAGAGCCGGGTTATTTGCCAGTTTCACACCGTTGGTTGCGATCTGGACCTGCGGAAATCCCAGTTCCTTTGCCTTTTTGACGATATCGACAAGGTCGTCCCGCATGGTCGGCTCGCCACCGGAGAACTGCACGGCGGGTGTCGGCACAGGCTTCTCATTTCTGAGCATCTGCATCATGCTGACAATCTCGTCAAAACTCGGTTCGTACACAAACCCACAGGCACGGGCATTGGCAAAACAGAAACTGCAGTCAAGATTGCACCGGTTGGTCAGGTCGATGTTTGCAAGGAGCGTCCCCGAATGGTGGTTGCTGCACAGGCCACACGCGGTAGGACAGGTATCTGAGGTCACGGGGTTCTGGGGATTTGTCACGCCGCGACCGATCGCATCATAATGAGCAAACCGGTGGTACATCTCAGGGTCGGACCAGTAGACGTGTCGGAACAGACCATGCTCCGGGCACGTCCTCACGATCCAGATCTTCTCCTCTTCTTCTACAATCTCCGCTTCCAGGACTGATCCACAGACTGGGCAAAGGCTGCGTGTTTTTTTAATCAACATATTTTAATCCACCCGAGGCAGCAATAACAGGATTATTTTGCTTCTTTTAGTAACCTTAATCTTTTTGTCTGCTCTTTATTACAGGTATTGGAGTGCAACATTATTAGTGCTGAGTCATTCATAATACCATTGCTCTCGACACTGCTTGCCGCATTCTGGATCATGGTTCCTGCCTATGTCCCTAACCCCGTCGCGGCACTTTGCGGCGGTGGGACACCGATTGATTTTAACAAAAACTATTCAGATGGCCGCAGGCTCCTTGGTGATGGCAAGACGTACCGGGGTCTTATATGCGGCGTACTTGCCGGCATTGTAGTCGGGGCAATGCAGATCTGGCTTGCCAGTACCTATGGCTGGGCATTCCTGCCGCAGCATACGGCAGCTTCGATCGTCCTCCTCTCGCTCGGGGCACTCCTCGGGGACATGGGAAAGAGTTTTATAAAAAGGCGGCTTGGGAAAAACCGGGGAGACGCATGGCCGATTGCCGACCAGTACGACCTCGTGGTCGGTGCCTTTGTCCTGATGCTTGTCTTTGACCCGGCGTGGCTTCTCTCAAACATTACGTGGCAGATACTTATCGTGATCCTGATCCTTACCCCGGTCCTCCACCGTGCGGTCAACATTATCGGGTACCTGTGCGGGGTCAAGAAGGAACCCTGGTGAACACTATGAATGCACTCGCAGATCTCCTTATACGGCACAAGGCCATCGAGTTCGGTGACTTTACCCTTGCTTCCGGCGCAAAGAGCCGGTACTATGTCGATGTGAAAACCGCAGTAACGCATCCAGAATTTCTCGCGGCAATAGCTCAAGAGATAGTAAAGAGATACGAATTCGATGTAGTGGCCGGTGTTGCCGTGGGGGGGGTGCCTCTGGCGGTAGCCACTGCGCTTGCCGCTCAAAAACCCTTCGCGATCATACGGGCAGAAGAGAAAGACCATGGCAAGAAGTCACTGATCATCGGGGATGTGAAAGGAAAGGATATCCTCCTTGTCGAGGATGTAACCACGTCGGGGGGATCGGCTCTCTACGGGATTTCTACGCTGCGGAATGCGGGGGCACGGGCTGACCGTGTCGTCACCGTGGTTGACCGTGAGCAGGGCGCGGCAGCCACGTTAAAAGAGCAGGCCATCGCACTCTACCCACTTGTCCGGGTCAGCGAGATTCTCTGACGCGTACCTTCCCTTAAGCGTAAACCATTTTTAACCAAAGAACCCATGTGATCGATGATGAAGATCCTCGTTGTTGGTGGTGGCGGTCGGGAACATGCCATAGCCGCTGCCCTGTCCCGCAACAGCGAGACCGAGATCTATTCGGTAATGGCAAGGAAGAACCCCGGTATTGCCCGTCTCGCAAAGAAAGTCTGCATTTCCAAAGAGACGGATCTCGCCCGGATCTTAACGTTCGCCAAAAAGACCGGGGTCACTCATGCATTCATCGGGCCCGAAGCACCGCTTGAAGCCGGGGTGGTTGATCGTCTTTCCGCTGAAGGCGTAGCGTGCGTCGGCCCGACAAAAGCGGCGGCCCGTATCGAGACCGACAAGGCATTCTGCCGGGATTTAATGACGCACCATCACATCGGCGGTAACCCGGCCTACCGGGTCTTCCACGACACAACCGATGCAATCGCGTTTGTGAAGGACCATGACGGGGATCTGGCAATCAAGCCGATCGGTCTCACTGGCGGGAAAGGTGTCCGAATCATGGGGGAGCAGGTGGATCTTGCCGGTGCCATCGACTACATCCACCAGATCAAAGGGGACGTCGTTCTCGAAGAACGCCTCATTGGCGAGGAGTTCACCCTCCAGGCATTTGTCGACGGGTTCCATCTCATCCCAATGCCGCTCGTGCAGGATCACAAACGGGCGTTTGACGGAGACACCGGGCCAAACACCGGGGGTATGGGATCGTACACGATGCCGGATCACATGCTCCCCTTCGTGAGCAGGAAGGATCACACGGCTGCGCTCTCCATCATGGCCTCCGTTGTCGCCGCGATGGCAAAAGACGGGATCCCGTATAAGGGCATCCTGTATGGCCAGTTCATGAATACGACCGAGGGGCCCAAGGTTATAGAGTTCAACGCCCGGTTCGGGGATCCTGAGGCAATGAATGTGCTCACGCTTCTCTCCTCCGATCTCTGCGATGCGGTTACCGGGATCACCGAAGGAACCCTCTCCGCATCGAAGATCTCCTTTGAGCACGCGGCAACGGTCTGCAAGTACCTTGTGCCCGAGGGTTATCCTGCGGCCCCAAGGGTTGGCAGACCGCTAGACCTGGGGAAAACCGGTGACGCGATCCTCTATTATGCAAACGTTGAAGAGCGGGCCGGACGACTCTTTACCCTCACATCCCGGACGCTTGCATTTGTGGGGAAGGCAGATACCCTTGCCGCGGCAGAACGCATCGCGGAGCAGGCAGCATCGGCAGTACAAGGAGACATCTGTCACCGTCGCGATATCGGGACACAGGCACTGCTCGACCGGCGCATCGCCCATATGAAGGAGCTCTAAATGAAGAAAGATTTCCTTTCCATTCTGGATATCAATACAACTGAACTTGAAGAGATCCTGTCCGGCGCAGAACGCCTCAAGCGCCAGAAGCGGGCAGGAGTCCCCCACGAACTCTTGCGGGGCATGTCCCTTGCGATGATCTTCGAGAAGTCCTCGACCCGGACGCATATCTCGTTTGAAGTAGGCATGCATGAACTCGGCGGCCATGCGCTCTTCTTAAACGCAAAGGATCTCCAGATCGGGAGAGGGGAGGAGATCCGGGATACTGCACGGGTCGCGTCCCGGTATGTTTCTGCCGTGATGATCCGCGCTTACCTGCACAGCACGGTCGAAGAACTGGCGGCAAACGCCACGGTCCCGGTTATTAACGGGCTTTCCGACCGCGAACACCCCTGCCAGCTCCTTGCCGACATCCTGACCATCAGGGAGCATTTCGGTGAGGTCAGGGATCTTCGTGTCGCATGGATCGGGGATGGCAATAATGTCTGCAATTCCCTTGTCCTCTCTTCTGCCCTTACCGGCATGGAGGTCTCCGTGGCAAGCCCGAAAGGCTACGAGGTGGCACCGGAGCTCATAGAAAAGGCACGGAGCCTTGGCGGCAGGGTAACTACAGCAAAAACCCCCGAGGCAGCCGTAAAAGACGCCCACGTCATCGTCACTGACACATGGATCTCGATGGGCGATGAGGCGGAAAAGGAAAAACGGCTCGCTGCATTCAAAGGATTTACCGTAAACGAGGCACTCCTGCGGCATGCCGCTCCCGATGTCCGGGTACTTCACTGCCTGCCTGCCCACCGGGGCGAGGAGATCACCGGCGATGTGCTCGATGGCCCGCAGAGCCTGGTATGGGACGAAGCAGAGAACCGTCTGCATGCCCAGAAAGCGCTGCTGGTAAAACTCTTAAAAAGGTAATGGATACTTCAGTATCCCGTTTTTAGAGGATTACGGCTTATGAGCCGATAAATGCCCGGACTTTTTCTACCATATATTTTTCGACCTGTTCCGCGGTTTCACGCGGGGCACGGAAAGCAAGGAGTTCCCGTTCGTCGCCCTCCATATTCGCGAAGTACAGTTTTTGTTTACACTCGACCACTTCTACATCGAATTTCTTGACGACATCGAAGATCACGGAACGTGGTACCCCGGGGGGAATGATAACATCAAACAATGGTTCTTCACCGGTCTCGCACGCTTGGTTCTGTTCGGAATCTGTCTCGTCTGGCATAGTACACCAATCCTCACTTACCTATTTTGATCCGCCGGTTCATAATACAGGGCCCTCCCCGCACGCCACCGATGGGATTTTTGGGTTTCCCGAGCGAGTTCATGCACCGCCCCATCAGGGAGGCTCCCCGGGCCAAGCCGTCGTCAACAAAGACGAGGTGATCATTGGGATCATCGAAGAGGTTACGCTCGGTAATCCCCTCAAGGATATACTCGGGTTTTCGTCCCGAAATTGCCGCCCGCCCGGTAAACCCGATCGACGCATTCCGCGGGACAAGGTGCTCTTCAACGGCCACATCAGTAAGCCGGAGTGCCATCCTTGCGCAGACCTGGTCGACCACTTCGTTTAAGGTCGAGAGGTTGTAGTTCTTGTGGATCTCAGCGCCGATCTCAAGGAGTTTGTCGAGATCGCTGCTGTTCTCCCCGCAGTCGCACCCGATCATAGCGACATGCGACTCCTTTGCAAGCTTCGCGTTGACCGGTACGCGCCCGAACCGGTCACGATCCGACGGGACAATCCGGATATCGATATGCTCATGGCACCGGTTCACAAAATCATCGATAACCCTGCGGTTGCCCCCCGAAAAGAAACCGCCCGTCACGCTGTGTTCACCGAAAATGTCAAGCGCAGTCCCGGTCCGTTCCTGAACAAGACCGGTCCCCCGGACAATCGCATCGGGAATTGCCCCGGCAAGGCCGCAGAAGTTCCCGATGGTCTTTGCAAACGGGTTCGGATCGTCCGGGTTTACGTCGCTTGTGATCCGCCCGTCAAGCGTCGTCCCGAAATCCATGGAGACACAGGGATTACGGAAATCGACCGGCGTCCACTTTGCCCCTTCCTTGATCCCGGCCATCGCGAGTTCCCCTTCCATCTCATTTGCGACCATCTCGACCCCGGTCGAACCCACCGGTGGGATCACCCCGGCAACGGCACCAATGAACACGACCTTGTCGGCAAAACTGAAAGGCTGGAGTTTTTCAGACTGGTTGGCCTTTGCCATGGGGGGGGTCATCTTCCGTGGCGGGACTCCGGCTATCAGGCAGCCGTTTGCAAGGGCGATAACAAAATCCCCGACCTGATCCGGGGATTCCATCTCGGCCACAACTCCGGTACTCCGGACAACAAAATCAAGGTCTTTTACGATATCAAGGTGTGCATCTTTGTGGCACTGGATCAGCGTGTCCCGCACCAGTTCAGTTACCGCCTCCCGTGAAAGTTTGGTCCCGTCCAGGGTCTCGCCGAAGGTCTCCTCACCAGGCTTTGGCGGCCGGATGTCCCGGCTCATGCTCACGGTCTTGTTGATCACGTACGATTTGCCGGTTTCCAGGCTTACCCCGGTGAGGATGCACTTTGTGGTAGTGTTCCCCATCTCCACAGAGGCCACGATAAAATAGGGCTTGTTTTTGTACTCAGGTATCCGCATCCCGGCGCCATGGGATATTGACGGGGGCTCGGGGCTTTCAACGATATGGGGTTTGGGTTTTCCAATGCGGGAAAAAAAACCGGCGCACATACACTAACGATCAGGTTGTTACGGGATATAGATTTCTTTTTGGGGTAAAAAAAGCCGATAAAAAAAGGGAAACTGATAGGGTTATAGTGACACGGGGGACTTATTTCCGGTGTACCCTTTTCTGTTTCATGGCATGAACCAGGCGTGCCTGGATACCGAAGTACTGGGAGACACCGATCGCATGGCACTGGTCAATGGATGCGCTGTCAAAGGAGACGAGATCTCCTGAGTAAATTGCCTGCGGGGAACTGCGACCGAGCACCCTGACACTCCCCTTGTAGAGTTCGAGATCAACGCTGCCGTTTACCCGTTCCTGCGTCGTATCGATAAATGCGTTGAGCGCAGCATACAGCGGTTCATAGACAAGACCCTTGTACGCCAGTTCCGACCACTTGTCATCAACCATCCTTTTAAACGCCAGTTCCTGCCGGGTGAGTACCAGGCTCTCAAGATCCCGGTGGGCGGCAAGGATAACGGTCGCTGCCGGGTGCTCATAGTTTTCCCGTGCCTTGAGCCCGAGGATACGATCCTCAATCATATCGTTCCTCCCGACACCGTGCTTTCCGGCAAGGACGTTGAGTTTCTGGATCAGATCATAACCGGCAAGTTTCTTCCCGTTTAAGGAAACCGGAACACCGCCGGAAAACGTGATAGTAAGTTTCTCCGGTTTTGCCGGGGCCTTTTCCGGGGAGACTGTCCAGAGATAGATCTCCTCTGGCGGGTGGAAGGCAGGATCCTCGAGCCGGCCGCCTTCGATGCTCCGGCTCCAGCAGTTCTCGTCCATGCTCCAGGGCTTGCTCTTTTTCACCGGCACCGGGATCCGGTGCTCCTTTGCGTACTCGATCTCCCAGTCCCGGGTCAGGTTCTGTTCCCGGATCGGCGCGACAACTTCAAGGCCGGCTGCACGGATGATGAAATCAAACCGGAGCTGGTCGTTGCCCTTGCCGGTACACCCATGAGCAATTGCGGTCGCTTTCTCTTTCTTTGCGATCTTGACTACTTCTTCTGCAATCAGGGGCCGGGCAAGCGAGGTGCCCATCGGGTACCCCTCATAGGAGCCGTTTGCCTTGATCGCAGGGAGGATGTGCTCTTCAACAAATCGTTCACGAACATCGATTGTGTAATGGCGATCGGCGAGTTTCTGGCCCTTTTTCGTCGCCACTTCGATCTCCTCGTCCCGCTGGCCGACATTGACGGCAACGGTGACCACGCGATCATAGTCATACCGTTCTTTTAAAAGGGGTATACAGATGGAGGTATCAAGACCTCCGGAATATGCAAGTACGATCGTACCTTTTCCCATAATAGATACTTCCTGTTGTCAGATCATCTGGTTGGCTGTCTCACCATATATTTCCAAAGGCTCTCTCATCTGAAATGAGTCTTTCCCTTTCTCGAAAACCCTGCTTTGCATTTTATCCTGCATTCCTTTAGGTTCGTGGTGGAGTTTACCGGATCACCCAAATTTAAAACGCTTGTGCGTGACCTGTTTTTAGGGATGTGACCGGCTATCAGGGAATGTTCGGACCACGGACACGTGCAAGGGTCGTGGAAAAAGATGATCCTGATTGGGTTTTACCCCAACCGCAAGATACATGAAAGTTGTTTTTTATTGTGAATGATACCTGTATCGTCTTATGGACTTCTGAATCCCGTAAAGGTATCATTTCCCTGATCGAGGTATCACCTTTTTGTTGTTCTATAGTTTACTGACCGGAGCAGGATCTCTTTTTTGTCAGATAATTAAAGGTATAATGATCCGCGTCATCATTGTGAATCCGTCATATTTCCGGGATATGCTGGTAACTACGGGGTATTCCCCTGCCGCCGCAGGTTTATAGGATCTTTTCTGTACTGCGTCCGTTTTATCGATTTCTCGTCGTGCGATGTTATAATTATTCCGGAAATAATCAGTAGATACTCATGTACTCCCGACAGAAGCATGTCTGGATTCCCAGCAGCCCGGGTCATAAATCTGTAAAATTACAAAAGGTCAGGAATTGAACCGAACGGTTGCATGCATTCCGTCGGCGGTTCGGATCTGCCGATACTTCTCGTTACCTCGATTCATGTTTTTAACCGGTAACTTCCAAAAAATTCGAAGTATACGGTTTATTCTTATATTTTCCTGTATGATGCAGTTTGTATGAAGTACCCGGGTATTGCACTTCTCATTGTGCTGTGTATTGTGGCAGTTGCCGCAGCCGGCTGCATGGGGCTATCCCCCCAGGGCTCCGGTCAGACGGGTGTTGTATCCGAAACAGCATCCCGTCAGGACATATCCATGAAGTCCGGTGTTTATACCTCAGCCGGTAATGCTGTTGTCCCTATACAGGTGTCAAACCCGGTATCCGCCACGTCTGGTGGTGGGACTACCAGTGCCGTGATGGACACAAAGATCATCAGGACTGCATCACTTACAATTGAGGTACCTGATGTAACCGGTGCGGCAGAGACGCTAAAAGGACTTGTAACTTCAAAAGGCGGTTATGTCTCGTCAACGAGTATCCAGAAGACTTCTGACAGCAGGCTGTACGGCACAGTTGTGCTGCGTGTTCCCGCATCTGCGTTTGATGACACACTTGCAGGGATAAAAGGTATTGGCACGGTCAGGTCGGTATCAGCACAGAGCCAGGATGTAACCGAGGAATATGTCGATCTTGTAGCACAGAAAACCTCGTACCAGAATCAGCTGGCGCAGTATAACACCATTATGAAAAAAGCAGAGAATGTGGAGGATGTTATTACCGTCCAGCAGCAGATTGACCGGGTTCAGACCGAACTGGATCGCCTTGAAGGCAGGCTGAAATACCTCAACAGTCGTGTCGATCTGTCCACAATCACCGTAACCCTCCAGGAGCCGGAACCGGTAGGAGGAGAGACCGGGCACAACTTTGTCTCGACCCTCAATGAGGGTATAGCCGGATTCCTCGGTATGATCGATGCGCTTATTGTCATTCTTTTTACTCTCCTCCCGCTCATTATCATTGGCGGGGCGGCATACGGGATCTACCGGTGGAAAAAAGGGAAAAAACCGGCAGCAGTGCCGACTGAATCAAAAGAGACACAATAATTTTTTCACGTCGTTATATTTGAATCCGAAAACAATTCACCTCATTTAACGTATGCGGGTAATTCTGCTAGGGCAAGTGTCACTTATCCGGATGTGGCAGGTGTAATATTACGTTTGAATGGCGGGACCACTCCTTTTCAGGATTACTCCCTGCCAGGGAACATACAGGGGAACGGGATGGGGGTCGTTGGAGATCTACGGTTCACTGCCGTCTGTTGAATATCCATGTGGAAAATTCCCGGCTTACCTGGTTTGGGACTTTGAAAAATATTATTCTTGAAAAAAGAGCTTCCTGATATTAGATGAGATCTTCTGACCGCCGTATTTTTTTGTCTCATTATTGCGGTCAGCAGAGTTACTTTGAGGTATTGTCCGGGACGTTTCTGCAAGAGAGTATCGGGCACCCCGTATCAGGTTTGCGGCAGCACCCGGATAACCACGAGCGTAATATCATCAGACTGGGGAGCAGAACCGGTAAACTCCCGGATCGCCGCGATAATCCGGTCCCGGACTATGCCCGAGGGAAGGCTGCGGCATTCTTTTGCGACGTGGACCAGTCGTTCTTCCCCGAATGCGTTATAGCCAGGATCAAATGCCTCCGTTACCCCGTCGGTATACAGTATGAACAGATCCCCGGGTTTCAGTTGCATGTGCTCCGGTGTAATATCCATATCTGGAAGGACACCCATCGCGATCCCATGCTCCTCTAAAAACACCGCTTCACCGCTGTCCCCCCGGATAACAAGGGGTGGGTTATGGCCGGCATTTGTACAGGTAAATGTCAGTTTCCACGGATCAAGAACCGCTGAAAACACTGTGACAAACATGCCGGATGGTGCATCACGGGCAATAAGGCGGTTTGCCGTATAGAGCCCACGTGTGCTCTCCGTCGCGCCCTCAAGACCCGCCCGTATCAGCGTCCGCGACATCGCCATAAAAAGCGCCGCACTCACACCCTTACCGGATACATCGGCGATCACAAATGCCCACTCGCCGTCACGGAGCGGGATAACATCGTAAAAGTCCCCGCCGACCTCCATCGCCGGGATCATTACCGCAGAGAGATCAAAGCCGGGGATTTCCGGCATTTTCCCCGGCAGGAAACTGGTCTGGATACTCCGTGCGATTTCCATTTCCTTTGCATACCGTTCTTTTTCAGCGGTCGTTTTTTTGAGATTCGCGATATTCTCTTTGAGCATATCAGCCATCGAATTAAACGAACGGGCGAGATCCTCGAACTCGTCACCGGACCGGATCGTTACCCGGAAATCCAGGTCCCCGTCACCGAAAGCCATCGCGCCCTCCTTGAGGGTTGCAACCGGTTGGGTGATCACATGGCTGAGAAGGACCGACACCATGAGCACGAACAGCAGGATCGCAACGAAAAGGAAGATAAAAACGGTTCTCAACCGGTCGGTCTGGGCGGTGATATGTGTTCCGGTATCCTGCGTCGCATCCTGAATTTTTCCCGTAAAATTTTCAACCGGCCGGGTGATCTCGCTGACCGGCAGGGATATGGCAAGGCTCCAGTTCATCGAACTGACCGGCGCATAGGCAACGTACGTCTCAGTCCCATTGAACCAGACTTTTCCAATACCTGTCTTACCGGCGGTCATGTTTGCGGCCACCGCACCGAGACCTGGATCGTTGCCGGAAAAGGCATTCTCAGGGCCAACCGGCTCGTTCCATCGCACGTTTCCGGCAGATAACCCGGGACGGCTGATAATATCCCCGTTCTGATTGAGGAGAACCGCATATCCCTGTCCGCCAAACGTCTGGCCTATAAAATTATCATTAATCGTCTTTGTCGACACATCCGATCCGATCACCCAGTGGCCGTATTTCTGGCTTGTTACTGCCTGTGAGTAGGTCATGACCAGATCGCTGTTGCCTGCATCAACGTACGGTGCATCCGACCAGACCCGTTCACCCTGCGCGACAGCTTGCACGTACCATGAACGTGTCCGGGGATCGTAATTTTTGGGAAGATTCGCATCTCCCGGGTACATCAGTATCATGCCGGAATCAGTGGCAATATAGATGCTTGTCATATCATTATCGGCAGTAAATATTGCTTTGAGAACGTCAGAAAGGCCGGACAGTGTCCGTGCTTCCTCCGAACCGGGAGTTGCGGTTACCCCGGGCGCAAACGTGAGGACCGCCCCTGACTTAGGATCGGATGGAGGGGTATTCCCGGGATATACTGGTGTAAGTGCAGTCACCGGAGCGTTGTACTGGAACTCGGCAGTCTGAGCGGCAAGAATGTTCATTTCAGTTTCGGTATCCACGAAAAGTACATTGGTAATCTCTGCCTTGTCGGATGCGATACGGACGAGGTACTCCTCACCAAGGGAAAGCAGGGCCGCGGAACTATCATTTACCACGCCCTCCCCCAGCGCCTGGCTGCTTCCCTGAGCATAGGAACCCACATCGGAGATTGCGGAGAACGCAAAATAACCCGTTATGGCAAGGGCGGCAAGGGAGAGCGCGAGAAAGAGGATAAGGATCTTGGCCCTGAGGGTAAGTGCAATCCTGGGACGAGCGGGAAGGTTCATGGGGATACCACAGGCATCAGCCGGTATGTTCTCATAAATGTCGTGATCGGTAAAAAGTGCATCTCTTTTTTACCAGACTCTCTCTTCTGTCAGCTGCATTTCTGCATCACTACGGGTTTGCAGGAATTTTGCGGAGATTACGGGGGCTTTGCCTTTGGCGCCGGAGATTTGCCACCCCGTTCTCCATGCCGAAGGTATGCCGGCTTGTCCCGCAAACGCTTCCCGGAATGGTATACAATGTCTATAAGTGGATGGGCAATCCTACACCGTTTTTATTGACCTGCATGAATGCCGGGGAAAAAGATTGTCCCGAGGGTAAAGGTCACCCTTTATGGTTCCCGGTCCAGTTTCTGTTTGATCTCCCGTATCGAGTTGAGCATCTCTTCGGAATACGGAGTATACCGGTAGCTGAGGTTGTTCTCGATCTGCCAGAATCCGAGTTTTTCATCAAAATGACCGATGAGATAACAGATGATAATATAACAGGGAATTGCGAGGGCGATGACCATAGGCAGGGTAAGGCCCAGGTGGATGTAAAAAAAGTCCTCGAAAAGTTTGGCGTTTGCCGTGATGATACCGAAGTTTAAGAGAATCTGGGTCCATGACGTTCCCCGGGTGTACCGCTGCTTGAATAATGCGAAACTGTAGAGCAGACCTTTGTTTTCAGTCATACGGGGAATTCTTCATTCGGTAACGAGAAATGTTTTCTTGTGAGTCCAAAAAAGCCACGTCCCGGAACGGCTTTTTTTTCTTATGGCTATCTTGAAAAATATCCTGCTTTGTTGAAAATCTTTTTTTTCATAGAGGTGATCACCCCCTTTGTGCCAGCACTGCCCCCATTGTGGGGCGTATTACGATGTCTCTGTATTATCTGTACCGGAAAATTTAACATAATTAATCTGGGGTAACATCGGTGACCGTTCCGGTGATGCGAACAGGGCATCCCATTTTATCAATTTTCTCCAAACGAGTACCCATTTCCAGGTTTTATCCCGGTAGAGCATGCGTATATCAGTTAAAAAAAAAGCGGTCTGTTTTTAACCGGGGCCTCGAAGGAAACCCTGACCCCGAGTAACCTCTTCCGGCGGGATAAGCCGGAAGATGGATTTAAGGGTAAAACATTCTGATCCTGCATCATATCCGAGCGTACGGTAAACCTCATCCACACGGTCTATCTTCAAATTGGGGATACTGATGTTTCATACCCCGGTATCTCCGGATCTAAGTGCCATCTCCAACCGCTCCCGGGTTTCATAAAGTGCACGGGAGGTCTCTTTTTTTTCAGTCATATTGGTGATGATCCCACGCATGCCGGTACACTTTCCGGTACCGGGATCGATGACCGCGGAACCATAAATGAGACCGGGAAATATTTTTTTATCTTTTCTCAGGAGATTGTATTCATGGCCAATGCTTTTTGTTCCGGTGATGCTCATCCGGATATCTCGTGCCGCCCGCTCGCGGTCCTCCGGGGAAATATAGTCAAAAATACAGATCTTCCGGTCAAAATCAACCTGTGTGATACCAAACCACTCATAAGCAAGTGAATTAACAAATGTCAGGGTACCCGAAAGATCCATTTCATAGACAACTACCGGCATCATCTCGGCAAAATCCTGGTTCATCTTGCGGGATATCAGCAGATCATGACGGATTTTCTGGATTTCAGTCATATCCCGGATCGATTCTATTGCCCCGGTCAGGTTCCCGCTGAGATCATAGAGCGGCCCTGCCGTGAGCCAGAGATACACATTCGCTCTCCCGTTAAAAAGGGGAAGGACAATTTCTGCATGGATGTCCCGTTCGCGCCGCCCAAAGTAAGAATAGCCTGATTCGATCTCCGGATAATCGCCATGGACGAGATCGATAAGGATCGGTCGCGGTTTCCCGAAAAAAGGAATCGCATACAGATAGTCTCCTTTTCCGATGATCTCTGTCTTTTTAATTCCGGACATTTTTTCTATTGCATTGTTCCAGGCAACGACCGTTCCTTTCGTATCGATAACAAACGTCGCATCCGGGAGGAAATTGATAATATCGTTCTGGAGCTGCCGTGACTCGTTTAACGCAGTCTCGGTCCGGCGGCGTTCTATGGCATTGAGAAGCTTGTGCCTGAGCTCCGCAAGCATGCTTTTCATGTCGGGTCCTTTCCGGATATAAAAATCAGCCCCGTTGTTGAGTGCATCTATCACGATTTCTTCCCGGCCTTTGCCGGTAAAGAGGAGAAACGGCAGGTTGCCATGGCGTATCCGGACGCATTTTAAAAATTCAATGCCGTCCATCCCCGGCATCTGGTAGTCGGACACTATTGCATCGTACTTGACGGCGGGTATCCGTTCGAGTGCTTCCTTTGCAGAGAGCAGGGTGTCAACCGAGAAATCCCCGGTGTTTTCCAGGAGTAACTTGTTGACAGCAAGTAAAGCCTCATCGTCATCAACATAAAGGATTGAATACATCCGGTCGTTCCTGCGAGCCTGCTCCCCGAAACCCGGTTCGGAAGAGCACGCATGCTACTCACACTCAAACCGCTTATTTGCCTGTATAAAATATATGCGTTGCGATTTTTTTCTGATAAGTTAGGAAATAAATCCAGAATTTTCGTTAAATTGTAAAAAAACTAAATGTTTCAGATAATTTTTAATGAGTATTTATTTATAGTATAATATGGTACTAAAATCCGGAACCGGTAAAATCCCGCGCCTTGTTACTCTCCAAAAAAGAAAAGAAGATCAAGCGGTCCCATGCGACACGGGTTATTGCAGCACTGCAAGCAGGTTCTCGCACGGTGCCTGTGCCGCGACACCGGGAACACCAGGATGCGGAGTAAATATCTCTTCGCGTGCATGACGGCGCATCTCCTTCTTTATGAGTCGGACACGTTCCTCCTGCTCTTCCTCGCGGAAATTCTGGATCGCAGACCGGCGGGATGTAAGTGCAATATTGAACGCGGCGTTAACATCAGCGTGTGCGACAAACCCGCAGTGCGGGCACTCAAAACGCTTCCTGCTCCGCCGTCCTATACCTCCGCACCGGCTGCATCTCTTCGAGGTGTAGGCCGGATTGACATAGATGACGGGGATACCCCGCCGTAGCGCCATTTTCTCCACCAGCCGCTGGAGCGAGAAGAACGATCCGTTCCCAAACGAGAACTCGATAAAACCCGCTGCATCGTGAGAGTGCGAGTAACGGCTGGAGAAGAGTTTTTCAAACTTGATACCCGAGCCGAGCGATTCCGCGAAGGATACGATCTGCCGGGAGATTCTGTTTATGGCTGCCTTGAACGCTTTGCGCTCATGGCTTTTGTCTTTTTTTAGTTTCCAGAGTTTTCCTTCCCTGTAGAGTTTCGTGCAGTTTTTGGTGGAGTTACTGCGGACATAGTGTGTGTTTTTCCCCAGTTTCAGGATCTTCCCGCTGTCCGGGTCGGCGGCGACTGCCGCGTGTCCGGTCGTGTTGAGATCAACACCGATCCAGCGGGCAGGTATGTGTGTGGATTGATGAACTTCGATCACCTTTTCCTACCCAAGTTCGCCTGCGATACAAACTGCCTTTACACGGTCATTGGATCTCTCTAGTGGTTTGGTCCTCCTGTCCTGATTCGTGATTATGCATCCCGTTCCTTTATATCTTGCGGTAGAACGACCCGGATTAGGAAAAGAGATGATTAATCGTGCGGGATTATGTATGCGGAAAATATTTTTTTAGGATAATCGGGATCGGCGCATGCCCATTCATCACGGCAGGGTGACCTCCGTGAGCCGGCATTTTTCCAGAATTGCCAGATCGGTATCCGTTCTTTTTTTAATGTTCGGTCACTGTACCGGACTTTTTCAGAAATCTTCACGAACCTTACCGGACTTTTTTGTAAAAGTTCGATAACTTCATCAGACTTTTTTTTGAAAGTTCACCAACTTTGCCGGACTTTTTTGTAAATGTTCGATAACCTTACCGGACTTTTTCAGGAACGTTCGGCAAATCATTTCGGAGGTTCAGATGAAAAAATGCGCATCCGGACACCGATTTTTTCACAAAAAATCCGGCAACTTTACCGGACTTTTTTTTGAAAGTTCACCAACCTTGCCGGACTTTTTTATAAAATCCCGATAACGTTGCCGGACTTTTTTATAAAATCCCGATAACGTTGCTGTACTTTTTTATAAAAGTCCGCCAACCTTACCGGCTTTTTTTAAAATTGTTCAACAACTTGTCCGGCTTTTTTTAAAAGTCCGGCAATCGGGTCATTCTTTTTCCAGAATCTTCAGCTGCTGTGTCGGACTTTTTCCGGAATTATCCGCCAGTGAACCGGGCATGATGCCTTTGGCGGATTCAGAATATGGGGGCTGCTGCCATCCGTTGTTAACACTGGCTTGTGGCCATCTAAAAATTCTGATAATCCGGTCTCACACCATCAACAGATACGCCGCCAGCGATAACAAAAATGCCAGCAGCAGCATCGCAAGCGAGAGCGGAGCTACAAAGACGAGCATCGCGTTCACGGTGCTCGCGAGCTGAGATATCCGGTTGGACCCGAAAACCACGATATGCTCACACTGCGCCGTTGTTGCTGCACACTCTGATGGTTCGAGGTCATCGATCGCGGCCTGCACGGTTTGCAGGACCGAGAGAAGGAACGTTTCGACCGGGATAGCCAGGCCCACCGGGTTCTTCCCGGTGATCGTGTTGACCACATGGGAGTCGGTCGTCATCACTTCTGCCGCATCGACAAGTGTGAGAATTTTTTCAAGCATGATGTCGCGGACACCGGTGGCCATGTTGTTGCCATCAAACAGCACGTATGCCGTCTTCTGGCCGGCAGTTTCCACGACCATGACCTGCACACCGAGATCGCCAAATCCCTGCTCACGGGTATAGGGCAGGTGCTGGCGGGCGTAGCCGATGGAGAACGGCGTAAGTTCTGCCGTGCGGCATGCCTCCATCGCCTGCATCGCACCACGCTCGTATTCGGTTGCCGTCAGGGTTGCCTGGAGTACGGGGGAGGAAAGATCGGTCATGCAGTTGTGGCCGTCGACAAACGCAACGTGCGGGAACCAGCGGTGCCCTTCGGCCATGATCGCCATGCCAATGGAGAAATCCAGGTCCTCGGTCTTCTGCGGTGACCGGGTTGTAACGATCATCATCGCCTCACCAAAGCGCTGGTACAGCACATGGACCGAGCCGCAGGAAAGTCGGCCGGAACGGGTTGCCCCGGGCAGGTAGACCCGGTCCTTTTTTGTGCGCTCGATTGCATCGATCACTTTTTCGATCTCGCTTTCAGAGACAAGGTTGAAATCATGCGTAGCGCATCCATGGGCGACAAGCGTCTCCTCTTCCATTCGGTCGTGGATAACCCGGGGCAGGTTGCCACCCCCGATCTCGCCCATAGGGCCGGGATGCAGGTTAGGGACGGTAAAGAGTACGGGTTTCTTTGAAACGCGACGGAAAAAGAGGCAGACCTGCGGGACAAAAATCTCCTCGCCGATATCCCGGAAGAAATGCTCCATGCCCTTTGACGAGCCATCTGTCATGTGCGCGATGAACGCGTTGACAAACGCGAGCCCCCGTATATGGAACGCACGGTAAAGCGGGCGCTCGATTAGCCAGATAAGGATGGCAAAACCGAGGCCAAAGACGATATGGAGGACAAGGGCAAAGACCGCCCATTCGGGTGAGAAGAGGAAAAACCCCACAAGAACACCCACACCGCTCTGGGTAATTGCCGGCAGGATCATCCGTGACACGCGGTAATCCGAAATCGCAACGAGCACGAAGAGGCGCAGGCCAAAAACAAATCCAAGAGAGATCCCGTAGAAGAGCGGGAGATACTTAATACCCCCAACAAGCGAGGCAAAGGTGATAATAACGGCAAAGACTGTGCAGGAGAGTGCAAGGAGCGCCGACCGGTTCCAGGTCATTGTCTTGTCGGAGTGCTCGATAATAGGTTTTGTCAGGAAAAATGCAGCAATCGCCGGGAGGGTAAAGGCAAGCGTGCCCGAGAACGGGAAATACACCCAAGCGCGGGCACTCGCACCGTCAATGACAATGCCTAGGATGACGAGAATAAGAAGCGAGACCGGCCACGATGGGGCCGTAAACACATATTTCGTGAGCTGCCCGAGTTTGACATCACTTCCGGTGGCCATCAGGCAAAGCCCCCAAGAACCAGTTCCGACCGGCCTGTTCCCACCCGGACCTCCGTGGTCGTGTATGTCAAGGGACGAGAATAGAACGGGGCGTTTAAGGTCAGACTCTCGTATTCCCCGCCTTCCCCGACAAGGTTAATCCGGTATTTTGCGGCAACACGTTTGAGCCGGCCAATCAGATCGGCATTGATATGGGCGCCAAGGAAACTCTCGTCTAACCCTTCGGCTGCCGTTACCACAAGGATCGCATCCATGCGCTCTGCCACTTCGTGGAGCAGTGTTTCGGTATCCAGGTGCCAGAGCGGGGTAAACAGATCGATACCCAACCGGTCGGTGATCGCCTTTACCCGGTCTGCCTGATATGCCGAGGCAACCGCACCGGCCGTAACTCCCTCGATATCGAGCCCGGCAAGCCCTGCCTCGAGATCGGCGAGTTCCTCCTCCTTTCTCCCTTCGGTCGTGATCTCCACGTACTCCATACCGGCAAGCCGGGCGATGACCGGCACCGCGTCGAGATTCGCCGAATGGAACATGTAGGACTCGGAATTCTTCGGCCTGACGGTGACCAGGTACCGGACATCCTTTCCTGCATCGATCGCTTTCTGGCAGGCAAGCATGGAATCCTTGCCTCCCGACGTAAGTGATGCCCAGCTCATGATATTAACCTCGTAATGGCGGTTGTTCCAGCGCGCCAAAATGCATTTGGTACCGCTCAACCATCTGCTCCCATGTGGGCAGGTGCGTCTGGCAGCCGACGTGCTCCACGACAAAGGACGCGGTAACTGTCCCGATCCGACAGCAGGAAAGAGGAGTGTAGCCCCTGACATAAGCAGAGAGGAACCCGGCCCGGTACGCGTCGCCGGCGCCAGTCGGGTCAGAGAGTGTAACCGGCACGACCGGGATGAAATGCGCCATACCGTTCATGTACAGTGTGCTCCCGTCCCCGCTCATGGTAAAGATCGCCATGCTGACCTCATTGATGAGCGCTTCTCGTGTCACCCCGAGCGTCGTGCACATCTGTTTTACCTCGTGCTGGTTGGCAAACAGGACATCTGTGTTGGAAATAATGGATTCAAGCTGCTCTTTTGTGTACCAGAATACGTCCTGCCCCGGGTCAAAAGAAACAAACTCGCTTTTTTCCGCCACCCGGCAGTTGAAATCAGGATCGGCTGTTGCCATGTGGACAAGGGGCAGTGACGGTGCTTCGGCGGTCGCAAACGCTTTTGAAGCGCCCCATTCAAAGAATGTCATCTGGCTGCCGGCGTCGTCAGTAAACATAAACGCGGTTGGTGTGTGAGTTCCCGGCACCTCAAAGAACTGCCGGTGGATGCCCAGTTTTTTCATCCACTGCTCGTAGTCGCTGCCGGCAAAGTCGTTACCGACGCAGGAGTGGAGCGTGACTTCTTCGCTGAGCATGGCAATTCCCGCTGCAATATTGGCCGCCCCGCCACCGAAAAATATCTGCCTGTCGGTGATGTGTGTCGATTGGTTTGCTGCGGGGAGGTGATGCACGCGGGAGATGTGATCGACTGCTGTGTGCCCGACGATATGGATCATAGTTCCTGCACATCCAGCAATTTCAGTGGGATATCACGAATGGCTTTTCCGATCACCGACTTTGCAATACGGCCGGCATGCTCCTTTGATTCGGCCCTGAAAACTTTCATCTCAAGCACAAGGCCGACGAGCGCGGTATCCGCAACCACGATGGCGCTTGAGAGCGGCTGATCGCAGAACGGACAGGCAAGCATGCCCGCCTCGACCTCCACGAACTTTGCCGACGGGTTGAGCCGTTTTCCTGCTTCGCTGATCGCGATCCCAATGGCATCATCAAGTGACTTTGCTTCCTTGATGTACCACGCTGATTCCAGTGTTACCTGATAGTCCGGCATTTTTGTGTCTCCCTTGTTTTAGTATTCCCACCCGGTTTACCACACATCGCGGTGGACATGCTCCCCGGTATCCATGCGCTCCGCCAGCCGAGCCGGCGGGTGACCGTGGCCTGCCGCGAGAATCGCAAGCGGCCGTATATGTGGGGGCAGCCCAAGGGCTTCCCGCACTTCGTCCTCATCAAACGCCCCGGTCCAGCAGGAATGAAGGCCCCGGGCATGGGTGGCAAGCATCATGTACGTGCAGGCAATGGTTGCGTCTTCGACTGCGTAGAGGATGCCCCGTTCGCCGTACTGCGACATTGAGCGCACGTAATTCGCACAGACTACAAAAAGTGCGGGTGCGTCTTCAATATGCTGCTGGCCGAACGCTGCGGCCGCAAGTGCGAGCCGGACCTCTTCATCAGTAACCACCACGACATCCCATGCTTCGAGATTGCCGGCGCTCGGTGCAGTGCTCGCACAGGAAAGGATATAACCAATCTCATCCTCTGAAAGCGGTGTTTCCTCGTATTCCCGCACCGATGACCGGCACGAGAGAAAGCCCTGAAAATCAGAGGAGTTCATGATCCGAGAGTACCTGCCATGCTACTTGCGCCGGGGTGGTGGATGCGCTGATGGCCGCGGCGAGTTTCTCTACGGCCTGTTCGGGCTGGTCGCTCTCCACGAGAGAGATCGCATTGTTCAAGAAATTTGCCGCCCGCTCAAAATCCTTCTCCCCTGTGCTTCCTGCAGCAAAGAGTACTTCGCTCCTGACCTGCTCCATGAGGAGAAGAAGCATTTTCCTGCCGCCGCTCTTCTGGGTGTCGGCAAAACCGGTGAGCGCCTGGCAGAGTTGGGAGATGACAATCAGTTCGGATTTTGCCCGTTCGCCGAACTGGTAACTTTTCACTGCGGTTGGAAGATCCATACTCACCATAGTCGCTGGAGATAAATGATAATTATGCTTGGAACGGCTGGAATAAAAAACGTACATCGCCTGCTCCGGAAAACAAATTAAAAAATTGCTCGCGGGGCAGGGGTATGCCCCGTTTATTATCCACCAGTCACGGGCCAGCCGTAAGAAAATGAATGCTCAAAGGTTACCGTGAGGCCTTTGCCTTCATGCCAAGCGCGGAAACTTTCGCGCGGCGCATGCGCCTGCGGATGAGCGGGCTTGCGGTAGATTCGTTCAGGCCTGAGCCACCGGACCGGTCGCCACCGCGTCTTCCCCCACGGCCACCACGGCCGCCGCCACGCCGTGCGCCACCACGGCCGCCACGTTGCTCTTCAGCTGCTGCCTGATCGATTTTCTTTAAGTTGATGCTTGATTTGAATCTCTGGTTTGGTCCCGGGCTCTTGCGTTCGCCTTCTTTTTTCGGGACGAGCCGAATCTGGCCCTTGACGCCCTTTACCTGTGACCAGAGGGTTGTACCTGTCTTGCCCATGTGTTAAAACTCCTTATGTAATTCTGCCGTGTGGCTGATAAAGGTTGGGGAGGGGTTCCTTCCCCCTTAAACGCAAAAAAACACCCTCAATCATTCGGATTTCCTTTGTATCCACACAGATGTTATACGCAATCTGTGGAATCCGGAGCTTGATAAAGAGGCCGGTGCCGCATCCGATATCGAGGAGTGCGCTACCTTCAGGCAGAGTGTCCATGAGATGACGGGTGATGTGTGTATTGGTAGCACTGCCCGTGGGGGTAATCGTGGTGAGTGTCATAGACTTCGGCAATTACATCGTAGTGCTGTTGGATCCACTCCGGTTTTGCTGTAATTATGAGAAGATCTCCTTTACACGGGTTGCAAAGGCATCAATCTGAATATATTCACTGTTCGCATGTCCCATACGGGCATCTGCCTCGGCAAGGGCGAGCGCAAGCAGCGGGTGGTTGTATTCCCGGTGAGCAATAGTCCGGATCTCAAAAAGGATTTCCCGGCCCGACAGCCCGTAATCGATCATCAGCGATTCGAGCTGGCGGATACCGCCCCGCAGGTCGCCTGCTTTCAACAGGTTGAGGGCAGAGGCTGCGACCGTGTCAGTCTCCGACTGCGACAGCGCGGCAAGGTTTCTGCAGGAGCCGGCATTAAATGCGACCTGAAGCATCAGGATTGCCCGGCGCATATCCCCCTGCGCGGCCTCGGCAATAAGTTCGAGATCGTCGTTTGTGCAGGCAAAATGTGCGTCCTGCTGCTCCCGTTCCCTGATCGTCCCGAGCTGCGCAATAATAACGTCGGATGTAACCGGTGCAAAGAACAACGGAAGACACCGCGAGCTGATCGCTGGGATGATCGCGCTCTGGTTGGTGGTAGTGAAGACAAACCGGCAGGTGCCACTGTACTGCTCCATGATCCTGCGCAACCCCTGCTGTGCATCGCGGGTGAGGGCATGCGCGTCCTCAAAGACCATCAACTTAAAGTTCGCATCGAGAGGACGCATCGAGGCATACCATTTCAGGATATACTTGAAGTTCACGATCAAGCTCTGGCCCTTCTGGTACAGGTGAGTATACCGCTCGTCCTCTTCAAGCAGTTTTTTTCCCTGCGAAAAAAGGTCGGAGGTCTGGAAGATCGATGTATTCGCTTCCCAGTTCTCCCCATACAGCCGCTCTGCGAAGCACCGGATCGCCACGCTCTTGCCGGTCCCGTGTGGGCCGGTAAGCATCATGTGCGGGATTGTGCCGGAGGCTGCAAATGAAGTCAGGAGTCGGATAACCCGGTCCTGTCCCCTGATATCTTCAAGCCGCGCCGGGCGGTAACGTTCAGTCCAGAGCATGACAAAGCCTCGCTGCCATCTCATCCCGTGCTTCCTTAAGGAACGCAGGGTTGTCCAGCGCCGCGACAAGTGCGCGGCACTCCTCATCCGTGAGTGACGAGCAGGCATCGGCAATCACCGGCAGGGCCCGGGTCACTTCATCCACGATAGTCAGGGTCGCTTTCTTTGCGGTGCGGGAGAGGGGGTTAAGATCGATCGCGATCACCTTTTTCCCCATCCCGACAAGCACCTCACACCGGTCTCCGTCTTCGAGCGGGACAAGCACCACATCTGCCGCATACATCCCTTCGCGCCGGCAGAAGGCCCGGTCATGCGAGAGCGGGAGCAGGCGTTCGGCATCGCCCGAGAAGACATCGGCCCCCGCCTCGCGGAGCAGGGCTTCTATCTGCTGCACGCGTTCCGGGGTCCGGTGGAAGAGGTTGACCTCGACCAGTGCGTCGCTTGCCTTCTGGAGAAGCGCGATCTCACGTGCGGCAAGCGCGGCGGTGTTGCCATTCACCGAGATGACCGGGCGGCTCGCGGTGCGGAGCAGGGCGGCAGCTGTCCGCTCGGCCCGGCGGGCACTATCACTGGTCTTTTCACCGATCAGGTAATCAAATGCCTCGCCGCGCCCGTGAGAGGTAAGGCCTTCCCACGAGACGATCCCTTTTCGTGCGCAGTCGGCAAGGTGTTCGCGGGTGACGAGCGATTTGTAACGGGGATGATCTTCGGGGATCATGTGGCGACCTCCACGAGCCGGACACCGGTATCGGCCATACCCATTTCGTAAATTTCGCCAAACGAACGGAGCACGTCACAGGCATGGTCGCCGTAGGCAAATACCCCTTCCCCAAGCATCGTCATGGCCGCAGGAATGTGGTGCCGGTCGCATTCGGCAAGCACCATCTGGACCACAGGTGTCTCAAGCCCGCTTTTTGCCGAAAATTCCCGGCAGCAGGCAAAAAAATCCATGTACGTTTCAGGCTGCCGTGCGGGGAAAGCCGCTGCCACCCGCGCCATCTGCGCTGGTGATCCGAGTACGTCCGGGGTATGGATCGGGCCAAAACTGACGGCGCAGATGGGGGCATCAAGATCGAAACTGCGGAAGATCGTGCCCTTAATGCCGGGGCCGGTCCTTACCACGCGCCCGCCACCTTGGCACGCGGCAACATCACCAAGGCCGGTGCGGAAGATTACTTCTGTTTCGTGGGCAATCTCAGCAATCTCATCGGCCGTGAACCCGAGATCGAGAAGCCGGTTTGTGGCGGTGAGCGTGGCAAGCAGCGCCGCTGCCGAAAGACCAAAGCCGGCACCGATAGGAAGCCGGCAGACTGTCTCTACCGCGACGGCGGCACCCAGCCGATCGAGCGCCGAACAGAGTGGGGGGGACGTGCGGGAAACTTCCCGGGGCACCCCTTCGGGTGACCGGGCCCGTACAACCACCGATGACCGGTCAGCGGATCTTACGATCGCCGTCACCCCCTCGCTTATCACAATACCGGCGCCCAAGCTTCCCGTTGTTGCCGAATTGCTACCGTCAACTCTCCGGAAATACCCGGAGATATGGCCGGGACAGAATGCTGTTACGGATGCAGGTGTCATTGCAGTCTGGTACCTGTCATACACTGTTGGACGTCCGGCTTTTTTAGGAGTTGTGCTCACGGATGTGTGCGGGACAGACACCGGTCAAGAGACACCGGTTTTTTTCATACCCGAAAGGATCTCCTGCCAGATAAGGGCAGCAATTTCCCCTTTTGTCCCGGCGATGGGTTTGCCTGTCTTTGTCTTTTTGGTCAGGACCCGGTACGAGCCGGTGGCGGCACCCATGCTTTCGGGGGTGTTTGTCACCACCATCCATGCGCCACGTGCGAGCAGCGCTTTTGCCTCGGGCAGTGGTGTTCTCCCGATCTTAAACGCGATGACGCGGGTTTTGCACTTCAGGACACTGTCGATCAGTTTTGGGAGCGGGGAAAGGTCAAGCGTGACCGGTTTACCGCTTGCAATCTTTCCTTCAACCTTCTTTGGGGCAAAATCCGAGATGGCAGCCGCACTGATATACAGGTCAGGGCTCCCTTTTTTCAGGTACTTCATGACCGCTTCGCGCATCTCACCCGAGGTCTCAACCGGCACGTTCTGCACGCAGGGGAGGGTATCGTTGTGAACGATGGTAACCTCGGCGCCGAGCCGGTATGCTTCGAGTGCCAGTTCTTGGCCCATTCGGCCACTCGAGCGAGTGGTCAGCACACGCACGTCATCCACCGGTTCGCGGCAGGCCCCGCTCGTGACAAGCACCTTTTTTCCGGCAAGCGGTCGGCCGAGAACCGCCCGTTCACATCGGAGAACAATCTCTTCAATATCGGCGATCTTTGCTTTCTCTTCCTCAATCCTCGGGCCGGCAACCCCGACGCCCCACGATTCAAGGGTCTTGATATTCCGGATAACCGCCGGGTGCCGGTACATGCTGTGGTGCATCGCAGGAACCACGAGCACCGGCATCCCGCTCCCGATAGCCGTAGTCGCAAAGGTCGTGACCGTGGTGTCGTCGATCCCGTATGCAATCTTGCCGATCGTGTTTGCCGTGCAGGGTGCAACAAGCAGGAGAGAAGCACTTCCGCCGTCACCGCAGAAGGTCACGTGCTCTACCATGCCCGAGAGCCGGGTGATCGTCGGCCTGCCGCTCGCGTACGTGAGTGCATCAGGGTGGATGATCACCTGTGCCGCTGCGCTCATGACCGGCTGGACAATGGCGCCTTTCCTGCGCAGCGCATGGATCAGCTTTACTGTCTCAACAGCCGCGATGCTCCCGGTTACGCCGATTACGATCTCTTTTCCGGCAAGGGTCTGTACGGTCATGCAAGGGTCACGTCGTGTACTATATGCCATGTGTGCGGGCGGTATTTCTTAACCTTATGTACATGGATTGATGAAGAAAAACCTGCGCCTTCAACGCAGCCCTGGATCGCCTCAGTCGCATCGCCGATGCTGTGCACGTGGAGGACACTTCCCGCATGCACGTGGGAAAAGACTACGGGCAGAATTTTTACCGCATCGAAATGCCCCATGACGACCCGGTCATAGTCGCCGGAAAGGAGCGTGCGGCAGTCCCCGCAGGCCGCCTCGACCCGTTCGCCAAGCCCGTTTTGGGCAATGTTGCGTTTAAGGTATTCAAACGCAATCTGATTGATCTCCATCGCATGGACCCGGGCCCCGCTTCCTGCCATCGGGATCGTGAAGTAACCGATACCGGCAAACATGTCTGCCACCCGGGCATCCTTTGGGCCATCACGGATGAGCCGGGCCATCCGTATCTTCTCGTCCCGGTTCCCCTGCGCAAACATCACTTTCCGCGGATCAAGGTGGTAGGTATACCCACTCTCCCGGTGGCACACCTCGCCGACATCGCCCCACAGGCACTCCGTTTCGGGGGTACGGGTCACATCGGAAAGCGCTTCGATCCAGAGTACACCGCGCGGGTGCCGGAAACTGATGATCTTATCTATTTCCTGAGCAGTGGGCCGGGTCCCATGAATGACCGCCACATCGCCCAGTATGAAAAAACCGCGACCGCCGTACGCGTGCCGGTCCGGGAGCTCGCGCTCGAATGAAAAACCTTCCTTCACCGGCACCCAGGCGGTTTCCCCTTCCACGTAAGGACGCCGGGTCTCATCGACCCAGTCTGCATCGCGGACCGCTGTCAGTTGATCCACCCGGACTGCCCGCGCTCGCATAATATTCCGAAAAATTATCTCATCACGACAAGGGTATCCCCGTCGCGGAGTACCTGCACGTTCTCCCCGGCCACAATCGTCTGCCACGGCTTTTTTTTGTATTCCTTTGTTACGCCGGTATCAGGGTCGAGAATCCCCATCATCCCTCCTGAAATATACGCGACAAGTGCTGCCTGGGCATTCCGCGCATTACCGATCTTCCGGAGGATCTCATCTTCTCTAATGGAACGGCTCCGGCCCTCGGACAGATCGAAGACCCGCACATGACGGGAGTCCACCTGCTCCACCTCAACATAGACCCGGTCAAGTTTGACCACGTCATGCCGCTGGTAGTGGGGCAGACGGACAAGATATGTGATACGGAAAAGTTGCCGCCCGTTTTTCTCGCCGACAAGTTTCGGGTGCGTCGTGTACTGCCCGCCAAATTGCGCCGTTATTGCCTGCACGATCATAAGGCCGATATGCTGCGAGCCGACCATGATGTCAAGACCATCCCGGTTCTCGGTCATATCATTGATAAACGAGAGCCTCTCGCCTCCTGCGATGAGAGAGTCCTCAATCTGGGTCGCGATGGCTCCAGCCGACTGCAGCTCAAACGTGCTTAATTTACGTTCGTCTGCACGCACCTGCACGATCCCCTCGTAGTAACTGCCGGTGATCCGGTTGCACCGGTCACACTGCTCTTTGTGCCAGACAAGTTCAACCGTGCAGGTCTTCTCCATGGAAACACCATACAGGATACCCATGATTGTGAGGTAGGCCCGGGACCGGTTGGGGCTGATATCGCGCACTTCCACGGCAATCGAGCGTTTCTTCACGTCAGGGTGGAAATGTACCGCACTCCGTGCAAGGTCGGGTGCAAGCGCTGCCTGATCACGTTCCGTGTCCGTCCATGTGTTCACCTGCTTGATTGCACCGCAGCTGGGGCAGTGAGTACTTGACACCCGCGTATCGCATTCGGCCCACGGGGTATCTGCCGCCCGGCAGCTCATGCAGAGCCCATCAGTCTCCGAAGGTTTACCGCATTTTGGGCAGAACCGGTCCTGGATTGTCATGGTTTAAAACCTGTAGATCTGGACATGAGGCACACTGCCGATCATGATGCAGTCCGACCGTGCGATAAGTCCCAGTTTTACCGCCACTCCAACCGAGCGTTCTCCAATAAGATTGACGTTGTTGCCCTTGCTCAGGGCTTCGGTGACTGCTGCCTCGTCCACGGGAGTGGTGCCGTAGAAATATTCAGATACAATTACTTTGAGGTCGCCACCGGTGATTGTCGTATTAAGCAGTTCGCGGTCGCAGACCGCAACCACGTCACCTGTTCCGGGCGACCGGTGGATTTTGAGAAACATTGATCAGCTGTTTAGCCGAGCCACCAGATAAAAGATGGGAGGAAAATAAGGCACGCAGGTTGTGCCGGTTACAGCGTGATCCTGACGCCATACACTTTTTCCGGGGTTTCGCCGTGGATACGCCAGCAGTCCTCCTCGGTGATCACATCTGATTCAAGGAGTTTTTTTGTGATTCTCGGGACTGATTTGGGCCCCGTCACGGCACCGGGCCGCGAGTTCTCGTCCATGAAATCACTCTCCATGGTAAACGATCGACGCTCACGCGCAAGGACTGGTACCGCTTCGTGCCGGGCGACAAGCGAGGGGTGGAGCGGTGTTTCGGGTGAGCCGTAGTGCTTGACCACGCGTCCGACTGGCATACCCGCAGCATCGGCCATGTCCACAACATCGGCGCACGGCCCGCTCTCGGCATGGATCTGGAGGGCACACCGGCATCCTGCTGCAAGTTCGAGCGCGTGGGAAAGTACCTCGTTTGATGCCGCAAATACTTCGGGGCTCACTTCGTAATGCGGCCGCCCGCTCTTGAGCGCCACGGCTCGGCCATCCCGGACATAATCAGAAGCGCAGTCAAGTCCGCCTTTCATCACCCCAACTGCCTCTGAAAGTGTCATGCGCTCGACAAGCCGGCTGATCTCGGCAGGGTGCACGCCAAGGATAGGAAAAACGATCAGCCCGGTTTCCCGGATCATTCCTGCAACCCGAAGCGTCTCGTCAAAGACTTTCACGTAATCGGCGCCACAGGTCGGTGCGATCCCAAGCGACCACGAAGGTTTCGAGACAAGGAACATATGGGTTCCGCCCGAGTGCAGAAAATCCTTTGCCGCTTCGACCCCACGACCGTTCACCGGATCGAAATGGATATGATCGTCAGTGATCGGAAAGATGCGTGATCTCATGGCACTCCACGATCCTCATAAGCGGGTAACCATTCTCCGGAGCAAGAGCGGCCCGGCAGTACGAAAATCCCACCCGGGTCACGATCTCCACATTATACATCAGACCGGAGAGTTCGCTGTACCCGAATACATTCTTTTTCATTAAGGAACGGTCGAGCCTCACCGTGATCTCCTCAACAAAGGGCTGGAGGATCACGGCCTTTTCAATTGCCTCTTCCACGCTTCCCGCAGATTCCTGCGAGACAGGTGTCCCGACCCATTGGTGGTAGAGCGCCCCGAGTTTTATCCCGGCTTCGAAGATAGCCTGTTCGTGATCGCTGTGCTCACCGTTTCTGTGCCCTTGTTGCATCACGTTCACCTCGTCAGATCAGCTGAATAATTCCCTGTTTGGGTTCCATCGCCTCACCATGCCGCAGGAGCATATCGATCCCTTCCCGGACCTTGTCATGGGCAAAGCCCTTTGAGGCGGCGGCTTCGATCACCTGCTCGATCGAGGCACGCCGTCCCTCGCCACCAATATCCCGGATTGCATCCTTGATCACCCGGACGATATCGCGCTTCTCCTTGGAGATGCCGGTCGCTACCTTGTCGATATCGAAGTTCCCGGTCTTTGCATCGTAAGCGATCTGGCGCAGGCAGGCATCCACAATATGGATCACGCGCTCCGCGTCGCTCACCTCGATCTTGTTTGAAAGCCGGATCCGGGCGCTCGCCTCTGCAAGCCGGACAAGTGCTTCCAGTTGCCGGGCCGTTACCGGGACGGGCTTGTTGGGCTCTGCAATTCCCCTGAGTTTGAGGTAGTATCCGACAATCGCTTCTTTTGCCTCCGCAGAGAGGATCGGAAAACAGGTGCGCTTGGAGTACGCGACATACTTCCGGAAAAATGCGGGATCGATATCCGGCATGACCGGCTTGAGCTGCTGGTCGATAAACTCCTGCGTGACCCCGGGGATCGGCGTTATCTTGTGCTGGGCGATGAGTTCCCCTACACCGTGCGCCTTGAGGATGTGCTCGGCAATAGCAAGGTCCCTTTTCTGCTCCGGCTGGTCGGTCATGATAAAGATCAGGTCGAAACGCGAAAGGAGCGACGGCGGCATGTTGATCTGGTCGGAGATGTCGCCGTACATGTCGAACCGCCCGTACTTCGGGTTCGCTGCCCCGAGAAGCGCGCACCGGGACTTGAGCGTCGCGGTGATGCCGGCCTTTGCGACGCTGATGGACTGCTGCTCCATCGCCTCGTGGAGCGCGGAGCGGTCTTCCTTCTGCATCTTATCCATTTCATCGACGGCGGCAATACCCATGTCAGCGAGCACGAGCGCACCTGCCTCAAGCGTCCAGCGCCCTTCCCCGAACTCATCCTTGACTGCCGTTGCCGTGAGACCGGCGGATGTCGATGACTGGCCGCTTGTATAGATCGCACGCGGCGAGCATTTCACAACGTAGCGCAGCAGCTGGCTCTTTGCAATACCCGGGTCTCCTATCAGGAGCACATGGATATCGCCCCTCAGGTGGGTCCCATCGGGCATCTCTTTTGCTATTCCTCCGAAGAGCTGGAGGGTGATCGCTTCCTTGACATCCTCGTTCCCGTAGATCGTAGGGGCAATCGAGTGGGTGACCATCCGGTAGATCATCGGATCGCAGGAGAGTTTTTTGATCTCGTCCTCTGCCTTCTCATCGATCTCGACCTCCTCAAAATCCTTTTCCGCGATCTCGATCGAGTTGCATTCGAGGAAGATATCAAAGACCGTGCTCTTCTCGCCTTTCACGATCCGCTGCATGGATCGGAGAATGCCATTGATGATGACCCGGTCTCCCGGCGCGACCGTCCCCGTGAGATCATCAGTCACATCGATATCGAGCGTCTGCGGCTGCTCGCCGCCTCTAAGACCCTCGGGAGATTCCTGCACCCGGAGTTTCTGGGAATCGACAAAGGTGGAGCGCTTGGGTACCAGGTCCAGTTTCTTGAATGTACACCCATCAGTGGCACAGCCATCCGGCTCGATAAACTTACCATACTTCTGGACCTTTCTTGTGAAGTGGCCGGCCGGGCATTTGAAGACCGCTTCCACGATCCGGGGGCGAACCTCGGTGGTCTTCCGCAGGATACCCTCGACCGAGACAAACATATTGATATCATCGGAGCGTATCTCGCGGATCGCGGTCTTTTTCGGGAGGTTCGTGAACCGGATATTGACGGCTTTTGGCTCTTTCCCATCCTTCGTGCGGATCAGCTGGTTGCTTTTTATCGCATCCCAGACATCTTCGAGCACCTTGCCGGGGTTCTCCAGCAGTTCATCGGCAAGGGTGATACCCGCCTTCCCGAACCGCTCAATCTGCCGGTAATCGATAAAAAGCGAGCGCTTGTGCGGGTACAGGCGCGAGATCTCGCCGAGCTCCTTTTTGTACCGGCTTTTGAGGAGCCGGGCCCAGTCGTCGGTCCGGTCTCCCTGGTGCAGTTCGGGTGCCTTCTCCATTTTTTATCTCACCGCTTCTTTGTGCTCGCAAGCACGAACCGGGCGATCAGCGCCTCCATCTGGATGTCGCTGTTTCCCCCCTCCGAGAGCCGGAAATCGGTCTCTCCAAGGGCATCTATCAGTTCCACTTTGAGTGCCCTGTCCATCCCGCGTTTCACAAGCGCCCGGTAGCACTGGTTGATCAATTCGTTCGGTGCAATCCCCCGTTCGTGAAGCAGGTGCATAAGCAGGGATTCGGCCCCGTCAAATTCCCCAGCAAGGGCAAGCCGAAGGAGTTCTTCGATCTCATCCGGCCGGGCATTGGATGTGATCGCATAGACCATCGGGGCCTCGATCGTTGTACTAATAATCGCGGCACCCTGCAGGGCGTTAATCGCCTTGCGCATGTCGCCCTGGGCAATATAGACCATGGCATCCAGCGCATCGGGAGTTACCTTCAGTCCCTCCTTTGTTGCGATCCGGCCAATCTCCTCTTTTACTGCCTGCGGTGCAAGTGGCCGAAACCGGTAGATCGCACACCGGCTTTGGAGAGGGTCAATGATCTTCGATGAGTAGTTGCACGAAAGGATGAACCGGCAGGTTTTCGCATAACTTTCCATTGTCCTGCGCAGCGCAGCCTGTGCATCGGTCGTCAGCGCATCGGCTTCGTCAAGGAAAAGGACCTTAAAGGTTGCATCCCCGAGGGGTGTCGTGCGGGCAAACTGCTTGATCTGGTTGCGCACCACATCGATCCCACGCTCGTCGGACGCATTGAGCTCGCGGAAGTTCATCTGCCATGACTCACCAAAGAATTCATGCGCAAGGGTAACCGCTGCGGTTGTTTTTCCCACACCTGCGCTCCCGGTAAAAAGGAGATGAGGGAGATTACCAGACTTTACGTAAGATGAGAGCCGCTCAACTATCTCGTCCTGCCCGACAATATCCGCAAGTTTTGTCGGCCGGTATTTCTCTATCCAGATAGTATGGTTCTCGTCCATGCACATCCTCCTTCGCGTTGTATGACTAGATTGACTTTGGACTATGTTGTTTTTTCCTGCTCAAAGTGTCCGGTACATCCAGGCACGATCCTGCATGGCCCGAAAAATGTCCTTTTGCTATCACTAGAGAATGTAATAATCTTTATCATAAGAGTTTTGAAATTACTTTTCATGATACCGAGCCGCATCCTTCTTGTTTTTCTCCTGCTCATGTGCCTCATTCTTGTCCCGGGCGCCGCGAGCCTGACCAAGGTAACCAATGGCGCACCGGTCTTTATTGGCGAGCGCAACCTGGACCTTACCGCGCCTATGAATGGGCACACCGTGATGGCATGGTGGCCAGCCGGTTCTGACAGGAGTGGTGAGCCGTCAAAGACGGTAACAATTTCCGGGGATGCAAAATCGTTCTACGTCAATCCTGACATTTTCACCGGTTATAATGGCACCTGGTACACGCACGATGTTCAACCAGAGACACCGGTCTTTGTCCTGTACGAGCCCCGGATTGACCTCTCGATCTGGGATGTTGATGCCAATAAAGACATCACAGGCCAGTCAGTCCCGATGTCTGCGAATATCACATACAGGATCGATACAAACCTGTACATGGCGCTTGATTATTCAAAGCGTCCTAACTATAACCCGGCAGACAGTTTTTTTACTGTAAAACTTACATCCCCTTCCGGAGCGGTCATACCCCAGATCTATACCGGGAACCTGGGAGCGTCGACCACCCAGATTCTCAACTTTGACAGCAACCCGTTGATCAAGTCCTCACCGTATATTTGGAAAAACGGCCCTGCATGGGACCGGAACGCTAAAAGTACTGACGGTAGCAGCGTTTACTCGGCAGGTACCTATACCTTTGTGGTCACGCAGGACCTCAACCATATGAGCAGCAGTTACAATGGTACTGCGGTATACGGGACGGTCAGGAGCGGGGACAAACCCATTACCTTTATTGCCGACACGTTTACCCCATCACCGACTGTACTGCCGTCCCTGACCGCCCCGGCCGGGACGACGGCCCCAGTGACGGGATTAATAACTCCCATACAGCAGGTGACCGCGCAGTCGTCGGCTACAACGATCCCGAAAAAGACGACCTATACCCCACTACCCACTGAAATTGCTCTCATCGGTCTTGGCATCGCGGCACTCGCAATTACGGTGAAACGGAAGTATTAATCGTAATTCATCCCTTCTTTTATCTCATGAGCCCTAAAAACAGCAAAAATGCGGAGAAAAAACCCGCAACAAGGATACCTAGGACTTACCTCTTTGCAATTGGTGTTGTGCTGGTCATCTGCATTGCAGTTGTCGCCGGGCTGGTCCTCACAAAGCAGGGCCCGTGGGTTCCGGTGGTGCCGGCAAATACGTCAGCATCCTTCACGTCAGCCGGCTCACTGTACTCAAAGAGCGTGGATCTGGCAAATGCCGGGAACTACAAAGACGCGCTGGAAGCGGCAGATGCTGCACTCGCACAAAACGTCAGTTCCCTCACGCCCCTGATCCAGTCAAACCGGGCCGGGATCCTGGCCATGCTGGACAGGAATGATGAGGCCATTGCGGCAGCAGATGTTGCGATCAACGCACCCGGGAACCTGACAACCCTGCGATCCATCGCATGGTACAACAAGGGCAATGCACTCAGGGCTGAAGGCAGGATCTCGGAAGCGGATGCCGCGTACGCGAATGCCACCGCGCTCGATCCGACGCTGAAACACCCATAATACAATTTTTTGGAATTCTGCCACCCTGCGTGTGTACTCTGCTCCGACCGCTTATCAACGCCTATACCTTGAATACCTCTCTTTTACAAAAGTACTGATTACAACCATGGAAGGTGCAACCCGTGTTTTTGCCGGGGATTTTTCCGGAGCGACCCTTGCGGTACCGGCCGACGATGCCGGGAGCCCGGCCTGGGTCGTGACCCCGGGCGGAGCATGGTGCCGGTCGCTGTACCTCTGCGGAGCGCTCACCGAGGTTGCGGAGATCGCCGATGTACTCCACTGCCGGGTGGCCGACCCGACCGGGGCGTTCGACATTGTTTCCGGGGGGCGGCAGGCCGCGATCACCAGACAATTCCGTGAGATCCCGGTCCCGTCCTTTGTTGCAGTCACGGGAACCGCGCAGATCTACAAGAGAAACAGGGGCTGGGCGGTCTCTGTCCGGCCCGAGTACGTGCAGGTGATCGACCGGGCCGTCCGCGATCGCTGGATCACCATGACAGCGGATATGACAATTACCCGTCTCGAAACACTGTTCTCTGTGATCGAAGGGCAGGTCACCGATCCCCGGGCAGGGACGGTTGTCCGGCACTACGGGCTCACCAGGGAGCGGCTCCGCGAGATGATCGCACTGATCGAAAGTGCACTTGCCGGTGTTAGTACTGTCCCGGTGGCACCCCCGGCCGCAGAGGCCGATATCAGCGCGATCATCATGGAAATTATCCATGCAAAAAGCGGCCCCCGGGGTGTGGCCGTGCAGGATGTGATCGATGAGGCGGGCATCGGAGGACATACCGAGGACGCCGTGCTTGCCGCGATACGGACGCTTGTTGAAAACGACGACTGCTATCAGCCCCAGAAAGGATACGTCAAACCGTTATGAAAATGGAATTTATTAAAGACGGCCCGGCGCTCGTGATCGAGAACGCCGAGCGCCTGCTCATCGTTGCTGACCTCCACTTCGGGATCGAGGCAGATCTCGCCGCACACGGCATGCACTTCAAAAGCCACAGTACCGAACGCCTTGCCCGGCTCATGCAGACGGTTGATGCAACACAGCCGGACCGGCTCATCATTCTCGGGGACGTCAAGCACAGCATCCCCTCGCTCACCCGTCAGGAGTGGAGAGAGATCCCGGGGATCCTCGATACGATCCGGCGCCGTATCCCCTTTCTTCTTTTCCCGGGGAACCATGACATCGGCATCGAACGGTTCCTCGAACCTGGCGAACTCCAGCCAAAAGAGGGTAAAGTCATCGATGGCGTCGCGTACCTCCACGGCCACACGTACCCGGCCCCGGACCTTGGCGGCCACCTCATTGTCACCGGTCACCACCACCCGCAGGTCAGCCTGTACGACGAGGTGGGCTGTTCCCTCCAGGCGCCGGCATACCTGCGGGCAGGAATCGATACTGAAGCACTCGGCCTCAAAATGCCGGACAGCGTCAGCCCGACTCCCGCCCGCGCTCTCTTTGTACCCGCGTTCAACGAGATCGCCGGCTACGACATCATCAAGATCGCCCGCGACCCATTCTCGCCCATTTCGCGGTGCATGAAACAGGACGATGCAGAGATTATCCTTGCGGACGGGACCTATATCGGCACGCTCGCGATGCTGCTGGACGATGAGGACGATAGGGGGCGTGACTGACCGTGGTGCTGGAACTGCTTGATGCAAAAGTCCGCGAGTGTATCAGGAAACGGGGCTTTACCCGGCTCTCCCCGGCACAGGAGCAGGCGATTCCCCTTATCCTTGCGAAGAAAAACCTCATCCTGATCGCCCCGACCGGCACCGGCAAGACCGAGAGCGCGATGTTCCCGGTCTTTGACGCGCTCCTGAAAATGCCGGCCGGCGGCGGGTTCAAGGCGATCTATGTTACGCCCTTACGCTCCCTCAACCGGGATATCCTTGCGAGGATGGAATGGTGGTGCCATGAACTGGGCCTCACGGTTGGCGTCCGCCATGGTGACACCCCTATGGGCGAGAGGAGGAAGCAGGCGCTTTCGCCTCCCGACCTGCTCATCACGACCCCGGAGACGCTCCAGGCGCTCTTCATGGGAAAGCGGCTCCGTAAGCACCTCGAACACGTGCAGTTCGTGATCATCGACGAGATCCACGAGATGGCGGGGAGCAAGCGGGGGGCGCAGCTTACGGTCGCACTCGAACGGCTCGCGGAGTATGCCGGGGAGTTCCAGCGCATCGGACTCTCCGCGACTGTCGGGAACCCGGAGACGATCGGTCAGTTCCTCTGCGGGGCGCGGCACTGCGAGATCGTGCAGGTGCCGGTCGCAAAACATCTGGAGATCACCGTCAGCTATGTCGGCGATAATTTCAAGCACCAGGTGCAGGCGCTCGACCGGCTGCTCGGGAACGAAGGCTCGACACTCGTCTTTGTCAACACCCGGGTGACCGCCGAGGCGCTCGGCCATGCCCTGTACTCCCGGGGCGATGTTGAGGTGCATCACGGCTCGCTCTCAAAGGAGATCCGGATCGATGCCGAGGAGCGGTTCAAGAAGGGCGAGATCCGGACCCTCATCTGCACATCGTCCATGGAACTCGGGATCGATATCGGCCGGGTCGATCACGTGATCCAGTTCGGCTCCCCGAGGGAAGTTGCCCGGCTCGTGCAACGGGTCGGCCGGGCCGGCCACCAGCTCAATACGATCTCGCGCGGTACAATCCTTGCGACGGGATTTGACGACCTGCTGGAATCGCTCGTGATCGCCCGGCGGGCAAAGGCAAACGAGATCGAGCCGGTGGTGCCGGATACGAACGCGGGCGATGTACTCGCCAACCAGATCGCCGCAATTGCCGTGGAGTATGGCGAGATCGAACGCTCCCGTATCCGCGCGATCGTAGAACGATCCGCGATCTTTGCCGGGTGCGGCACGCTCCTTGACGATGTCTGCACCCAGCTCGAAGAACACCGGCTCGTCCGGATCGATGGCAGCCGTATTGTCACGACCGCCCGGGCCCGGCGCTACCTCTCGGGCAACCTCTCGATGATCCACGACGAGCGCAAGATCCCGATCTTCGACATGGTCTCGCGCCGGACGGTTGGGTCGCTTGACGAATCGTTCGTGGTCGGCTGGGTGCATACCGGCGCGGTCTTCATCACCAAGGGCCAGCTCTGGCGGGTGCTGGAGATGAACGACGGCCGGCTCACGGTAGAACCGGCGAAAAAAGCGATTGGTGAATTGCCGTCATGGGAGGGCGAGCAGATCCCGGTCCCGTTTGCGGTCGCCCGCGAGGTCGGGGCGATCCGGCGCGAGCGCACCACGGCAAATTATACAAAAGAAAAAGAGAGCATCGCGTTTGCCGCTCACATCCTTTCTGAGATGGAGAAGAACCGGTGCAAAATCCCGACCGACCGGCTCATCACCTTTGAGAACATTGATGACGGTGTGGTCTGCAATGTCTGCGCCGGCCATAAGGCAAACGAGGCGCTCGGCCGGGTGCTCTCGATCCTGATCTCTGCACGGCACGGGACGACCGTGGGGATCGAACTGGACGCATACCGGATCCTGCTCCGGCTCCCTTCCGCGATCCGGGCAGCGGATGTCCGTGATTTCCTGTTGGCCCTTGAACCCGCCCACATGCCCGGCATCCTTAAACTCGCCCTGAAGCGCACGGCGCTCTTCAAATGGAAACTGGTGCAGATCGCAAAAAAATTTGGTGCAATTGATCCGGATGCGGACTACGAAAGGATCAGCATCCAGCGCCTGCTCGACTATTTCGACAACACGGTTGTCCAGCAGGAAGCATACCGCGAACTATTGTCCGGTTACATGGACGTGGATGCCGCAGCGCAGATTGTCGGCATGATAAAAAAGGGCACCATCGAAGTTGTTATCGGCCCCCATTCGATCATTGGGGCGGATGGCATCCTTTCCTCTCGTGACCAGATCCCGCCGCCGACCGCAGACCAGGCAGTGATTGCAACCCTGAAACGGCGGCTCGAACAGGACGAGGTCATTCTTGCGTGCATGAACTGCCGGAACTGGAAAAGCCGCACCGTAGTCTCGCGGGTTCCCGAACAGCCCCAATGCCCGAAATGCGGCGCTCGGCTGATTGCTGCAATCAAGCCCTACGAGGCCGAAGCGTACGACGTGTTCTCAAAAACAAAGAAGACCTCAGATGAGCGGGCTATCGAGCAGCGCCTGATCCGGAACGCTAACATCGTACTTTCAAGCGGGAAAAAAGCTGTGATCGCGCTCTCGGCACGGGGCGTGGGTCCCGAAAACGCCTCACGGATCCTTGCGACCCTTTCGGATGGCGATGCTTTCTACCGCGAGATCCTCAAGGCAGAGCGGAACTTTATTCAGACTCACCGGTACTGGTCGTAACTTTTCCCTGCAATTCCCGGGGAAGGCTTCAACAGCTTGCCGTTATGATAAACCGTTTTTATCTGAAACGTGCAGAACAACGGTATGCCTGCAGGGAGTACGGTGCCGAAATGAGCGCAGTGAATTTGTCATGAAAATTTTGAAAACTTCAGTCGATAGAGCAGGCAAATGGAAATTCGAGTTTGGAGTGCAAAATTTTCATTGCTTTGGTGCGAAATCTTTGACTTCATGCGGGTTTTTTTTTTGGATAATATTATAAAAAAGATCGTGGTGCAGGTACGATGCCGGCACCTGTATTACAAAATGCTTTCAAGTTTCTGTTCGAGAAAATCGAGCCCTCTCTTGATATCTTCGATCGTTTTCCCACCGGTCAGGATGATCTTTCCGGAAGAGAAGAGGAGTGCGACAATCTTTGGATCCTTGACACGGTATACAAGGCCCGGGAACTGCTCTGGTTCATACTCGATATTTTCGAGATTGAGGGTGACAACAACCTTGTTGAGGTTAATGTACTTGCCGATATCGTAGGAACAGACTATATTGGTAACTTCAACTCTGGGAACGTCGAGTGTTTCGACACCGGCTTCCTTGAGGTTCTTGATGATAATCGCAAGGCCTTCTTTTAATGCCTGGTTATTACGGAGGCCGGTGAGCACTATTTTGCCCGAGGAAAAGATCAGGGATGCAATTTTGGGGTTCTCAATTCGGTAGACCGCACCAGGAAACCGTTTCGTGTTGAGATCGCAGCCCTTGATCTTGCTGGATACATCGTTAAGATCAATGGACTCGGCAATGGTTCCGGAAGCCACGACATTCTCAATTTTCAATGAATCGTACCGTTTGTCAGCCATCCTGTGTACTATGCAGTCTGTCCAATCATAATACTAATGGAGAATCTTTATGGCCTGATTAGTATCCTCTGACGGGGAACGGTTGGGTGAACGGCAAAAACCGATCATTAAGCAGAGAGATACTGCATGAATAAAGACAGATTGAAATGGAAATACCCTCAATATTCAGGCAATTACCAGGCTGATTCTATGGGTGAAGACCAGCATAACATGGAAAATTACGAACAGACCACGGCGACATTCTCAATCGAGGTTCCCGAGTACTTTAACTTCGGTTTTGATGTTGTTGATGCATGGGCCAAAAAGGACCGTAACAAGCTTGCTATGATCTGGGCAAACCAGCAGGGCGAGGAAAAGAAGTTCAGTTTTCTCGATATGTCCAACCTCTCCAACCAGGCAGCAAACGTCCTTTTGAAGTACGGGATCAACAAGGGCGACCGGGTTCTCATTATGCTCCCCCGGATTCCCGAATGGTGGATCTTTGTAGTTGCGCTCATCAAGCTCGGCGCGGTCTTCTGCCCATGCCCGACCATGCTCACCCCAAGGGATATAAAATACCGGGTCAACAAGGGCAAATTCCGGATGGTCATTACCAATCTAGAAAATTCGGGCAAGGTTGAGGAGATCTGCAACGAGTGCCCGACACTTACCTGTCGGTTTGTTGTTGATGGCGAACTCGACGGCTGGGCAAGCTGGCCCTATGAGCTTCTCTATCCGGCGCCGGTTTCGCACCATTCCGTGAGTATCCCGGACCAGCAGCGCACAAAAAGCACCGATCCGATGATGATCTATTTCACATCGGGTACTGTTGGGGAGCCAAAGATGGTGCTCCACAACCACGCTCACCCGCTCGGTCAGATCGTCACCGCCCGTTTCTGGCAGGATATCCGGCACAACGATCTGCACTTTACGGTTACCGATACCGGCTGGGCAAAGTGTGGATGGGGTAAGATCTTCGGCCAGTGGATCGAGGGCGCCTGCCTCTTTGTGTACAACTTTGTCGGGAAATTTAACGCGACTGAAGTGCTCCCGCTCCTTGAGAGATACCAGATCACGACGTTCTGCTGCCCGCCCACGATCTACCGTATGCTGATCCTTGCCGATCTCGACAAGTTTGATTTCTCCTCCCTGCGCCACTGCACGAGCGCGGGTGAACCGCTCAACCCTGAGGTGATCCGGGTATGGAAGGAGGGAACAGGACTTACCCTCCGCGAAGGCTACGGGCAGAGCGAGACGTGCTGCTGTGTCGCCGAGTTCCCGTGCCTTGAGGTAAAACCCGGCTCTATGGGGAAACCCTCGCCCGGCTGGAACGTGGAGATCCACGACGATGAGGGTAAACCAGTTGGTGTTCGGGAGGAGGGACGGATTGCGATTTCTTGTAACCCCCCGCCACCCGGCCTCATTGTGGAATACATCGATAACCCCGAAGAGAACAAAAAATCGTTTGTAAACGGCTGGTATTATACGGGGGACAAGGTGTACAAGGATGAGGACGGGTACTTCTGGTTCATCGGCCGTGACGATGACGTGATCAAATCGTCCGGTTACCGGATCGGACCGTTCGAGGTGGAGAGCGCGCTCATCGAACACCCGTCCGTGCAGGAAGCAGCCGTCGTGGGAGTGCCGGACCGGATCAGGGGTCTGATCGTCAAGGCATTTGTTGTCTTAAACAAGGGTTACGAGCCATCTGAAACGCTGGTAAAAGAGATCAAGTCCTACGTGAAACGCACTACGGCGCCGTACAAGTACCCGAGGGAAATCGAATTTGTCACCGAACTTCCAAAGACCCATTCCGGCAAGATCCGGAGGGCCGAACTGCGCGAGAAGGAACTGCAGAAGTACCGGGAATTTAAGTAATCCCGGTGGCAGGCTGGCCAAGGTCAGGGTACCCTGACCGGTATCCTGCCTGCCACTGCTGATTTTCTGCGGAGTATACAGTTTTCACCCGGACTTTTTTATCTTAAGCATTATCTGTTGCGGAATGGTGCACTTATCCCTGCGCTGGACATCCATAAGGGAAAAACAAACGCCAAACTGCCCGTTCCCTGCCGGATAACAAACGCTTTTGGTGCATAAAAAAGCAAAACGATGATAAAGTGCACCACCATACAGATCAGTCATGGTGCGGTATTCAGTTTCCATGGATGATACCCTGACGGAAAATATCGACAAGATTTGTGAACATCGGAAGATCTCGCGCTCCGACTGGATCGCTGAAGCCTGCACCGGGCATCTGACCACAAATGCACCGATTCTTGCGTGTGCAATACCTGCACCCGGTGCGTCCGGGCCTAATATGCAGGACTACGATGCGACGTACCGTGACTTTCATCTCGATGTCCCCGAATACTTCAACTTCGGGTTTGACGTGATTGATGCCTGGGCAAAAAAAGACCGGAACAAGCTTGCGATGATCTGGACCAACCAGAAGGGCGAGGAGAAAAAGTTCACGTTCTGGGACCTGATGCGACTCTCAAACCAGATCGTAAACATGCTCATCAAGTACGGTGTCAACAAGGGTGACCGGGTCATGATCATGCTGCCCCGGGTGCCGGAGTGGTGGATCGCCACTATCGCACTCATCAAGCGCGGAGCGATCTACTGTCCGGCGCCGACCATGCTCACCCCGCACGACCTCAAATATCGGATCAATGCCGCAGAGATCAAGATGGTGATCACCTCCGAGGACCAGGCTGACAAGATTGACTCCATCGCTAATGAATGCCCGTCCCTGACCTGCCGGTTGATGATTGACGGGAAACGTGAGCACTGGATCAGTTACCAGGTCGAGCTCGATTACCCTGCACCGGTCTCTGCAAAACTGGTCAACCTTACAGGCATGAAAAAGACCAAGGCTACGGATCCGATGGTGATCTTCTTTACGTCCGGGACAACCGGCGAGGCGAAGATGGTGGTCCATAGCCAGAGTTACGCGCTCGGCCATATCATCACCTCCCGGTTCTGGCATGATGTTCACACCAACGACTTGCACTTCACCTTCTCGGATACCGGTTGGGCAAAAAGCGCGTGGGGCAAGTTGTACGGTCCATGGCTTGAAGGTGCGGCCATTTTCGTCTACGATATTCGGGGCCGGTTCAATGCAACCGAGCTCCTGCCTCTTATAGAAAGATACGGGATCACTACTTTCTGCTGCCCGCCAACAATCTACCGGATGCTGATCCTTGCCGATCTCGACAAATTCGACTTCACCGAACTCCGGCACTGTGTGAGTGCTGGCGAACCGATCAATCCCGAAGTCATAAAAGCCTGGAAGGATGCAACCGGCCTCACTATCTACGAAGGCTATGGCCAGACAGAGATGGTGCTCTGTATCGGGACGTTCCCCTGCATGGAAGCACGGTTTGGGTCAATGGGTAAACCCTCGCCGGGCTGGGTCATCGAGCTCCATGATGAGAATGGAAACCCGGTTGGTGTCCACGAAGAAGGCCGGATTGCGATCAAGACTGAACCAAAACCTGTTGGGATGTTCATGGAATACCTCAACAATCCCGAAGAGAACGAAAAGTCATTTGTGAATGGCTGGTATTATACTGGCGACAAAGCGTACAAAGATGAGGACGGGTACTTCTGGTTTATCGGCCGCGATGATGATGTTATCAAGGCATCGGGTTACCGGATCGGGCCGTTCGAGGTAGAGAGTGCATTACTCGAACATCCTTCCGTACAGGAAGCGGCCGTCGTGGGTTCACCGGATGATATCAGGGGCATGATTGTCAAAGCGTTCGTGATCCTGAAACCCGGCTTTGCGCCATCGGAGACGCTGGTCAAGGATCTCCAGAGCCATGTGAAAAAGGTCACGGCACCCTACAAGTATCCCCGGGCAATCGAGTTTGTCAATTCCCTCCCAAAAACAATATCAGGCAAAATCCGCAGGATCGAACTTCGGGAGAAGGAACTCAAGCGGTATGCAAACGGGCAGAAACTATAATCACTGCATCCCCCCTCTGTACCGTTTTCCCCTACATTTATTAAACCGGGAACATAATCTATACAAGCGCGAGGGTAGCCAAGCCAGGTCAACGGCGCTAGGTTCAGGGCCTAGTCTCGCAGGAGTTCTTGGGTTCGAATCCCATCCCTCGCATTTCTGTTTTTTCTGTCGCTTCAAAACCATCCTTTTTTTTATTTGACCCAGACGAATATTTATCGGGCATGAGAACCGCCCACTTAAATGCAGGGAGGATCTGCTATCTGGATGCAGACGTATTACAATATTCGTCCCCATCTGGAAATCGGCAGTATGATTCCCATGCAGATGGCAAACATCCCGATCAATATCCGGGGGAACCGGAGGGGAGACTATGATCGGGGGGAACATCTGCTACATTGTTTAATGTAATTGGACTGCGGGTAGATGCAAAAAGATTATACCCGCCCATGGATTAATCAAAGTATGGGCAATGCGCGTCAGATATTCAAAGCAATAGAGGAATAAATATGGAGATTTCAACAAATGTTATCCGTGGTGTGCTGATCCTGACCATAACCGGCAGGATGGATTCCTATTTTACTGAAGAACTGGGCGTAGCCACTTTTAATTTTCCGGATAAGCCAATTATTCTCGATGTGACTCAGGTCGAGTATGTCAATAGCAGCGCGCTCAGGGCGCTGCATGAATTTAAACGCAGCCTCCAGGTACACGGAACTCCCCTCATCCTCGTGGAGAAAAGTGAAGGGTTTACTAATAAGATTCTTGAAATGTCTGGATTTAACCGGATTTTTCATGTAGTTCCCTCGGTTCCAGAGGCACTGCAGGCACTATCCAGCGAAAATACGGAAAAGAACCGTTAAAAACCCGGATTAGATTTTTGTTTTGGTCTTTGAATAAAAGGATATGAGAGGGGTCTGTCCAACAATTTGTATGGCTCGTTGGACTGGCACGTATCTCATACCGACTTTTCATCAAACTTTTACAGGTAATACTTAAATAAAGTAATTCCTGATAAAATTTATGCTGTTAAATGTCAGGAATTACTAATACCCCATTTTTAAAAATTTAATGCAAATTGTATGCTTTTCAAAAGAAGCTAAACAATCATATTTTATCCTGTGTTCGTTCAGGTGGTAGATTGTGATCCCTGTAATTCTAAAAAATAACGTCTGAAGTTTATGTAAAAGTATTAATTTATAGTAATTGTTAATATTTTTTCATCGGGAGTTAACCTGAAAGAATTAAATTAAATGCCTTCAATTACAATTCAGGGGCTAAATATCGTAATAACTAAATAACATTATTCAGACAATATATCATATGTCGAAGAGACAACTTTCATTTATTTTCGCCATATCACTGGTGATTTTTCTGATCGTGTTGAGCACCGGATGTACGAGTACTCCATCCGCATCAAAGACCACAACAACCCCAACCGCGACTCCAACTGATATTCCAACGGTGGTTCCAACCGTGAATGCAACCACGACAACGGTGGTTCCAACCGCGACTGCAACACCCGTCGTGCATGATTCAAAAACGCTCATTATTGCTACAACGACAAGTCTCTATGATACAGGACTTCTCAACCACATACAGGATGTTTACCAGAAAGAAACCGGCGTTAAACTGAAGATCACCTCACAGGGCACAGGTCAGGCAATCCAGCTCGCACAGCGGGGCGATGCGGATCTCCTGCTTGTACACTCCCCGTCACAGGAACAGACCTTCATCAGTAACGGGTATGGTACAAACGCACGCTGCTTTGCATACAATTATTTCATGATTGTCGGGCCAGCAAATGATCCTGCCCACATTGCAAACCTTACTCCTAAAGATGCATTTGCAAAGATCCGAGCAGCGGGCATGAACGGTACGGCAAACGTTACCTTTGTGTCACGTGGTGACAGCTCCGGTACCCACACAGCCGAGCAGGGACTCTGGAAGAAAGCCGGGTTCAATTACACGACTGACATTTCAAATTCAGGTCCCTGGTATGTTTCAATCGGCAAGGGAATGGGCGATACACTGGTCTTTGCCAGCGAGAAAAATGCATACACGCTGACTGATGAGGGGACGTTCCTTGCGTATAAGAGCAAGCTCCAGCTTACGCCCCTTGTAATACAAGGGAATGATCTTCTGAACCGGTACAGCGCAATCGCGGTAAATCCCGCAAAGAACCCGAATGTAAATGAGGTACAGGCCGATCGGTTCATTAACTGGCTTATGTCAGATGAGGGGAAGCAGGTTGTCGGTACGTATGGTGTGGATACCTACAAGAAGAGTCTTTTTACGTCACTGACACCGGATGTGAGCAAGGCAGCACAATTCAATTGTACAAGCTCGGGATTCGTATCCCCGGTATAACTCTCCCAGACTTTCCCTTTTTTTAATTCCGGCCGACCGAGGCTCGTTTGTTCCTATGGATATTTTTTAAAAATAAGTTATTTAGCAGTTCGAGTAAGGTGAGCCGGTCCGCAGAACATTAAATAGAGGATCAAGGACTGTAGATATTCGCCATCTTTAGGTTAGATCCGTTTCGCATGATGATTTGGGAGTATATTTATTCAACTCTCGGTATTATTGATAAAATCCCGATAATGAAAACTCCAATTTAGGGTTAGGGTCGGTATCGTTGTTGATTATTTTTTTGGCGGAAGAAAAATCAGAGAAATACTGAGTCCCATTAGGGATAACTAATTAAACGGGCCATGCAGAATGTGTCACAGAACAGGTGATTTGTATCATGCAGCTGCTGACTCCCGATGAAGGTTTGCTTGCCGTCCGGCTCGCCCGGGGGGCCATTGAGTATACGATCACAAAAAAGCCAAAGCCGGCGATCCCGCTGACACCGGTCTTTTCTGAGAAACGCGGGGTCTTTGTGACCCTAACGAAAAGCGGCGAGCTCCGGGGCTGCATCGGGTTTCCCTACCCGGTCCTGCCGCTTGGCGAGGCCATTGAGAGTGCCGCGGTTGCTGCCGCGCTCGAAGACCCCCGGTTCCCGGGTGTAAAAAAGGACGAAGTTGCCTCTCTTGATTTTGAAGTGACCGTGCTCACGATCCCGGTCCCGCTTGACTGCGACCCGGCCGACCGGCCGACACATATCGAGGTCGGACGCCACGGCCTGATTGCCCGGGGCTATGGCACGAGCGGCCTCTTGCTCCCCCAGGTGGCAACCGAGTACCACTGGGATGCAAAAACATTCCTCGACCAGACCTGCCAGAAGGCAGGACTCCCGACCCACTGCTGGCAGCAGCCTATCATCGAGATCCTCACCTTCGAGGGCCAGATCTTTACCGGCTCGTTTAAGGGATCGGTTTAACAGAGCGGCGTGCGTATCCTAAGGCTACAAGGAGTACCCCCACTGCATGGCGATTTCATTCGAGAGCCTGGACAGCGATATTGCAGGCAGAACCGGTAAACTGGTCGCCGGGAAAAAAGTGATCCGGACACCGGCGCTGCTCCCGGTCATCAACCCCCACCTGATGCTTGTCACCCCAAAGGAACTGCGGGAGATGGGTGTCGAGGCGCTTATTACAAACGCCTACATTTTTTCGCAGAGCAAACAGTACAGCGAGAGAGTCAAAGAGGAAGGCCTCCACAAACTGCTCGATTTTGACGGCGTTATCATGACCGATTCCGGGTCATTCCAGCTCTCGGTCTACGGTCAGGTCTCGATCACAAACGAGCAGACCCTCACCTACCAGCGCGACATCGGGAGCGACATCTGGGTGCCGCTCGATATCCCCACCTCCCCGGACGCGGATCGCGAGACCGCGGAACGGGAACTCGCGATCACGATGGAACGCCTCCGGGAGGCAAAGGAACTCTTCGGGAACGATGCCCCGATTGCCGGGCCGGTGCAGGGCAGTCTCTACCCCGACCTCCGCGAACGGGCGGGAAAGGAAGTCGGCGACCTCGGTTTCGCATTCTGCCCGATCGGTGCGGTCGTGCCGCTCATGGAATCCTACCGGTACCGGGATCTCGTGGACGTGGTCCTTGCCGCAAAACGCACGCTCCCGCGCTCGGCCTGCATCCACCTCTTCGGCGCCGGCCATCCCGTGATGTTTGCGCTCGCCGCCGCAATGGGCTGCGACCTTTTTGATTCCGCCGCCTACGCGCTCTATGCAAAAGAGGGGCGGTACCTCACCACGCACGGGAGTTTCAAGATCGACGAACTCGCCGATCTCCCCTGCTCGTGTGCAGTCTGCCGGAGCCATACGGCAGAACAGCTCCGCACCGCAAAAGACCGGACCCGGCTTCTGGCCCTCCACAACCTTGCCGTCACCCTCGCAGAGATTGCACGGATCCGGCAGGCGATCACGGACGGCACGCTCTGGGAACTCGTGGACGAGCGGTGCCGGAACCACCCGCAGCTCCTGTCAGGGTACCGGAGGCTGCTCCAGCACAACGCAGAACTCGAACAGTTCGACCGGGCCCACAAGCGCCGGTTCTTCTACCGGGGCGACGAGAGCTGCGCCCGGACCGAGGTCCTGCGGTACCAGCGGATGATTGCCCGGCAGCGCCTCGGGGAAAATGTTCTTGTCGCGTGCGACAACGGCATCCGCGAGGGATACGACACCGTACTGTACTTCAAGCCGCCGTTCGGACCCTATCCCCCGGACTTAAAGGAGACCTTCCCCATCGGCCAGAGCGAGATCCCCGAGTGGGATGCGGCGATGGTCAGGCAGGGATGCAAAGGGATCCGTATGCTTGCAGACAGCCACAAGGGATGCCGGATCCGGGTCTGTGGCCTCCATGCCGAATGGAAAAACATCTTTACCGAAGAAATCGGCGATACTGCGGAGCTGATCGAATGATCCGGATCGATATCAGGAAACGCGACGGCCTTGCCCGGTCCGGTATCCTCACCTGCGAGGGCGGGCCCGTCCCGCAGGTTCCATTTCCCGCGGTGCTTGAAACAGAAACAGTCTTTCCAACGCTCGCGTCACGCAGCGGCACGAATGTCCCGCTCTCTGCACCTGCGGAATTGGTAAAGACCTATATTCCCCGGGGCCCGGACCAGCCGGTCACGATCCACCCGGCACTTGAGAACCCGGCCGAGAGCGGCGATGTCGTGATGGTCGCAAACTGGCACACGGCCCTCTCAAATCCCCGCAGGTATGCCGAATGGCTTAAAAATATCCGGGAGAAGACGCCGACCGATACGCTCTGGTACGCGCCGGGCACCGCCCTCCCGTCAAATGTCCATATCCTCTGTTATTCGGGATTCGGCCTCTTTGATTACATCGCAGCCGATCTCAAATCAGCGCAGGGACGATTCTGCACGCCGGAAGGAGAGTTCCCGGCCGATGCACAGAAAGCTGGCATCTGCGCGTGCGAAGGCTGCCGGAACGGCGACCTGAAACTGCACAACCGGCTCGCCCTTGAAGGCGAGGTCGCGCTCGTCCGGTATTTCATCGGGCAGTCCAAGCTCCGGGAGCTTGTCGAGGCCCGGTGCCGGATGAATGCAAACCATGTCGCCATCATGCGCCACCTTGACGTGGATTATGCCGGGACAGAACCGTATGCCCCGGTCGCACGGAGCGGCGTGATGCGGGCAAACTCCGGGGAATCGATGCAGAGAGTCGAGGTCAGGCGGTTTGCCGAACGGCTTCTCTACCGCTATAAACCCCCGAAGGCAACGGTCGCCGTCCTCCTCCCCTGCTCGGCAAAGAAACCCTACTCGCTCTCGCAGAGCCACCGCCGGTTCCAGATGGCGATTAACGGCCGGGCCCATGAGCTCATCATCACCTCGCCGCTCGGTCTTGTCCCCCGGGAACTCGAATGCGTGTATCCCGCGATGCACTACGATGTCCCGGTCACTGGGTACTGGGACGCGGAGGAGTGCGCGTACATCTCGGACATTGTCGCCCGCTACCTTACCCTGCACAAGTATGAGCGGGTGATCGCCCACCTCGAAGGCGGGGCGCTTAAGGTCGCGGAGATGGCGGCAAAAACCTGCGGGATCACGCTTGAATACTCCTGCCGCGAGCACCCGACCGGCGATGAAGCCCTCACTCAACTTAGCCGGGCGCTTGACAGCGAACGCCGGGTAAAGGATGACCGGCTCCACGGGATGCTCTCGTACCAGTTCGGCTGCGATGTCGACACAAAAAGCATGCTGTCCCGGGGCCATTTCCCGGAGCTGTTCTATGCCAAAGCGAACATCCAGCGCTTTTCCATTGACACCGGGAACGGCCTGCTGCGCCCGACCTTTGAAGGCTGGGAACTGATCCCGCAGGGCTACCGCGTGACAATCAGCGACTTTTTGCCCGAGGGCGACGTGCTCGTGCCGGGCGTGGTCGATGCCGATCCCGAAATCAGGGACGGCGACGAAGTGCTCGTGGTCGGGCCAAAGGCGATGGCGACCGGCCGGGCCGCGATGTCGGCGGCTGAAATGAAAAATTCCAAGCGTGGCGTTGCCGTCCGGGTGCGTAAAATAAAGAAGCTTGCGATCTAACGCATACGATACAAGTGCAGATCATCCATGGAGTGAAAACGTTGTTCCGTCATCTAAAAGCCGAACAGGGCGGGTGGAAGTTTTGAGCGCTCCCGCCAGTGCACAGGATACAAAAGGGATAAATCCGGTCATTGTTGCTGTTCCAAAGGAGCAGACCCCGGGAGAACAGCGGGTGGCGACAGTGCCGGAGGTCGTCCAGAAGCTCACGAAAGCGGGCCACGTGGTCCGGATCGAGCATGACGCAGGGACCGGCGCGTACTACCCCGACAATCTCTTTACCGCCGCCGGCGCTACAATCGTTGCCGGCCGGGCCGAACTCTTCTCCGACGCAAAGGTCGTGCTGTGCGTCCAGCCCCCGACCGTTGCCGATGTTGAGATGCTTTCCGAAGGCACCATGGTCATCGGGTTCATGAACCCGGCCCGCAACCTCGATGCGATCGCACGGATGCGCGACCGGAAGATCACTGCCTTTGCCCTTGAGTTTGTCCCGCGGATCACCCGCGCCCAGAGCATGGACGCGCTCAGCTCGCAGGCAACCGCCGGCGGGTACGTGGCAGCCGTCCTTGGTGCGGACAACTGCCCGAAGTTCCTTCCGATGCTGACAACCGCCGCCGGCACAATCCGTCCGGCAACGGTGCTCATCCTCGGGGCCGGTGTTGCCGGCCTCATGGCGATCGCCACGGCAAAGAGGCTCGGCGCCATTGTCGAAGCCTACGATGTCCGGCGCGCCGCCGGCGAGCAGGTCAGAAGCCTCGGCGCAAAGTTCCTCGAACTTGAGATCAACGCCGAAGGCCAGGGCGGATATGCCCGCGAGCTCACCCCAGAAGAGAAGGCACAGGAACAACAGATGGTGTCTGCCGCAGTCGCACGGGCAGACATCGTCATCACGACAGCCGCAATCCCGGGCCGCAAGGCCCCGGTCCTTGTGACAAAAGAGACCGTCGCGACGATGCGACCGGGTGCTGTTATCATCGATATGGCTGCCGAATCTGGCGGCAACTGCGAGCTGACTCAGGTGGGTAAGACAATCCATGAGCACGGCGTTATGATCATCGGCCCGCAGAATCTCCCGGCCCGGGTGCCATTCCACTCAAGCCAGATGTACGCAAAGAACCTCCAGTCGTTCCTTGCCCTCCTTATCACGAAGGAAGGGACGCTTGTCACGGAATTCACCGACGAGATCCTGACCGCGAGCCTCTTGGTCCACGCAGGGAAGGTCGTCCATAAACCGACAAGCGATCTCCTGAACGGAGGAAAGCCATGATTGATTCCACTACGCTCTGGACCGCGGTCTACATCGTGATGCTCGCTGCCTTTACCGGCTATGTCGTCATCAGCCGGGTCCCGGTCATTCTCCACACGCCGCTCATGAGCGGCTCGAACTTCATCCACGGGATCGTGCTTGTCGGCGCTATGGTCGCGCTCGGCCTTGCGACCACACCCCTGGAACAGATCATCGGGTTTATCGCAGTCGTCCTCGGCGCGGCAAACGTCACCGGTGGCTACGTGGTCACGGAACGGATCCTCCAGATGTTTGACCGCAGCGGGAAAAAGCCCAAGAAGGAGGCTTAAGGGATGATCGACCTTTCCTGGGTGATCGACCCGATCTATATCGCGACGATCTTTTTCTTCATCGTCGGCCTCCAGCGGATGAGCCACCCGCTCACGGCACGGAGCGGGATTGTCTGGGCCGGCGCCGCGATGGTCATCGCAACGCTCGTCACGTTCCTGACCCCGAACCTCACCAACTTCGCCCTGATGGCAATAGCGATCGTCATCGGCGGAGGCTTCGGGTACTTTGCGGCCAAGCGCGTCGCGATGACCGATATGCCGCAGATGATAGCACTCTACAACGGCATGGGCGGCGGCGCAGCGGCCGGGATTTCGGCAGTCGCGCTCCTCAGCACCACGAACCCCGCCACCAGTGCACTTGCAGTTGTCGGCGGCCTTATCGGGGGCGTCTCGTTTGCGGGGAGCATCATCGCATTCCTGAAACTCCAGGGCTGGATGCGGCCCCGGCCGATCACCTTCCCGGGCCAGAAGATCCTCAACATGGCGGTCCTTGCCCTCGCGATCATCGCCGGTGTGCTTGTCGTCCTCCAGCCGGCATGGGTACCGCTCAGCGTCTCCCTGTACCTCCCGCTGTTCTTCATCCTCGCGCTCGGCTTCGGGCTCCTCATGACGCTGCCCATCGGCGGGGCCGACATGCCCGTTGTCATCTCGATGTACAACGCATTCACCGGTCTTGCCGTTGCGCTTGACGGATTCTCGTTTGCGACCCCCAACTACGCGATGGTCATTGCCGGTATCATTGTCGGCGCCGCAGGTTCGCTTCTGACACTCAACATGGCGCGGGCGATGAACCGGTCGATAACAAACGTCTTCTTCGGTGCGTTTGGCGCGACCGAGGAGAAAGACGTGCAGATCCAGGGCAGCATGAAATCGATCGAGGCCGATGATGCCGCGATCCTGCTTGCCTACGCAGACAAGGTAATTATTGCTCCCGGCTACGGCATGGCAGTCGCCCAGGCCCAGCAGAAGGTCAAGGAGCTCGCCGACCTGCTCGAATCAAAAGACATCCCGGTGAAGTTCGCGATCCACCCGGTCGCCGGCCGGATGCCCGGGCACATGAACGTGCTCCTCGCCGAGGCAGGAGTCTCCTACGACCACCTCTTCGACCGGGACGAGATCAACCCGGAGTTCCCGAGCACCGATGTCGTCCTTGTTATCGGGGCAAACGACACCGTCAACCCGGCATCGCACCGGCAGGGAAGCCCGCTCTTCGGCATGCCCATCCTCGACGTCGACCAGGCAAAGAATGTCGTCGTCCTCAAGCGTGGCCAGGGGAAGGGTTTTGCGGGAATCGAAAACGACCTGTTCTACCGGGACAACACCCGGATGCTCTACGGCGATGCACAGGAAACCGTCGGGAAACTCGTGCAGGCGTTAAAGAAGTTGTAAGGTTTCATCCTTACAGAAACCAGAAATTTTCTTTTTTAGTCGGGATGAAGAATCCTTTAGGTATTTTAGGAAAATTGATTCTATTTCTCTCAGATTGTCGCTAGTAATCTAGTAGCCCAGGCATCCTGTCAGGAAGGGCAATACGGCTGTCGTGACCGGGCACAACCCGAACGTGATCAAGTCCGCAGACTACCTCATCGATATCGGGCTCGGGGGCGGGGATACCGGTGGCGAGATCGTGGCGACCGGGACGCCAGAGAAGGTGGCGGCGGTGAAGGGGAGTTATACGGGGCAGTTCTACAAGCCGATGCTTGAGGGGAAGGAGTAGAGGCAAAAGGTGTCAGAAGATCGAAGTTTATTAATAATACAATACATATTCTATAGACAGTGAGTAAGTCCTTCCCGAAAAGGATGATGCCACCCTGAGGTGGATGGGACGAAGTAGGGAAGGGTTCACTATCGTTTCTGCATCCCTTTGAAAAAATCAAGGGCTATTGAGATTTTACCGTCAATTATGCGCCGGTACGTATCGTCATCCTCACGGTACTGGTAGTGCAATGCCCCGGCGACAAAATCGACCGCCTGGATGCAGGGTTCACACGCAGAGTCAGTATGATCGATCCTGATTGCGGGTATTTTCGGGGCCGTAATGGGATTTTTTTCCATTGTTTTGAATACGAGGTACTGGTTAAATGCCTCCCGCTGAATACCGTTTAAGGATTTATCTACCGTGATCTCAATTTCCCCGGAAGGGTGGTACTTACCGATGATCTTTGAGATCAATAAACCCGTCAGATAATTATAGACGATCTGGTGCTGGCTGCGCAGGTGTCCGTGAACCTGCTTTTTCCGAAGCACACAATAACAGATCTCGACATCTGCCGCTGCAATGCAGGAAAGGATGCGCCGCTTGATCTCTGCACTTGAATTATTGAACTTGAATTCCGGAAGTTCACGGTATTTTTTCTTGAGTTTTGTCCTTCGCAGCCGTGCAAAGCAGCGACGGATCGGGAGCGGGTCATGGACAATGAGGGCCGCAAGGACAAAGTAAGGAGATGAGCGACCGGTAAACCCCATATCCCCGGATTCGTCGATGTAGATGTGCACAGGGAAAATTCCCCCTAACTGCTTATTATAGGTAGCATTGGATGGAGAAGGGCAACACGGTTGTGGTGATCGAGCACAACCTGGACGTGATCAAGTCCGCGGACTACTTCATCGATATCGGGCCCGGGGGCGGGGATGCCGGGGGGAGGATCGTGGCGACCGGGACGCCGGAGAAGGTGGCTGCGGTGAAGGAGAGTTATACGGGGCAGTTTTTGAAGGAGACGCTGAAAAAGGGTTAGATCATTCTGTATCCCTCTCTTTCAGAATTGAGCGGGTTACTTTTAGGGAATAAAAACGAGGGTTCCCCGCATCAGGGCCCCTCACGGGGCACGGCGGGGTAGGGGAGTGAGGGCCTTGACCAAGAAGAGAACTGTTTATTCTGGAGTATAATGGACCTTTCGACTGTCAGTATGGATATTTTTTAGTACCACATATTCCGGGGATATAACAGTCTATTAATATGGCATACTGCATATTCTTTAATAAATACTGACATGGCGCATGAACTAAAAAAATTAATAAAATTTATCTCTCTTATAGTATTTGTTGTTACAACAATACTCATTAGTTGGATATATTATCCATTTTTATCGGCCATATCAACTTTAGCTATGGCATATTGCTATATGGTTTTTACACTTGTTTTTATTAGCGTCATAGGAATTGTTATAATATCCCAGTTTGTATCCAGAATCGGCGTATATCATAGAGAATATTCTGATAAGTGTGTTTTTCCAAAATGGCTTTATGATTATTTACAAACTGATGAAAAATTGACACCGTTTCAAATTAATTTTCCGGAGATGTTTCTTAACTACATAATTTTATCAATACCGTTATATGTTATTTTTATTTTTATTTTAGACCCAACAAATTTTTTTGCAAATTCAAGTATTTCGAATAATGTTAAAAATGAATTTATAGCCACAATGGCAATTATCCCTGCCTATCTATTTTCAATAAGAATACTGAGTAATCCTTTAAACAAGAATTATTGGAGTGCGATTAAGGTTTTCTATGAGCAAAATTCCGATAAAAGAAATCTAAAAAGAGATATTCTATCTTTTTATTTTGCTTTAACAGCAACGTCTTTTTTCATTATGGTTTTTGATTTTTTTTATAAATCACTTGGTCTTGTTAATGATGTAACGACATATTGGTCAAATCTTAAGCAATTATTTTATCAAACATTAATCCCACAATTCGATGGATCATCTTTTATTCTGTATATTTGTGCTTACTTAATCATGCTATTTATGGCATCAGTCATTCTTGAATTAATATTGCAATACTGTGATCCTATCGAAAATGTTTAAAGATTTTTCAAATTGTCACTTTCTTTTACCTATAAGTTCACGGCAATTGAAAGATCCTGCAAACAGCCAAAGAATAGATGCCCTTGATCCGCCGCGGGGGGGCGCCCCGTCGGGGGCGGCGGAACCCCTCGCTCGTGGGGGTATGGGGGCGACAGCCCCCATCCTCTGGATCCGTTTCCAAAGCCCGGCAACTCGTACGGCCACCCGCACTTTTATTAGAAAATTTCGGGTCGCGAGCGGACGATCCCGGAAAAAGATCGATCCGCGAGCTGAGAATTTGCAAAAAAGTTTAACAAGGTTATCCAACTTTCTCAAAAAAGTCCGGCAAGGTTCCCGGACTTTTCTAAAATTGTTCGGCAAAGTCATTGGACTTTTTAAAAATAGTTCACCAAAGTTACCAGACTTTTCAAAAAATATCCGGCAACGTTATCGGTCTTTTTGGAAAAAATGTGGGCCTAAAACACACATTTCCACACCTGATCCTATAAGGGACTTTCCCGGACTTTCCAAAAAATACCCGGCAAGGTTACCGAACTTTTCTAAAATTGTCCGGCAAACTCATCGAACTTTTTAAAAATAGTTCACCAAAGTTACCGGACTTTTCAAAAATTGCCCGGCAAAGTCACCGGACTTTTTAAAAATAGTTCACCAGAGTTACCGGTCTTTAAAAAAAGATCGCATCGCGACCCGGCAATTCCGGAAAAAAAGCCCGGGGGTAACCCCGACCTCCCAAAAAATCGGTAACCCCCCTCCCCCCTACCTCCCGCACCGCAGAAAAATAGATCGGACCGATCAATTTCAAAATCGGTCGGGGCGACCTCTCTTTTTCCAGTTTGCCGACATGCGTTTCCACTGGAGTTTCAGACGAAAAGGGGTGGTCGCCCCGACCGCACTCACGAACCGGTCGGTCCGACCGATCGTACACATTGGTCGGGGCGACCTGTAATCCACGCGGATCTGAGGTGACCCCCTCCCCCCCGACCAACTTTTGTAAAGCCGGGGCCCCCACCCCCACCGCTTTCAGTAAGTGGGGGGACTACCCCCGGGCTGTGGGGTAAAGTGACATTATGTCGGTTTTCAATGGCATTTTCACCCCGCCTGTTTAATGAGTTTATACTTATACACACGAATGAATGCGCATGAACGACCTATCCCGGATTAAGGCGAGAGATATGAATAAATAAATTACAAGACCGGCGAAGCACCCGATACTGGCTTCTATGGGCAGAATAATGACAGGGCCGTGTCCGCCGCTGGGATGCGTAAATGGAACACCCACGTCGGGTGGTCCTGATAATCAGTTTAATCTTGTAGGATGACCTATAATCTTACCCGATGTTTTGCCCGGAATGTAAAACTATGCTAATCTCGTCTGGTGGCCAGCTCAAATGCCGCAAGTGCGGGTATATCAGAAAGATCGAAGCTAGTGAACATATGACGCGCGAGAAAAAGCGCACGGAAAATGAAATTACCATCGTGGACGACGAGGATGAACAATTAAAAACACAGCCCACGATCCAGATCAAGTGCCCCAAGTGCGAGAACAACCTCGCTTTCTGGTGGCTCCGACAGCTCCGGGCGGCTGATGAGAGCGAGGTTCGATTTTTCCGGTGTACCGTGTGCGGTCACACATGGCGGCAATACGATTAAGTCATACTCTCTCTATAAAATCCGTTTTTTAAAAAATAAGCCTGATACTCAGTTGCACCCGCTATCGCGTTATTGATAAACAGGTAATCTCACCAAAATCAGTTGCATGATAGATAATACGTCTCACTCATTAAAAATCGAAAACATAGTCGTTCAGGATCTCAAGCATGTTCTCCGGTGAGACAATAATTCAGGGATACCTGTCCCGGTGGGTAACCGATCCCAGCCGAAATGCCTAACATCTATTTTGCCCTATATCACCACAGATATTGTTCTCATGAGATGACCGGATGATCTTTCAGTATTCGCCTTTTTTTATCCCTCTCTTGCTTTCAGCAGTGCTGACCGGTGTACTGGCGTATTTCGGGTGGCGGAACCGTACCACCCAGGTATCAGTGTTGTTTACCCTGCTGATGTCTGCGACTACGCTCTGGACAATCGGGTATGCGCTCGAACTGATCTGCACCGATCTCCCTACAAACCTGCTCCTCAATACCATCGAGTACGTGGGGATCGTTACTGTGCCGGTAGCCTGGCTGCTGGTGATCCTGTGCTATACCGGCCGGGCTCATTATATTACCCTGCGGAATGTGATTCTCCTCTCGGTTATCCCCGCTATTGTTGTCCTGCTGGTCGCCACAAACCAGTATCATTTCCTGTATTATTCAGCAGTTATTCCGAGAATTGTCTCCGGTTCGGTGGTCTGGGTCTTCTTACGGGGGCCGTTGTTCTGGCTGCACGTCACCTATTCCTACCTGCTGCTGCTCATCAGCCTGATCCTTCTTGCCTCCCGGTTCTCCGGTGCCCCGACAATTTACCGTCGGCAGATTGCCCTTCTCGGAATGGCCGCTACCATCCCTGTGCTTGTGAACCTTCTCTATGTCGCGTCCATCGATCCCGTGCCAGGACTTGATCTCACACCCTTCACCTTTACCTGTGTCGGCGTGATTATCGCGCTGGGGCTCTTCCGGTACCAACTCTTTTTCATTCTGCCGGTTGCGTATCCCCAGATATTCTCTGCGGTAAGCGACGGGATCGTTGTCACCGATACCAAAGGCCGGATCCTGGATCTCAACCCTGCGGCGCGGGAAATCACCTGTGACCCGGGAACAGAGATTATTGGCACGCCCCTTACCGTATGTTTCCCGCAGTTACCCCCGATTATTGCTGAAGAAACCGGTTGTCTGACAGAGACCCACCGGGAGATCCCGATCCGGCAGAACGGTGCTCCCCGCTATTACGATGTCGTCTGCCGGCAACTCCGCGTACCGGGGCAGTCCCCGACCGGCCATCTTTTCATCCTCCGTGACATTACCGACCTGCGGACTGCACTCAATGAACTGGAGACAGCGCACAAGAAACTTAACCTGCTCTCCAGCATCACCCGGCATGACATGATGAACAAACTCACAGGACTTCTGTTTTATATCGATCTGATGAAGGCCCAGGATGACCCGGAAAAGATCTCCGCATACCTCCCCCGGCTCGAAGAGATCGCAAGAATGATCCAGAACGAGATCGCGTTCACCCATGATTACCAGGACATGGGGATGAAATCCCCGGTCTGGCAGGATCTTTCGGCGTGTATCTCCGTTGCGAAGAGCCAGGTCGATCTTGGAGGAATCACCGTGGACAACGATTGCGCAGGTATTGAGATATATGCGGATCCGTTGTTTGTCAAGGTGATCATCAACCTGCTGGACAATGCTGTCCGTCACGGTGGCAGCAGACTCGCAGCCATCCGGTTCTCGTGCCAGCAGAACGGTGATTCGCTCGTTGTCACCTGCGCAGATGACGGGGCCGGTATCGAAGAAACTGACAAGTCCCGCCTCTTCACGAGGGGTTTTGGGAAAAATACCGGGCTCGGCCTTTTCCTGGCCCGCGAGATCCTCCAGATCACCGGCCTTACGATTCGCGAAAACGGGGTCCCGGGTGCCGGGGCCCGGTTTGAGATCACGGTGCCCCTGGCCTCTTTCTGGTTAACCGGCAGGACGTGACGCTTAAGCGCCCCGGTTGATTTACCGGGTGAGCAGCGGTGTCGTGCGCTCCTTTTCCATAAGTTCCAGCGCAAAGGAAATATCTTCGACAAGTTCCTGCAGGAGATGGATCTCCTGGTCGTTGAAAAAATCGGGTTCGGCCGAGTAGAACCGCATGGCACCGATACAGGAGGTTCCGTTCCGGATCGGGATGCCAGCGGAGGAACGGTACCCGCGTTTGGCTGCCTCGTTCCGATATTTTTCCATGCGGCGATCTGACGGGATGTCGTTGCAGATCGTCGGGCGACCTTCCCGGATGGCTGAACCGGTCAGTCCCATACCCTGCGGCACGTTATCAACCGTTATGGAGAGCTGGCTTAAGTATCCCTCTTCGTAACCGCAGGCTGCAACCGGGTGGACCTGTCGTGTAGCCGGATCCACCATACCGATCCATGCCATCAGGAATTTTCCCTCCTCGACTGCGATACGGCAGGCTTCGTCAAGGAGTTCCTGCCGGTTTTTGATATGGATTACAGCCTTGTTTGTCCGGGAGAGGACTGAGTACAGCCGGTTGAGATGCAGGAGCGCATCGTTTGCACGTTTGCGCTCCACGGCCCGCCGGATGGTGTGGCTCAGTTCGGCGAACTGCGCTTTTGGATCGCCTCCCTTCTGGATATAGTGATCCGCCCCTTCGTTGAGGGCTTCGATCACGACATCCTCCCGTCCTTTCCCGGTAAAGATTATGAAAGGCAGTGCAGGGTATTCGGACCGGATTATCCTGAGGAATGCAAGCCCATCCATGACCGGCATCTGGTAATCTGAGATTATCACGTCATAGGTTGTGGATTTGATCTTTGTGAGGGCCTCGGGTGCCGATGAGGTCGTGTCAACCCGGATGTCTCCGGCCCGCTCAAGAAAGATCTTTCCGAGGTCAAGTAATGCAGGTTCGTCGTCAACGTACAGGGCAGAAATCATGGCATGTATTTTCCCGAATCTTCGATGGGATACTATCAGCGATTATCCTTAAATCAGTTGCTTTTTTTAAAAAAGGGATGTTTGAGTGCACGGTGAGCACATCATAGACTCGCTGTACGAGTATACCGGGGCCTTTTAGTCCCGGGAATCGATGTGGATATCTCAAAAGAACCTCGTATCATTATGGTGTGGAGGTATTATTTAGGTCAACCGAAACCATTTTTATTTAGGGCATCCTAATTATTGATCAGATGGCACAGGAACAGGTAGAGGAATATCTCGAAGCGATTTACGATATTGCAGGGACCGACGGCGCCGCAAAGACCACGGCGATTGCAAAATGCCTCAAGGTTGCGCCCGCGAGCGTGACCGAAGCCCTCCAGAGCCTTGCGGAAAAGAACCTCGTTAATTACGAACCTTACAAAGGTGCGAGTCTGACCGATGATGGTAAAAAAATTGCCGAGACCATCAAACGCCGTCACCGGCTCCTTGAAGTTTTCCTTGCCGATGTGCTCCACATCAACCGGACAAAGGTACACGATGAAGCGTGCCGGATGGAACACACGATATCCGAAGATACCGAGAACGCCCTCTGCCGTATGCTCAACGCACCGTCCCGCTGTCCCCATGGCAGCCCGATCTCTCCCTGTAGCAAGGGGATCGGGAGCTGCAGCGAGTGCGATGCGGCAACCGGTTCCGCCGTTCCTTTCCTCAGTGACCTTCGTACCTCCGATATTATTCCTATTACCGATCTTGGTGCACAGGAAAAAGGGACGATCGCATTTATCCGCGGGGATTGCAAGGTCGTCCAGCGGCTTTCTGATCTGGGCTTAACGCTTGGGACCACCGTCTCTGTCACCCGCAAGGCACCCATGAACGGCCCGGTCGAGGTCTTTGTGCGTCGGACAAAACTTGCAATCGATCATAAAATTGCGGAAAATATTTTTGTGAATGCCGTTAAGGGAGGGACACCTTGAGCGGGTGTGGAGGTTGCAAAGGGTGCGACCCCAAAAAGGAGAGCACCATAAAAAATGCGGATTACACCATTGCCCTTGCCGGCAATGCAAATGTCGGAAAAAGCGTCACCTTCAACCAGCTGACCGGTGTCGACCAGATTATCGGGAACTGGCCGGGCAAAACGGTCGAGCGTGCCGAGGGGCTTCTCCAGTACAAGGGAAAACGGATCCGCGTGATCGACCTGCCGGGGATCTACTCGTTTTCCACCTACTCGATGGAGGAACTGGTCTCACGGGAGTACATCGCGCTCGAACACCCGGATGCGGTTGTCAACGTGATCGATGCATCCGCACTGGAACGCAACCTCTTCTTTACTATCCAGCTCATGGAGCTCGCCCCGCCGCTCCTTGTCTCGGTCAACCAGATCGATCTTGCCGAGAAAAAAGGGCTCACCGTCGATACCGGGAAACTTTCCACATTGCTCGGTGTCCCGGTCGTCCCGACAGTGGCTATCCGGGGAAAGGGCATCTCCAATCTCACCGAAGCGATCCTCGATCTCGTGCACGATCACCCGGTTCCGCCGGTTCTCACCTACGGCAGGGAGATCGAAGAGCGCATCGGGAAAATTGTTTCCCTGATGGGTGCGGTAACAACCCCGTATCCCGTCCGCTGGATCGCAATAAAACTGCTGGAGCGGGATCCCGAGGTCTCCCGCATTGTCGGTTCGCAGGATCTGTCTGTTGTCGCCGCTGCCGGGAAACTCTCCGAAGAGATCGAAACGCTGCACGGGGAACCGGTCTGTGTCGTAATGAGCGCGGAGAGGTACCAGATCGCGGATCGGATTGCAGCAGAAGTAATTACGGTCCGGTCCCCGGAGGACGGCTCGATCAAAAAGAGCCTGACCGACCGGGTCGATCAGATTGCGCTCCACCCTTTTTTCGGGTACCTTATGGTCATTGCCGTGATCGGCGGCCTTTTGCTCTGGACTTTTTTAATCGGGGCGCAGATCTCAAATTATCTCGCCGGTTTCTTTTCCCAGTTCGGGCAGTACGAACCGGTGATCAACGGTTCGCTTTCAAGCGTGCTCTTAAACGGTGCGTGGACCGGTTTTGTCGCCGGGGTGACCCTGATCATCCCGTATGTCCTGCCGTTCTACCTGATCCTCGCCGTGATCGAGGATTCCGGGTACCTGACCCGGATCTCGGTGATGCTTGACCGGGGCATGCACAAACTGGGGCTGCACGGGAAAGCGATTATCCCGATCATCCTCGGGTACGGGTGCAATGTGCCGGCCTGCTACTCGTGCCGGATCATGGAGTCCCCCAAACAGAAACTGCTGTCCGCGTTTCTGGTCACCCTTGTTCCCTGCACGGCCCGGACCGTTGTGATCCTCGGCCTTGTCGCCGCGTTTGTCAATATCTGGTGGGCGCTTGCTCTCTATGCGTTTGATATCCTCCTGATAATCGTTGCCGGGCGGCTGGCATTCCGGGTGATGCCCGGCGAATCGGTGGGGCTCATCATGGAGATGCCGGATTACCATGTGCCGTCGTATTCTGTCGTGCTCAAGCAGACCTGGGCACGCACCAAGTCGCTCATCTGGCTCGTTTTCCCGGCTTACATTATAGGAAGTGCTCTCATCCAGGCAGTATACTGGGCGGGGTGGCTGACCCCCATCAACAATGCTCTTGCACCAATAACGGTCCTGTGGCTGGGACTTCCGGCCATTGTCGGCATCACGCTCATCTTTGGGATCGTGAGAAAAGAGATGACGATCCTGACCCTTGCGGTGCTTCTCGGGACGACCAACTTTGCTACAGTCCTCACACCGGTCCAGCTTATTGTTCTCGCTCTCGTCACCATGATCTATATTCCCTGCATCTCCGTCATCCTTGCACTTGCGTCGGAATTCGGCTGGAAAAAATCGCTGGCGATCACGCTCGTGGAAGTTGTCGCCGCGACGGTGATCGGGGGAATTGCATTCCGGGTGCTCAGCCTGTTTATGGGCTGATGCGCACCCGGGCAACGCTTTTTATTCCGCAGTTCTCTAAGAAGAGACTGCAAGTAAGATTTCCGGGTGCGGGAAAGATTGGTCGACCTTTTTTGGGAACACCCCGGGAATTTGTACAAACCAGAACTAAACGTCAGGCAGTCAGATCCACGTGATAACCGGAAACTTCATGGACTTATAGAAGTGACCGGCACGTACGGGGCGTTTCCTGTCTTTGGATCGACAAGAATTGCAATTGTTCCACTCGGGGCGCGCTTGGTGACCTGCGTGACCATTGTACCGTTATTATAGACTTCAACGGTCATGCGGTCCCCGGAATAATCCAGTTTCCGGAATGAGGCCTGCACAAGGGCATCGCCGTTCTTGATCGCATAGATCTGTTCCCCTGTTCCACGTACCTCTTTGAGGTCTCCCGGGTTCCCGTATTCTCCATAATAGGTCCCGTTGTACATCACCTTTACCCATACGCCCTCGGCAGGGATCACGACCGGTGCGGCGGTTGTGATTGGCAGGGGGGTCAGGGTCGGTGTTGCGACCGGATAATCTGACCCTTTGGTATTTCCCGCCGGATTCATGAGGAGGATGGCCATTCCGCCAATGATTACCAGAAGCACAAGGACAATTGCAATGGTCACCCGGACCGGGATTTTTTCAGATTGTAACACGGGAGGCTGCCGGGCAGGAGCCTGTACTACCGGAGGGGTTTTTACCGGGGGCGTCTCCGGTGCAACAGAGAGATCTGTATCGGAGATTACCGGAAAAACTACCGTGTCGGGGAGTCCGGTCTGTATCCCGGAGTCGGGCCGGGGAATGTCGGCATCGTCGGTATGATCCGGTGCAGCCCCCGCAGGTAAACCGGGAGTCTCTTCGGGCAGAGCCGGTTCGCCAGTTCCTTTATCCGCCGATAGTTCGTCAGGCTCACCTGCCGGTAGTCCTGCGCTTTCGTTCTGAACTGAAGTAGTTGGGATCTCCGGTTCGGGGGGGTTCTCCGGGTGCAAAGGTGTTTTGGGTAGTATCGGAACGAGTGTTGCCATATCTTCAACCGGTCCCATAGCATCGGTCAATCCCGGCTCTTCTTTAACCGGACCATCGTCCGGCCGGGCCGGAACTGATGATTCCGGTTCTCCACCACTTACCCCCGGCACCAGTTCATCAGAGGGTGGTGTCGGGATGACCCCCGTATCCGGGTTTTTGGGAGTTTTTACCCCCTCATCATCCTGAACAGATGCCGGGGAGCTTACCCCTACGGGAGGGACCTCGCCGTGCACATCAGTATTCTCCCCGAAAGTATCTGCTTTTATGAGATCAACCGGCTCTATGGGTATCGGGGTGGAGACTGTGCCCACCTCTTCAATGGAAGGAGCCGGTATCTCCGGTCCGGTTTCCTGTTCCTCTACAGAATACTCATTATCAGGAGGTATTTGATCATTACGGGCTGCAGGTTCATCAATCTCATTGTCCGGGGTCTCCCTTGAGGACACCTGTAACGCGGAAAGCAGATCCTCTGATGGCCGACGGCTCTTCTGGGCTACCTGCGAGTGGGGCCGTGGCACCTCGGGGGCTTCAAAACGGCGAACCGTTGGATGCATACCCGGGGATTTTACTAAGGCCTGTTGTTTTCCGACAGGGGCTGGTTCCTGACGGATGGATACAATATGCTCGATCAGTTTTTGTACCCAGAGGTCACATTCCGCGCTCCTGTCTTCATACGGCTGCTGGGAAAAGATCAGATCAAGGATTTTTGAGTCTTCAAGGCCGTTCGGGTCGATAACTGTAAGGGTGATGAACGGCTCACGTGCCGGGGTTGTTCCCCCTTTTACAGACAGGATGGAGGCAAACAAAACGACCTGCGGCTGGTCGCTGGTATGACCGCTGTCAACGAGCGCAAGACGCTGGCTGGTAAGAATAACATCATACTCAATATCGTCGATCAGTACCCGATCCGTTGTCAGGATTATGGATTCGCCGCTTTTCAGGTACGGGCCAGCCATCGTGAGCACTCTCCGGATCCATTTTCGTTGTCTGTAGTGATATGCTTTTTAGATGGTCATCATTTTTGACCGGTCATCATTTGGCAGGACCTGTTGGCTCTGAAGGTTTGCGAAGATATGAGTACTCCGGTGAGGGAGCACCTGCAGGAGCGATTACATCTGTTGCATGTGACCCGGATCTTTGGCCGGTGAGATCACGAAAGGGATTTACTTCTGATCCAGAAGCAGGTCATATCCATGAGGCAATTCCCTTTAAAAAAATACAATGACGGTATCAACCAGAATGAGGATAAAAGATCCCTTGTCTTTTTTTAAGATAAAAAATACCTTGTTTATTCTGCGTTACCGGGTCGCGCAGCAGATACCCTCTTGAGGATCTTTTTTAATTCGCCGAACTCATGGGCAGGATCTCCCCTGCGGTGGATATAATAGTTGGCGCCGGCATCAAGGGTTTCCCTGATCTCCCGATCCAGGTCCATCCCGCTGTAAATGATAATATAAGAGGTACATCCCTGTTGGCGCAGTGTACTGACAAAAACCGTACCGTTCATCACCGGCATCTGCCAGTCTGTAATAATGACGTCGTACGTGTGTTCCTGTACCAATGCCAGTGCCCGGACGACTTCCGTCGCGGTATCCGCACAACAGTCCGGATCATCTTCAAATTCAAGACGCAGGATTTCCAGAATATCCACATCATCATCAACAATAAGAATACGCGTCATTGATCCTGCTGTTCAAAAATTGCTGGTACCTATATTTAAAATGGTATTATGCAGGAATTTAGTCCGAGCAAGTGTTAAATCAGGCATATCCTAGAAATTTTATTCTGAATCCCCGTGCCGGATCAGACGATATGATGCGGGTGGTACCCCCATCTCGAACCGTGTCTCTTTTCCAGATACCCCGGTTTCCTCAAGGGTAATATCAGTCAGTGACAGGATTTCACTCAATATATAAAGTCCACTCTGGCCCGGGACATCCCCCTCCAGTTCAAAGATCCGTTTTTTGTCCTCGGACTTAATGCCGGGACCATTATATTCCACAATGATTGCAAATCTCTCCGGTTCCTCCCGTGAAAAGACCCTGATGGATGACGGGGGATGTTCAACTTGAACCGCATTCTTGAACAACCGGGAAAAGACCCGTTCCATCTGGTGATCAGCATAAACAAAAAGATACGGAAGATCGATAGAATACCTGACAGGGCTTTCGCTGCACTGTGAGACAGCTGCAGCAACAACCTGCCGGATATCCAGCCACTCTGGGGGTTTGGAACCCAGATCTTTGAAATCCCTGGTAGTAGTGATTTTATCCCGTATGGCTTTTGCCGCATGTTCCTGCCGTTCAAGGTAACCAAGGATAACCGGATCCTTCTCCTGTTTCTGCGCCCTGCCCAGATAACCCAGAAGAACCGTGATCTTATTCTGGATATCATGGCGGGTGAGGCTGGTTAGTACATTAAGTTTTTTGTTGGCCAGACGGAGTGTCTGCTCCATACGGATTCTCTCTGAAATGTCCCGGCAGAGACAGCAGGCAAACCCGTTATTCTGGTATTCCAGGTACCTGACTACCATTTCAACAGGTATGGGCGTACCATCCTTTCTGATCATAACCGTATCGCGGGTTATGGTACCCTCACCTTTGAGGTGCTCCCAGAGATCGTCCCATGTATCTATAACCGGGGCAGGGAATATATCCACTAACGTGAGATTGGGTATTTCATCGGCTGTGTATCCCAGACTGGTAACAGCGGCCTTGTTTGCATAATCCATCCTTGCATTATGGTTCACCCAGAACACCATATCTGCCGCGTTATCCATGGTAAACTGGGTCAGGAGCAGTTGTTGTTCCATTTTTTCCCGGTTTGCCATCTCCTCGTACAATTGTCGGTTAATTTCACGGAATTCATTTGTGCGGGTTACAATGGTTTCTTCGAGTATTTCCTGCGATTTTTTTAGTTTTGCATGGACACGGACATCTTCCGTGATGTCGAGCCCGCAGGAAAAATATCCGGTCAGCTGTCCATGATTATCGAACAGGGCATGATCCCACCATCGCTGCCATCGTGCCTCTCCATTAGCCATGATCGCCCGGAATTCAATCATACCAGCCGGGTACTGCAGGCTTAACCGGGACCGGTTCACACGAACCCGCTCTGAATCCTCTGCCAGGATAAGGTGCTTGAAGGGTCGACCGATGAGATCCTCTCGTGATCGTGCCATTGCCTGGCAATAGGGTTCATTAACATACTGGATAATTCCCTCCGGGGTGTACTTTACAACATACTCCATCTGTTTGTCAAGGAGCGTGTAGAATTCTGGGAGGATTGCATCCGAAGATGTACTGCCCCCGGATGTTATGTTTTCATCGTCCACGATAACTGCTACCCCGGGCTTGCCGGTGCCATAGACCAGCGGTATCAGGAACAGGGAGACCGGGCGGTCTTCTCCATTAAAAACGATTCGGGCTCGCACCCGCTGCTCAACGCCTTTGAGTGCTGCCCTGAATATCTGCTGGACTGTTCCGCCTTCAAGGATCTTAAACGGAAACCTCTCAAACGGTTGACCAACGATCTGCTCTGATGAGTGGCCAGTCAGCCGTGAAAATTTCTGGTTATGATCTGTCACAAGGCTGTCCTGATCGAGAGTAATGAATGGCTGGAGGCAGACTTTCCTTATTGAGGCTGCAGGCATGCGATGGGAGATATAATAGATTTTTGAGGTTCCCCGCTTTCTCCCGTCAACAGATCCCTGAATCTGCAGGATGTCCATATATTTTGCTACCGAGTTTCGGTTCATGTGCAGCAGACCGGCTATGTCGGTGATACTCATCCCTTCCGGGTGCTGTTCGAGTTCCTCCTTGATTCGGGAAATCTCTTCCAAATACTCTTCCATGGTATGTTTCTTTGCGTCCTGTTGTATCCAGTGTCGGTTATGCGCCTTTAAAAAATATCCCTTTGCCATGCTTATATGCAAAGCAATTGATAGTGTTTATAAACTATTTTGTGCCAAAGTAAAAATTGCACCGAAAAAGCATGGCAAATAAATCCGTGCTGAAATTGCATCAAAAAAAGGTGATTGATGTGACGGAATACACGACATACACAGTAAAAGATGGTATGAGTTCTCCGGGAACGGTCATTCAATACGATGGCCTCCAGAAGAATATCCGACTCCTCGGTGACCTCTCGGAAAAAATTGACCAGTACTTTGCCATGCAAACACTGGCAATTACGACCGGTATGGATGAAATGAACGAGAGCGTAGCGATACGGTGATGAAAATGGAAGCACAGATTGACCAGGTATTCAAAAACGAGCTTAAGATTACTGATACGACGGGAAACCCGGGGGCGCTTGGCCTGCTGGCGTTCGGACTGACGACGATTATCCTGAATATGCATAATGCCGGTATCTTCGGCATGGGTTCCGTGGTCTTTGCCATGGGTATATTCTACGGTGGTATTGCCCAGATCATTGCGGGAATTATGGAATGGAAGAAGAACAACACGTTCGGGTTGACCGTGTTTACCTCGTTCGGGTTCTTCTGGATCTGTCTGGTATTTATGCTCCTCATGCCCATGTGGGGATGGGGTCCTGCCATCAGTAAAGAGGGGATGGTCTGTTTCCTTGGCATCTGGGGACTCTTTGCGTTTGCATTGTTCCTGATTACGTTCAGGATGGCTAAATCGATGCAGGTCCTCTTTGCCCTGCTGGTGATACTCTTCTTCCTCCTGATCGTAGGGAATGCCCTCGGGAACAGCACGATCCTGATGGTTGCCGGTATCGACGGTATCCTCTGCGGGCTGTGCTCGATGTATATAGGCCTCGGGCAGATCATGAATGAAGTGTGGAAAGAAACCGTCGTAAGACTTGGGTGATGAAAATGGTTGAAGTACAGGATTTCACGGAAATGTTTGAGAGGAATCCCCTTGCACAAGCGATTGTGGAGGCAAACCTCAGGATTGTCATGGTGAACGAAGCATTCTGCAAACTGACCGGTTACGGCAGAGACCGGTTGCTGGCGATTAAGTTCAGCGATTTCAAAGACCAGCAGATGCTCAAGTACCTGAAAAACTCGGGTGAATCGGTGACGGAAGCCATCAATGCACGGCACAAAACGATCGGGGAGAGCACGATTGAGACCCCCTCCGGCCTGCACGTGGTTCTCCGCACAAACATTCCCATTCTTAACGAGAAAGGGGAAGTAAAACTGGTCTATATCACGTACAACGAGATCACCAGTGTCGTCAAGACCCGGCAGTATATGGAGCACGAAATCGCCGAGATGAGTAAGAATTACAGCAAGATGGCAGAAGGAGATCTTACAGTCCGGTACGAGATTACGCCGCCGGATGAAGATACCAAAGAAACCCACGACCAGATCGTTAAACTGCGTGATGCAGTCCGCGGGATTGTCATTAATCTCGAAAAGAACATCGGCGATGTCAACAAGAAGATGCAGAACCTCACAACCACGGCCGACAACGCCAACAAGAGCATCGAAGAGGCATCAAAAGGTGTCAACCAGATCGCAAAGAACGCCGGGGGCGTCAGCGAGAATGCGCAGAAAGCTGCCGAAGGCGTCGACCAGATGTCAAAAGCCATGCAGGACATGAGCGCAGCCGTTGAGGAAATTACATCGAGCATGGAGAGTGTATCCACCCAGGCAAAGAGCGCAAACGATTCCGCAAAGTCGGGTGCCATCCTCGCAGATACGGTCAACAAGGATATGACCGCGATCACTGCTTCATCGAACAATGTCCATGCTATCGTCACAGAGATTGGGAAACAGATGGCCGACATCAGCAAGATTATCGTGCTCATCCGCGATCTTGCCAACCAGACCAACCTGCTTGCCCTGAATGCAGCAATCGAGGCAGCACGAGCCGGCGAACACGGCAGGGGCTTTGCGGTTGTCGCATCCGAGGTCAAGTCCCTTGCCCAGGAATCACGCTCCAGTGCCGAGAGGATCGAGGAGATGATCACCCAGCTCAATGCGGCTACCAAGAAGGCGACCGAAGCCATGGAGGCCTCAAAGGAACTGGTCAGCAAAGGTGTCATTGCCTCTGCCGATGCGGTCGAAGCGTTCAAGAAGATCCAGGTTGCGGTTGAGACCGTTTCAAACAGTGCTTCCGAAGTTGCCGCAGCAACAGAAGAGCAGGCAGCAACAACCGAAGAGATCACCGCAAGCGTTCACGAGGTCGGGAGTCTTATCGAACGGACCGCAAAAGAGGCCGGCGATGCAGCAGCAGCGACAGAGGAGTCCGCCGCAGCGCTTGACGAGATCACAAGAATGATACAGAATGTCAACGATATTGCAGTCGAGGCCACAGAAGCAAACCGCCGATTCAAGGTGGAATAACGGAGGTTTGGCGCCCATGACTGCAAAGGCAAGCGAACCTGTTGCAACGGCAAAGAACCCCGCTGCCGCCCAGAATGATCTGGGCACGATACAGGTCGTGGAGTTTGTGCTCGGGAACGAGCATTTCGCCATTGACCTGTTTGAAGTCAAGGAAGTGGTCGAGTACACGACGATCACAAAACTTCCCAATGTCCAGCCTTACGTCCGCGGGATTATCGACCTGCGCGGCGAGATAACGATGATCATTGATCTCAAGCACCGGTTAAACATCACCGATGCAAGCACAAAATCGCTTGAGGCTTCGAGGATCATTGTCCTTGACGACAAGATCACCAAATCCAAGATCGGGATCCTTGTTGACGACGTGACCTCGGTTTCCACATTCGAGGGAAACCAGGTCGATCACACGTCCGCGTCGATCAGCCACGAGGATACAGCGATCATCGGGATTATCAAGCGCAAAATCAAGGTCAAGGACAAGGAGATCAACGAACTGATCATCTGGATCGATATCAAGAAACTGCTCGACGATCTTGATTCCACCCTTTGATCGAGAAGAGTCCGGGAGTGGATCCCGTCATTACGTGGATGACCTGCCGGCACTTCCCGAAAATCAGGGAAAGGAGGTTCCTTTGGGGATCCGGCACCACATCCATTGGGACGGCGCGATTCCCTCCACCAAAAAAACCCGTGTAACCATCACTCATTGTCCATTCATGCAATGCCCCATATCAGTTTACAGGAATACCGGTGTATCTCCCTGGTACACCGGCAGCCTGGATCCATTTTTTTTAAATGCCCTGTCCGGCTCCCGGTATCCTCCCCGGGAGAATCATCCGGAGTTCCTTTGATATAGGAACCTGAAGATACCGTTATCCGGGCGACGATATCTGTATGAACGCGGTGCTCATTTTTTCCGGTGGGATGGACAGTACCACCCTCCTCTACGATCTGATCCACGAAGGATACGAGGTCAGTGCGATCACGTTCGATTACCGCCAGAAACACAATAAAGAGATCCGGTGCGCAGAAAATATCTGCAAAAAACTTCGGATTCTTCACAAAATCGTCGACGTTTCAGTCTTAAACGACCTTGCCCCGTCCAGCCTGACCCGGGAAGAGTGGGATGTACCTGAGGGCAATTATGCGGAAGAGTCAATGAAACAGACGGTCGTCCCGAACCGGAACATGGTTTTCTTGAGCCTTGCGGCATCGTATGCAATCGGTATCGGGGCACAGGATCTTTTTTATGCAGCCCATGCCGGGGATCATGCGATCTATCCCGATTGCCGGCCGGCGTTTGTAAGCGCTATGACAACTGCCCTGCATCTCTGCGACTGGAACGATGTGACCCTCCATGCACCTTACCTGATGATCAGTAAGGGAGATATTGTCAAAAAGGGACTGGCCCTTAACGTAAATTACGCGGAGACGTGGTCATGCTACAAGGGAGAAGACCGCCCCTGCGGGAAGTGCGGGGCATGCACCGAGCGGCGCGAGGCGTTCGGACTGGCGGGTGTCGCGGACCCGCTGGAATACCGGGCATAGTACCCAGGGATTTTTACCTGAAATATCCCCGATAAAAAACAACCGGGATTTTTCCCGGCCAGTCTCCCTATTATAAAAATGCGGGTTCGACCCGGTAGTCCTGCGTGCATTCGCCGTCAAGGATCGTCTCATAGGACCGGGTCTCCCCCGGTGCAACCGGACCGATAAAGACCAGTCGTGAATCCCTGATTGCATTGGTCTTGCTGTTTACCAGGTTGAAATTCAGCTGCACGCCCGGGATCGTCGTATTCCCTGCGTTATACACGTACCCGTCAAGGTGCGAATAACACCCGAACCCCGGTGACCAGGAATCTGCGTATTCGTAATGGGTGTGGAGTTCTCCTGCGGAAGTGTCTTTTGCGATCGTATCGCTCAGGCACCCTGCCCCAAGTGCAAACGCGGCGACAAAGAGGAGAAGAAGTATACCCGTGCCCACCCTGGAAAATCCCTTATGCATAGTTCTGGTGCCTCACAACTGTACAAAAAAAAGGTGTTACTTGAGTATAAGGATTGACTCGGGTGCGCGGACTACGAGTGCGAGGCTCTCGTAGATCTGGAATTCGAGCAGGTCCCCGACCGGGCCGTTGTACCCGACTGCAAGATCCTGACCGATCGCAATCGACGCATACTGGCTGCCCGAGGCGACGAGAACGCCGCCTTTCTTGAGCGCCGGAGCCTTGACAACACCGTCTCCGACAATTGAGGAGATATGCTCAAGTTCGGTCCCGTCACCCTGTGGGTATCTCCGGAGGAGCAGGTTGTACTGTGCCGGTGCGAGGGCGAGGCTGTAGGGGCCGTGGAAACCGGTGCTGTCGAGCTTGGTGACCGCAGCAATGATCTGGTCTGCAGCGGCACCGACCTTGTCCCACTTCGTGAGCGTCAGGGAGCCGGCTCCTTCCGCGTTCAAGAGGCCCGGGGTTCCCGTAAGCCCGTTAAAGATGATCCGGTCTTCCTTTGCCGCTGCGTCCATTGCCGCACAGGCCACCGGCGCCGTGTCGAGGATGAGGTGATCGCGTTCGTAGGCCGCAAGATCGCGCTTACCGAGCGAGAACTCTGTCCTTACCAGAGAGAGCGGGAGGGAGATGCTCGCGCTGATCCCATCTTCCAGTGCGTAGTCGCCGAGGGGGAGCGACTTTAATCCGAATCCATACGGGCCTTCGACAGCAAGCAGCCGCCGCCCGCTGATCTGGCTCTTTGCCGCCTGGACTGCCACATCGTCAATCAGTTTCCAGGTCTCTGCACCGATGGGTGCCTCTTCACGTCCGAGATATACATTTGCCATGATTAAGCCTCCTTTACGGTTTTGAGTGCTCCGATGGTCGATTCCTCTTTTGCTGCGGGTGCAGCAGCGCCTGCTGCCCCCAGTTTTCCTGCCATGGTGTCCACTTCGAGCGTTCCTTTCTTATAGAATTCATCCTCGTTGCCGGTCAGGATGGAGAGGAGCCGTAAGAGTTCCCCTACATGCACGCGTTCTTCGTCGGCGATATCGGTCAGGACCGCCTTTGCAAGCTCGTTGTCGGTTGCATCCGCATGGGCCATGTACCCGTGGATCGCTTCAAGTTCCCCGGCAACGTCAAGCCGGACAACCCGGATGAGTTCCTCTTTGGTCAGCTTGCGGTCCGGTACCATACCGCTGAACGGATTGAAAAAGTCTGGCATTACTATCACCTGATATATATGTCAGAGTTGTATATCGCCCGGTTTAAATACTTTTGACTGGAGGCAGATCCATCAACATGCACTGCATGAAGCGGGTGGATCAGATGAGTACTTTCTTTTTCCTGAGCAGCCGGTTGTAGGCGATCGCGAACCGGTGTGCCTCGTCCCGGATCTCCTCGATATACCGGAGCGCGATGCTTTTTTTATCGAGCCGGAGCGGGAGCACGTCTCCGGGCACATAGATCTCTTCTTCACGTTTCGCAATCGCGATGATCGGCTGCCCGGTGACGCCAAGTGTGGCAAGGGCCTCCTGTGCGGCCGAGAGCTGGCCCCGGCCCCCGTCGATGATCACGAGATCCGGGAACGGGGTGTACTCATCGGTGAGCCGCTTATAGCGCCGTTTCACCACTTCCGCAATGGATGCAAAGTCATCGATTCCTTCAACGGTTTTGATCTTAAACCGCCGGTAGCCGGACTTGTCCGGCTTCCCGTCCCGGAACTGCACCATCGAACCAACCATCGCGGTGCCGGAGAGGTGCGAAATATCGAAACATTCGATCACCGAAGGGGGGCGGGCCATCGTAAGGGCCGCGCCGAGTTCGGTGCCTTTGAGCGTGTCACGGAAGAACGCGATCTCGAGGTTCTTTTGTGCGAGATCGAGCAGCTGCCGCTTCTCCCCCCTCTGCGGAACGATAATATCGACCTGCTTTCCCTTTTTTACCGAGAGAAACTCTGCGAGTGCAGGATCCGTTTCGTAGCCGAGGATTAACTCTTTTGGTGGTTCGCGCTCCGAGTAATACTGGACGAGGAACTCCTCGAAGAAATCCTCTCCCCCGGCATCGAACGTGAATTCCTGTTTGTTTGAAAGCGATCCCCGCTCAACGTTAAACGCGGTAAGGTACACCTTCCCGTCCGTCACCTGGTACGCGATCACGTCCTGATCGTACTCGCGCTGGCGCTCTACGTGCTGCCGGTCGGCAAGGTGCCCGATGGCCTTAATCTCGTTCCTGATCATGAGTGCCCGTTCGAAATCCTCCGCTGCCGAGCGTGCTGCCATCTCAGTTTTGAGTTCATTGAGCAGTTCGTGCGCTTTTCCCTTGAGGAGCAGGGTGGCCTTCTTCACGTTCTCATCGTATTCTTCCGGGCTCACGGTGCCGGTGCAGGGGGCACTGCAGGACTGCATATGGTGCCGGAGGCAGGGCCGTTTCGGGATTATCTTGCAGGTCCGCAGGTGGAAGACCTTCTTTGCCACCTTAAGCACGTAGTCGCGCTCCGCGGCCGAGACAAACGGCCCGAAGAATGTCCCGTCTCCGGTCGTTTTCCGGGCGATCACGAGCCTCGGGAACTCTTCCTTTGTCAGCTCGATCCACGCGTAGCGTTTCGCGTCTTTTAAGTCGATATTGTATTTCGGCTGGTGTTTTTTGATCAGGGTGTTTTCGAGAAGGAACGCCTCGGTCTCGGTGTCCGTGACAACGACATCGACCGAGGCGATATGGGCGACGAGGCTCTTTGTCTTTGGGTCATGATCTTTTTTTGTGAAATAACTCGATACCCGCTTTTTGAGATTTTTTGCCTTCCCGACATAGATGATCGTCCCTACATCATCGGAATAGAGGTAGCAGCCGGGGTTTTCGGGAAGGCTCGCAGTATCGATCATGAATCTCAAAAAGAGTATCCGGGTGCAGGCTCATTAAGCGTTGGGGATGGGGTAATGAACGGTCAATCGGCCGGCTCGCTACAGTACTCCCTGATCGCGTTGAGGAAGACCGGGCCGTACTTCTCCTGCTTGACGGTACCGACCCCGGGGATCGTTGCGAAATGCGCCCGGTCGCAGGGGCGGGTGCGGGCCATCTCCCTGAGGCTCCGGTCCGCGAACACGACATACGGCGGGATCCCGCTCTCCCGGGCGAGGGATGTCCTGACCGCTTTGAGCCTCATGAAGAGTTCTGTGTCCGCTTCACGGGCATCACTGTCTACCACTTCGGCCTCAGGTACTGATAACTGGGATACCGGTGCTGCGTCCCGCACGGGTGTCGGGAGCCTGACCCGACAGGTCCCGGCGAGCAGCCCGCTGCTTTTCGTTCCAAGGGCAATGACCGGGTATTTGTCCCCGGTTCGTGCGAGGTACCCCTGCCGGACCAGGTCGTTGATCCAGACACGATATTCTTCCTTTGAGTGCTGCTTTCCGGAGGCATACGCGGGCAGGCGGTCGAAATGGTATGCTTCGATCTTCGCCGACTTTTTTCCCCGCAAGACATCGGTAATGAGTTCGACCCCGAAGTGGGACGGCAGCTGCTGCACACACGCAGCGATCATGCGCGCCGGTTCCGTGCCGTCGATGGATGCCGCGGGGTGTTCGCAGTTGTCGCACGACCCGCACTGCTCTGACCCGGGTGTTTCACCAAAATATGAGAGCAGGAATGCGCGCCGGCAGCCGGTCGTCTCGCAGTACACGGTCATGTCCTGGAGTTTTTTGAGCGCGATCCGGACCGAACGCTCTCCGCCATCATCGTGTTCGAGCATGGACCGGACCCGGGCATAATCCCCCCTGCTGTAAAAAAGGAGACATTCGGCAGGCTTCCCGTCTCGCCCTGCCCGCCCGGTCTCCTGGTAGTAGGACTCGATCGTCTTTGGCAAGTCATAGTGGATCACGAAGCGGACGTCCGGCTTGTCGATCCCCATCCCGAACGCGACCGTGGCACAGACAATCTGCGCAGCGTTTTTGAGGAACGCATCCTGCACGTCTGCTCTCACCGGCCGGGGAAGCCCGGCATGGTAGGCGAGCGCCTTGAATCCTTTTTTCCGGAGTTCGTATGCGATCTCCTCTGTCTCTTTCTTGCTCATGCAGTAGACGATCCCAGCCTCGTTTTTGTGCCGGCAGAGGAAATCGGCGAGCATGACCAGCGGGTTCTTCTTTGGGACCACCCGGTAGGTCAGGTTCTCCCGGTTGAAACTGCCCACGAACTCCCGGACCTTCACGAGGCCGAGCTGCTGGCAGATGTCTTTTCTGACTTCCGGGATTGCAGTCGCGGTGAGGGCGATGACGGGAGCGGAGGGGAACAGTTTCCGAAACCGGGCGAGTTCCCGGTACTCGGGCCGGAAGTTGTGGCCCCATTCCGAGATGCAGTGCGCCTCGTCGATCGCAATCAGTCGGACCGGGGCTGCTGCAAGGGTATCGAGAAACCCGGCCTGCATGCATTTTTCCGGTGAGACAAAGAGGATGTGAAGCCTGCCTGCCTTCATTTCCGCTTCAATCCCGGTGCGCTCCCGGTAGTCGAGCGTGCTGTTAAAGGCGGCAGCCGGGATCCCCCGGGCGTTGAGGTCGTCCACCTGGTCTTTCATGAGCGCGATGAGTGGCGAGATTACGACCGTGAGGCCGCCGAGGTACAGGGCCGGCAGCTGGTAGCAGAGAGACTTTCCGCCCCCGGTTGCCATGATCGCGAGGGTGTCGTGTCCGCTCAGGACCGATGCGATGATCGCTTCCTGGTGCGGCAGGAATGCAGGATAGCCCCAGTATTTTTTGAGCAGGCTGACGGGTGTCTGATGTGGTTCGGCGGATTGTTGTATGGGGGCAATCTTCAGTGTATCCATGGATTTCCTCGGATCGTGTGAGGAGAGATGCACCGGAACTGCATATGAATACCCGGGTGCGGAGGGTGAAACTGAACGGGAGGATGTGGCGGACGGAATCGACCGGGAGTACGGGAGACAGCGGGAGTAAAAGAGTCCCAAAAAGGCCCGGGTCCTTACGCGTACGATTTGCGGTCCTGTTAACCTGGTACAGGATCATCAGCATACCTCCCTGAAAAAATATATGATCACCCCACCACGTTCACAGAACAGACGTGTGTTACCTTCGCTTAGACACGCAGAGAATACTGTCCTGTTACCTCTACAAGATTGATCCGGCTCGCCAGCCGGTCTCCCGCACCGGAATGCAGAACTTTATCCGTCCCGAGAGAACACGCTCATAAACGAGGTGCACTTATTACGGATTCCCAGGACCTGTACACAATGGAGAATGGGAAGATCCTCCTTGAGATCCGGCTTTCATCCCCGGATCAGATCTTCACCCCGTACTCCCCAATACCGTTCAACGAACATGAGCTCAACTCCGTGACGGAAGACTATATTGTGGAAACGGTCCGGGACTTCCCGGAAAAGGCAGAGTTCCGTATCGTCCTCCGCGTGCCGGCTGCCATTGCCAGGAGCCCGGCATGCCAGGTGCTCCCGGATGCGATCCGGAACCATTTCAGGTACAGGATGCTGGCCCTTGACCGGAGGTACCGCCAGTGGATCCGGTTTGGCAAAAAGACCCTCGTCATCGCAATCGTTGTCCTCGCCCTTGCCACGTATGTCAGCCATGCCATCCTGGAGTTCAGCGAAACGTTGCCCGCACAGATGGTCTCTGACGGTGCTTCGATTGTCGGCTGGGTCGCCATGTGGGCACCGGCAACGGTACTCCTCCTTGAACTCTGGCCGGTCCGGGAGACAAAGAGACTCTACGAGCGGATTATATCGATGGAGATCGTGGTTGCCCCCGCTCCCTGACCCGCTTTGATACAGGAGCCTGCTGGTGATCGGCCGGGTCCGGCCGATTTTTTTAATAGAGAATTTTGTGGCAGAGGAGTGGCAATCCCCTCTCATTCAACATTTTAGTGGAAACAAAGGTTCCGGAACTGGAATATGGCATGCCACACCGACCTCTTGCTGAGATCGGTCGCCCCGACCAGTTTTTCTGCGGAACCGGAGGTAGGGGGGAGGGGGGTTATCTCAGATCCGCGTGGATAACAGGTCGCCCCGACCAATGTGTACGATCGCTCGGACCGACCGATCACTGAGTACGGTCGGGGCGACCACCCCCGCTCATCTGAAACTCCAGTGGAAACGCAGGCCAAAAATCTGGAACAATGGAGGTCACCCCGACCGATTTTGAAATTGATCGGTCCGATCTATTTTTCTGCGGTGCGGGAGGTTGGGGGGAGGGGGGCTACCAATTTTTTTGGAGGTCGGGGTGACCCCCCCGACTTTTTTCCGGAATTGCCGGGTCGGGACCCGGACTTTTTTGGGAATTCTCAGCTCACGATCCGTTCAATCCTAAAAGAAAAGATACCGAAGGATCTAAGCCTTCCCCTTCAGCATCGGCTTAAGGAACTGCCCGGTATAACTCTTCGCCACCCCGGCCACTTTCTCCGGCGTCCCGGTCGCCACGATCTCCCCGCCGGCATCCCCGCCTTCGGGCCCGATGTCGATGATATGGTCCGCGGACTTGATCACGTCGAGGTTGTGCTCGATCACGATTACTGTGTTGCCTTTCTCCACGAGATCGTCGAGCACCTTGATGAGTTTCTTCGTGTCGTCAAAGTGCAGCCCGGTGGTCGGCTCGTCGAGGAGGTAGAGTGTCCTTCCCGTCGCCCTTTTCGCCAGTTCCCGGGTGAGCTTGATCCGTTGTGCTTCCCCTCCGGAGAGGGTCGTGGAGCTCTGGCCGAGCTTGATATAATCCAAGCCGACGCGGGAGAGCATCTCCAGCTTGGAGCGGATGGAGGGGTGGTGCTCGAAGAGCGCGAGCGCCTCCTCGACGCTCATGTCGAGAACATCGGCGATCGATTTGCCCTTGTATTTCACGTCGAGCGTCTCGCGGTTGTACCGCTTCCCCTTGCATTCCTCGCACTCGATATAGACATCGGGCAGGAAGTTCATCTCGATCCGGATCAGGCCGTCACCCTCGCAGGCCTCGCACCGGCCGCCTTTGATGTTGAATGAGAACCGGCCCGGGCCATAGCCCCTCATCTTTGCCTCTTTTGTCTCCGCAAAGACGGTCCGGATCTCATCGAAGAGCTTGGTATACGTGGCCGGATTGCTCCGGGGGGTTCTCCCGATCGGCGACTGGTCGATCACGATCACCTTGTCGATATCAGTATCGAAAACGATCTTGTCGTGTTTGCCGGCCTGCTCACGTGAGTGGTGGAGGATCTGCTTCATGCCCTTGTGGAGCGTCTCGTACACGAGCGTGGACTTCCCGCTGCCGGAAACCCCGGTGACGACCGTCAGGAGACCGATAGGGAATTTTGCATCGATGTTCTTGAGATTGTTCTCCCGGCAGCCTTTTACCGTGATATATTTCTCCGGTTTCCTCCGCTTTGCCGGGACCGGGATCGACTTGGTGCCGGCAAGGTACTGGCCCGTGAGCGACTTTTTGTTCTTCTCGATCTTTTCGGGAGTGCCCTCCGCCACCAGCGCCCCGCCGTGCATCCCGGCCCCGGGGCCCATGTCGATCACGTGGTCGGCGCTGCGGATCATATCCTCGTCATGCTCCACCACGAGCACCGTATTCCCGAGATCGCGGAGCGTCCGCAGGGTCTCGATCAGCTTCCGGTTGTCCCGCTGGTGCAGGCCGATGGAGGGTTCGTCGAGAACGTAGAGCACGCCCATCAGGGTCGACCCGATCTGGGTGGCGAGCCGGATGCGCTGCGCTTCCCCGCCGGAGAGCGTGCCGGCATTCCGGGAGAGCGTGAGGTACCCGAGACCGACCTTCTCAAGGAAGGTGAGCCGGGAGTGGATCTCTTTTAAGATCTGCTTTGAGATCTCCTTCTCTTTCTCGGTCAGCTTCAGGTCGTCGAAGAACCGGATGCCCGCAGATACGGAGAGGTCCGTCACATCGATAATTGATTTCCCGTTGATCCGGACCGCGAGGATCTTGTCCTTGAGCCTCTTGCCCTTACAGGCCGGGCAGTCAAAGACCCGCATGTAGCCCTCCATCTCGCGCTTCCTCCAGTCGGACTTGGTCTGGGCATAGAGCCGGGCGGTCTGCGGGAGAAGTCCTTCCCACTCGCCGTTATGCGACCACTGGGCATCGCCGTTTCTCGTGCTCATCGAGAAATGCATCTTCTCGGTCGAGCCGTACATCAGGGCATTATACTGTGTCTCGGTGAGGTCCTTTATTGGGGTAAGGACTGAGAAGCCGAAGTGCTTTGCGACCGTCGCAAGGTACTGACCCCGGAAACCGTCCATCGGGTTCCGGTACGGCGCCACCGCCCCGTCCGCGATGCACCGGGTCTTGTCCGGGATGATGAGGTCGGCGTCGAACTCCATCTTGACCCCGAGGCCGTGACATTCCCCGCAGGCGCCATAGGGATTGTTGAACGAGAACATTCTCGGCTGGAGTTCCTCAAACGTCATCCCGCAGACCGGGCAGGCAAGGAGCGAGGAGTAGGTGGTCTCTTTTCCCTCGTCATCGAGAACGATGATGAGCCCTTCGGATTTTTTCAAGGCATTCTCGATCGCTTCCGTGAGCCGTGACCGGTCGCTTGTCTCCAGCCGGTCGATCACGATCTCGATATCGTGTTTCTTGTACCGGTCGAGCGTGATCTCTTCGTCGGTCCGGATAATTTTCCCGTTCACCCGGACCCGGGCATACCCTTCCTTGTTCAGGTCTTTTAAGAGCTGCTGGTAGGTCCCCTTCTTCTGCCGGACGATTGGCGAGAGGATGGTGACCTGGCCGGGATGCTCGGCCATGATCTGGTCGGCGATCCGGTCCGGGGTCTGGGCAGCGATGGGAATATTGTGCTCAGGACAGTACGGGGTGCCGATGCGGGCAAAGAGGAGCCGGTAATAATCGTAGATCTCGGTGGTGGTCCCGACCGTTGACCGGGGGTTCTTGGAGGTAGTCTTCTGCTCGATGGCAATCGCCGGCGAGAGCCCCTCGATGTAATCCACATCGGGCTTCTGCATCATGCCGAGGAACTGCCGGGCATAGGACGAGAGCGATTCCATGTACCGGCGCTGGCCTTCCGCGTAGAGCGTATCGAACGCGAGCGTGGATTTACCGGAGCCGGAGACACCGGTGATCACCACGAGCTTGTCGCGGGGGATCTCGACGCTGACATTTTTCAGGTTGTGCTGGCGGGCACCTTTGATGATGATGTTTTTCATTTTACGTGCGGTACAGGTTGGTGTCGGTATTTATAGAAGTGAGGATTGGGGAGGGTGAAAGTGATCCGATTCAAGGAAATCCGCGATCCACGTTGCCCAATCGTTGTCTTTGTCATGAAAATTTTGAAAACTTCAGACGATGGAGCCGGCAAAAGGAAATTCGAGTTTGGAGTGCAAAATTTTCATTGCTTTGGTGCGAAGTCTTTGTCTTCATGCGGGTTTTTTTAGGTAACTTATGAAAAATCTTTATCCATGAAAATTTAAAATTTTAATTATTTTTATTCCGTTCGGGTTGATTACTCGAAAATTAAATACAGTTGATAATGTGAAATCTACTTTTAATCGATCTGTCGGATATTCAGCAATTTCAATAAACAACCTTTCATCTCCAGGTTGTGTAGTTTTATATCTCCACCACATAATGAATCAATCAGCAAGCAGGTAGGTGAATACCTATGGAAGTCGAGGAACAGATCATTAGGGAATTATACCAGGTGCCGCGTCAGCACTATCATGAGATCCTTGATTTTATCCGGGAAAAAAAGAAGAATGCCGGTAAAATAATGGGTGACACCGTACTTGCCAGCGAATCTTCCCTTAAAAAGGACTGGTTACGTCATGAGGAAGACGAGGCATGGGCGGACTTGTAAAAGGCGACGTTGTTGTCGTTTTGTTTCCGTTTTCTGATTTGAAATAATTTAGGAGTAACCGAAAGAATGGATACGAATGTAACCGAGACCGGAAATCCGGAGGCATTACGATCTCTCGTAGTCGTATTCTCCTGCCATCACAACAATACGGAGAAGATCGCGAATGCCTGTGCAAAGGTGCTCGGTGCCGAGGTAAAAACACCCCGGCAGGTTAAGCCCGAAGAGATCGCGGAGTACGACCTGGTAGGTTTTGGCTCGGGAATCTACAGCGCGACATTTGATGCATCCATTCTTGACCTTGCCGACCGGCTGCCCCTGGCAGGCAAGACAAAAGTTTTCCTCTTCTCAACCTATGGGGCCCCGGCCTTCGTGGCCGACAGGAAATTTGTTGAGCATAACCACTCGCAGATCCGGGAAAAACTAACCGCAAAAGGGTACGCGGTCACCGGTGAATTCGGGTGTGCGGGGTGGAACACGAACAGCTTCTTAAAATATTTCGGTGGTCTCAACAAGGGGAAGCCCGATGCCGCAGATCTCCGGAATGCGGAAACGTTTGCACGGGACATGATGGAGAAAGCCCGGGGAGATCTTTGGTATGCCTCACCACTCCTTTGACTATAACCGCCGTTATGTAAATTTCCCATGAAAATCAAATACGTTGAGTTAACAGATCTCACCAAAACAAAGTATAGTGTTTGATTTCCATGCTTCGGGTGTGAACGCCCGTTCATGTGCGTTTCAACAGAGCAGAAAAATCGCCAAACCGGAGAACAAGTGAGGCGAGATTCGGGACATAATCCGTTGGGAGAATCTCCGGCCGATCATCAGTGCAATAAGTGCGCCCAGAATGCCGGGACATACGTCAAAAGCATTTCACACCGCATATTTACGATATCTACAGGGATAGAATTCATTCATTGGCACAGTTCTCTAATTTTTTACGTACTTTGTCATAATCGAATATAAAGGTTGTTTTTATTGATTATTTCTATTGCTCATCAATGGCGATTATAAATCCCTCACTCATTCCATTTTGAGAAATGAAACACTCAAAAAAATAGAGATTGGGCACGTATACAGAATAATTAAGGTCGCCGCTCGCACCGGGAAACATAAGCACTTATTTTACAAATGACCCATGTGACGGCGTTTGAACAGCGGGAGCATGAACAGCTCAGCCAAATATGGTACATGAAACTGTTGTGGCCCTGAACTATAAAAAAGGGAATTTGCGCGCTCAACATATACAAGAGCATTACCTATATCACGGTTTTTAACCCGGTTGTTAAAATCAGACTGCGCCGACAACCGGCAAGTGGACTTAAACGGTCCCCTTCACTTTTTCACAACTGACCCGGGAATTCGGGTTTTATACTGACATTTATTTTTGCAACATAACGTCTTGGAACAATGTTTGCGGAGGTTATGACACAGATGGATTTATAGTAGTTATGTATGATTAATAAAACAAAATTATATATAGGATAAATCCCAACGCATACAAAGTTTTTCAACAGGTCGAGGATTCACATGAAGAGCAGTACCCCTTACAAATTTTATAATGAATCAAAAAATTCGCCAGGTTGCATATGGCGGAAATTACCTGAAAATGCCCTGCGTTCCAGTGTGCTGGTTTTCCTGGTGCTCTCCCTGCTCGCCGTATGCCCGGCACAGGCCGGTACGAAATACATGGCCGGAAACCCTGAACTGAACGCACATATCGCAGGGACCAACGAGTTTTCTCCGGGGGACGATATCAACATTCAGGTTGTCATCGAGAACACGGGCCTCAACCAGTTCAAGATCGTCAAATCCGGCATTGTCGACCCCAACGACCTCTCGAACACGGCAAAACATCTGACAGTGACCCTGGGAGCGGCAGATGCACCTGTCATTGTC
>NZ_JBAYLY010000003.1:0-139276 GCF_041663825.1 Methanoregula sp.
AACCGGAGGTATAACTATGGCACGAATGCACACCAGAAGAAGAGGACAGTCATGCTCTGTGCGGCCTGCGCGGAATGAGGCGCCTTCATGGTCCAACACGGACAAGGCAGCGATCGAGAAACTTATTGTCGATCTCCGCAAGGAAGGCACATCGAGCAGCATGATCGGCCTGATCCTGCGGGACCGCCACGGCGTCCCTGATGTCAAGATGGTCACCGGCAAAAGCATCGGCGACATCTTAGTAGAGAACAAGATCAGCTCCGAGATCCCCGAGGATCTCCGCGACCTCATGATCAAGGCGCTGGGGCTGCGCAAGCACCTGGAAGACAACAAGAAGGACCTGCACAACAAGAGGCAGCTCCACCTTGTCGAGGCCAAGATCCGCCGGCTCGTGAAGTACTACGTTGGCACAAAGAAGCTGCCCGCAGGTTTCACCTACAAGCCGGAGACCACTGAAATCCTGCTGTCCAGATAATTCACGTCATATCGTCTGCCGATTCCCATGTCACTTGAAGAAGCCGCAAAAACCGTCGCGGACCAGATCCGCCGCCAGCAGTACGTCGAGGTGTATGCACACCACGACGCTGACGGCATCGCAGCCGGGGCTATCCTCTGCCATGCGATGTTAAGGACCGGGATCCGGTTCCGGATGAGAATCTGTGCGGAAGTTCCTTTCGCCAGCCTCTCCCACGACGCGGCCTCGCTCCTGTGCGATCTCGGGTCCGGCATAGAGAACCTGCCCCCGGAAACGATGGTTGTGGACCACCACCTCCCGCTCTTTACCGGGCAGTTCCATGCAAACCCGAGGCTCGAAAAGATCGATGGCGACCGGGAACTCTCCGCCGCCGGCATGGCGTACATTGTCGCCCAGGAAATGGGTGACAACCGCGACCTTGCCGGCCTCGTGATACCCGGTATCATCGGCGACGGCCAGGCATTTGCCGGCAGGAACCTTGAGATCTTCAACGAAGGCGTGGCAAACGGGATCATCGTCCCGGACCGGGGCATGACGCTTCCCGGTCGCGACATGGCAGAGAAGTGGCTGCTTGCCACCTGCCCGTACCTCGAAGGGATCAGCGGCGACGATTCTGCTGTCGCTGACCTGCTCACCGGGGCACAGGGCGCAAACGGCCTGCGGCTCGATACGCTCATGAGCCTTGCGGTGCTCAAATCCGCCCCGCAGACTTCCGCAAATGGCTTATCCCTGCTCTACGGCGACACCCTGCACCTCCAGCGCGAGGTAATAGAGGACGCCCATGCGCTTACTGCCGTCATCGATGCCTGCGGCAAATCCGGACACGGCGACCTTGCGGTTGCGCTCTGTCTTCGCTCGTCAGCGGAGATCGAAAAAGCATGGGAGATTGCCCGACGGCACCACCTCGATGTGATCGGTGCGCTCAAAAACGCTCATCCCGCACACGAGGGGGAAGCGGTCTACGAGTGCCAGAATGCGACGCTCGCAAGCGACATCGCCGACGTGCTCGCCCGGGACCGGGTGCACCAAGCACCGGTGCTCGTGTATGCACGGTCGGGGGAGGCCTGCCGGATCTCGGCGCGATCCCCCCACGGCGTCACGACCGATCTCGGGCCGCTCGTCCGGACCCTTGCTGCCACATGCGGCGGGAACGGCGGGGGACACCACTCCCGTGCAGGGGCAACGATCCCCTGCGACCAGCTCGGGGCATTCGTGAAAGGATGGCAGGAGGCGCTTCTCGCATGATGCAGGTAAGTGCCCTTATTACCACCGTCCACGCGGACGCTCCAAGCGTGGCGTCATCACTGGCACCGGACAACCTCAGGGGCATGACCACCACCGCAGACGGCGACCGGGTCACGACCGTGATCCACGGCACGCAGATCCGGTCTGTCATCGCATCGGTAGACGACTACCTGATGAATCTGGCAATTGCGGATGAGACAACAGGGCTCCCGCGAAAAACGACAGGAACGAACGAAAAGAGGGAATGAAAAAAAATTAGAGAGTTGATACCATGGCAAAGAAAAAACAGGTTGGAAGAAGAGTTGAAGGCTGGAAAGCCAAGAGCTGGTACAAGGTATACACCCCCGACAACCTCGGCAAGGCGTATATCGGCGACACCATTGCAAGCGAAGTCGAGACGGTCAAGGGCAGGATCATGCAGTCTACCCTCGGCGAGATCACCAACGACTACGCAAAGCAGCACATCAAGATGAGCTTCAAGATTGCAGAAGTCACCGGCGACGCGGCATACACCGAGTTTGTCGGCCACGAAGTGACTCGCGATTACCTGCGGTCCCTTGTCAAGCGCCGCAGCTCCCGCGTGGACTGCCACACTCTTGTGGTCACAAAGGACAACAAGAAAGTCCGGCTCACGATCAGCTGCTACACCTTTGCACGGGCAAACATCGCACAGGAACACGCGCTCAGGAACGCGATCCTCGCAAGCCTTGCAACCCAGACAGCGGCATGGGACTTAACGACGCTTGTTAACGCGATTGTCTCGGGCGAGCTCTCCCGCGATCTCTTCAAGGTCGTAAAGACCCTCTACCCGACCCGCCGGGTCGAGGTTATCAAGTCCAAGGTCGAGCAGGTCGCAGCACCTATCTCTACCAAGTAAATTTTTTTGTTTTTTTCGTGATTATTATCGGGTTTTATTCGTCCGGACGACGCCGGTTCAGAGTTAGGGGTTGGTTCCATCCGGGGATTTTAACCGGGCCGGTTACGACGTACTGTTTCCCGAAGCGTAACCGGGAAACATAATTAATCCACGCGTCCAACAATCCCTAAGAATGACCGCTCATAAGATCCTGTTTCTCGTTATTGATGGGCTGGGCGACCGGCCCTGCCCGGAACTTGGAAACCTCACCCCTCTTGAAGCGGCGCACCGCCCCAACCTCAACCGTCTCGCAAAAGAGGGCGTGTGCGGGATCATGGATACGATAGCGACCGGTATCCGGCCCGGGTCAGATACCGCTCACCTCGCTCTCCTGGGCTACGATCCCCATACCTATTACACCGGCCGGGGCCCGCTCGAATGCGAAGGCTCGGGGATCCACATGGAACCGGGCATGATCGGTTTCCGGTGCAACTACGCGACACTCTCCCCCGAAGGGCTCGTGACCGACCGGCGGGCCGGGCGGATCCACGATACGGTGACCCTTTCAAAGGCGATCCAGGACGGGGTCGATCTCTCGAAGTTCGGCGTGGAGTTCGTGTTCCGGTCAGGGGCAGGTCACCGGGCAGCACTCGCCCTCAAAGGCGAAGGGCTCGGCCACTGTGTCTCCTCGAACGACCCGAAGAAGGATCACGTGGCACCCCTCACGGTTACCCCCATCAGGGCACTTGACAAGGACAAAAAGACCGCAGAGGTCTGCAACGAATTCATCCGGCAGTCAAAGAAGATCCTCTTCGACCACCCGATAAATAAGGAGCGCCTCGCACAGGGCCAGAACCCGGCAAACATCGTGCTGATGCGGGGCGCCGGTGAGATGGGGCACTTCGAGCCGTTCGGTAAAAAATACGGGATGGATGGGTGCGTGATCGCCGCTGCAAGCCTCATCACCGGTATCGGGAACGCAGTCGGCCTTGCCCGGGTCCCGGTCGAAGGGATCACCGGCTCGCAGGACAGCAATATCAGGGGGAAGATCACCGCAGCGGTAAACGAGCTCAAGACCCGGGATTTTGTTCTCGTGAACATCAAGGGGGCAGACGAGTCGGGCCATGACGGGCTTGCACTCCAGAAAAAAGCGTTCATCGAAAAAGTCGATGTCGTGCTTGAACCGCTCCTCAATCTCAACGACTGCATTATTGTTATCTGCGCCGATCACTCCACACCCTGCTGCATCAAGGACCACAGCGCAGACCCGGTGCCGGTGCTGATCCACGGCGAGGGTGTGCGGGGGGACGATGTTACTGAGTACGGGGAACGCTCGTGTGCAAAAGGCGGTCTCTGCCGGATCACAGGCGCCGGCCTCTTACCGACCGCCATCGACCTGATAAACCAGGCACATAAGTACGGGGCATGACACGGATGAGGGTGCCGGCGAGGGATCGATGAGCGGGGATTCGGTAAAGAACTGGCACAAGCACTGCCTCCTTCCCGATGGGACGGAACTCCAGGAGCACAGTATCAAGACCGACCGGGACATCGTAGTCGGCGAGTTCTGCCAGATCGATTACGGCCTGCGGGGCAAGGACGTCTACGTAGGCGAATCGACAAAGATCCACGAGTATGTCTGGGCAAGCGGCGACGCACGGATAGGAAACCTCTGCGAGATCGGGAGCGACGTGATCGCAAAACAGGACGCCTACATCGGTGAGGGTGTCAAGATCAACGGGAAACTGGTCGTGAGCGGGGCGCTCGATATCGGCGAGAAGGTGGAGATCGCCCAGGGGTTTGAGGCGACCGGCGAGATTGCGGTGCGAAACCCGATGCCGGTGCTCGTCTTTATCCTTATCTACCTCATGACGATGCTCAGGATAGAAAACGAGAAGGAACTTGACCGGATCCTTGACAACCTCTTTACCGAGGACGACGGGAAGGTGGAGGTCCCGCTCATGATCCCGGCCCGGTCAAAGCTGAACATGAAGGTCTTCTCGGTCCCGTCTTCAATGAAGATCGGGAAGAAGTGCCGGCTGCACGGTAACATCCGGGCCGGTTCGATCGATGTCCTTGAAGATACCGTGATCTTCGGCAGCCTGCGGGCACGGAGCACGATCCGCGTCGCCGGCGGGGTGACCGTGCACGGGAACGTCGAAGGCAGCGGCAAGGTGTTCGTGAAAAAAGGCGCTCATATCCTCGGCGACGTGATCGCAAAGGAGCTCTTCCTGCACGAAGAGGCAAGGATTGACGGGACCATCGAGGCCCCGCACGGGATGCACATCGAGCGGGGGGAGTAAGCCTTGAAGGCCGCAGAAATCCTCGAAGTGGACACCCTCGCGTTTATCGAACCCTCGTTTGCCGCTCTTACCGACCCGCTGTACACGGATATGCTTGCCGCAGATAACGGGGACGAGGGCAGGATGCTCGTGGACGAACACGACGACCCGATCGCGATCGCGTTCCACGAGAAGGCCGGCTGGATCGCAGGCTCGTTTCTCTGCCGGCACCCGAGCGTCGACCTGATCGATGCCTTCGAGCAGGTGAACGGCGAGATCTACCAGGAGGACCGGGCCGTCTGGGCGGCGGCAGTCCGGGAATATTTCTCCCTGTTGCTTGCCCATGAGGTGCCGTCTGCCATGGAGGACTTAAACCCGGTCCGGAAGGGTATCATCGCGGACGTGATCGCCGGGGTCTGGGGAAAGGGGAACGGTGAGACCTGCATCGACTGCGGCTGCGGATCGGGTGTCGGCTCGCTCGTACTCCGCGAGCTCGGATATACCCCGCTCTCGTACGACAACGACCCGGCGCTCCTCTCCCTTGGCATCGAGAAGGGCCGGCTGCTCCCGGAGGAGACGATGTGCCTCGACGCGACGCAGGTCGCCGCATATACCGAACCGGTGCCTAAAGCTATCGGGATCATGATGGGCGAGATTAACACGTTTTCCGCCGACATGTGGCACCAGATCGCGGCCGGGCTTTTTTCTGTGAGCCGCGAGACGCTCGTCACGGTAGGCACGGAGCCCGAGACGCACTTGATCCGGGAATGGGGAGAAGATGCGGGGCGGACGGTCGACGTGCGCGAGAGTCCCGGCGACGCGTTTTACGACCACTGGGTCTGTGTGGCGCGGCCTGCGGAAAAATAGATTTTTGTTTTTTTAGAGGCAGCGGATTTTTAAAAATCCGGTTATCTGGCAAAAACAGGTTTACGGGGATGTCGCATCCTCATTTGAGAGTTACTTCGGATATTTTTCCAGCAGACTTTTGATCTGACCTTTCAAGGGAGGCAGTTCTTCGCGGATGCTTGTCCAGAGCAGATGCCAGTCAATACGGAAATACCGGTGAGTAACAATATCCCGCACACCGGCAATACCTTTCCAGTCCACTTCAGGATGCGTAGTAACCAGGTTCTCCGGAATGTGTTTGGAGGCTTCTCCAATGATCTGGATATTGCGGACGATGGCATCCTTGGTACGTTCATCCTCCATAAGTTGATCAAAGGTCATATCCCGGGTATACTTCTCAATTTTTTCAATGGATTCGAAGATATCAAAAAGAAGAAGAGAGACCGGGCGTTTTTCAGACATAGATAACCTCCCGCATCACATCATCGCGGATAAGCGGGTGCAGGCCATCGGGAGTAACCAGATCGACTTTCATCCCGAGGCGTTCTGCAAGCAGGTCCTTAAGGTGGACAAAGGCCAGCATCCCAATGGGACGTTCGAACTCTATCATCAGATCGAGATCGCTCTTTTGTGTCTGGCAACCCTGCGAGTACGAACCAAAGATACCGATCCTGCTCACATGATACTGGTCATGGAGTTCCTGGCGCATCTCGTCAAGCTGCCGGATGATCCCACGCGTGGTATGCATATTCCTGAATTGTCTATTGGAAGTACGGGTATATGAGGGATGTGTAAAACAAGAATCCCAAAAAAATCCCTGGGTTATCTGGATCCCGCAAGCCCGGGGATCAGCCGCCGGGTGATCCTCCAGAACACCCATGTCCCGGCGGCTCCGGCAATAAGGCACAACACCGCCCGGAAACGGTATTCGATCTCCATCTTACCGGTGACGACAAAGAGGAGGAGACTGAGGGCAAGCATGACGGTAAAAAGGGCAACAATAATGATGCAGGTCTCGGCAAGCGTCCTCTCCTGCGGGGGAAGATACCCGCAGAAATGGCAGCGTGTACTCCCTTCGGGCAGCCGGGTTCCACAGTTCGGGCAGATCATATTTCGTATCTCGTTTCACCGTATAATCAGTTAAAACCGTAGGATTGCGGCGACTGGTATCTCCCGTGCCCCTTTTTGCCGCCCCCGCGCTGCTGTTTTTGTGACTTTGAAGAGGTCTCCTTCTCCATCCCCTCGCTCTCCAGCTCCGCGATGATATCGAGCGGCTCGTCCATCTTCTGGCTGAGCCGTACAATCTCAAGCAGACGCTCGATGCCGATGAAATGCTCGGACATCACGCGGGCAAGGGGAATGAGTTCAATCTTTGATCCCTTCTTCTGCACGAGCCGGTGGGCGACGAGTTCCGGCAGTACCGGTTCCATGCTGCCCACCATCTTTGCCGTGAGTAAAGAGACGCTCGTCTCGGTCGGGACCGAACCGGAAACTCACCTGATCCGGGAATGGGGAGAAGAGGCGGGGCGAAACGTCGAGGTACGCGAGAGTCCCGGCGACGCGTTTTACGACCACTGGGTCTGTGTGGCGCGGGCAGACGGGAAAGAATAGGCAAAAAGAATCCCGGTGCCCTCATCCGACAGATTGCAGAATCCAGCATCCCGGTATCATCAGCGTATGGGAGCATATCGTGTCATCCTTGAAATTGATGACACGGGATTATTGATTTTCATTCTCAAAGGAGGGACGAGAAAGAAAGGATATAATCCCGGTGATCTCTCCTTGCCCTCAAATCAGGCCGTATTTATTTGACTCCCACACTCTTTGCTATTGAGAAACGCCAGCAGAAATGCAATGGCACGGTCTGCCTTCAATGCAGAGGACTTGATGAACGAACCTGATCGGGAAACCCCAGTTTTTCATGCAACCATTGCAGCCGTTCCTCCAGTTTCTTTAAGGGGATTTGGTCTGAACACTGGCGGTCCTTGAGCCGTTTTTTGAGGTTGTTCGTGACGCTGGTGAGCCGGAGGAGACGGATATATTCGGTCAGAAATTCCGGATCCTGTCCCTCGTTCTTAACCCGGTCAATTTCCCGGCCTAAGTCCCGGTCATTCTCAATGATGCGATGGAAGGATTCACAAATCATTTTAAAATCAACAGGCTTTACGATAAAATCCTCAATGAGGCCGCCGTACTGTACGAGGTCTTCGGCAGTCGGCGTTTTTCCCGTGATAATTATTACCGGAATCTGGCTGGAGGGCGGGTACTGCCGGATCGCAAGGAGCGTCTCCCAGCCATCCATGGGTTCCATCATCAAATCCAACAGGATGAGGTCGGGTTTTTGTGTCTTTAACCACAAAAGACACTCCCTTCCTCCGGTGACCGCGTGGGACTTGTATCCATTCATCTCCAGGTACACGGTGAAAATTTCCCGTATCGCGGGTTCATCATCCACTACGAGGACGGTATCCATCAGCTGCATCTCCCGCCATTCTCCTGGGATATTGAATCTGGCACATCATCGGGATTATCCAGGTAGTGCCGGAGAAGGAACCTCTTGACTTTTCTGGACTCCACCCAGCCGCGATCCAGACGGCTGACAAGGCCGTCAATCTGCATAATCTGGCCCATAATACGCTCCCGGTACTGGTGGCAGTCGAGGTTCACATATCCCATGATTGCCTGGAGCGGGTTTCTGATCTGGTCGTTTAATGTCTGGAACTGCTCCATGTTCTTCTCGATCTGGGTTATTCCCTCTGTTTTCAGTGCCTCCTCGAATCTTTTATGGTCGGTGATATCATGATACTGGACAAATATCCGGGAGCTCTGCTCATCAGACCCGGAAATCAGGATAAGGGAGACCTCAAACCACTCATTCTGGTTCTTCTCTTCGAAACGGACAGGTCGGCCGGAACAGAGAATTTCACTGATCCGCGATTCCAGTGGGGTAAACATCCCGTCCCGGTTAAACCGGACAGTTGAATCCCCATGTACCTGGGTATGATTGTACCCGAGCCGGCGAGCCATGGCATCGTTCAGGGCTATGATCTGCCGGTTATGATCCAGGAGCATGACTGCGTCGGGGATGGCGTTTGCAAGGATCCGGATCGTGCGTTCGTTTTCTTTTGCCTGCTCCTCCAGTTCGTGGTTGTAGAGAGCGATCTCCAGGGCGGTCTGGATCTGCCGCTCGTTGAACGGTTTTAAGATGTAGCCTGAAGGAGTGGTTTTTTTCGCCCGGTCAATAATTGCCTGCGTGGCAAATGCGGTGACATAGATGATCGGGATGCTCCATCGCGAGTGGATCTCTCCCCCGGCGGTGATCCCGTCCATCGCACCCGACAGGTTGATGTCCATGAGGACAAGGTCCGGGTGGTGTTCCCCGGCAAGGGCAATTGCCTTCTCCCCCGTCTTTGCGATGCCGGAGACCTCATACCCGAATCCCCGCAGCATCTCTTTTAAGTCTTCGGCAACCAGTGCTTCATCCTCGACAATAATGATCCTGATCTTTTCTGTCATACTTCACTCACCCCTGATTTTTTGAATTCTGCATCCCTTGATACCGTAATGATAAAACCCGTTCCCTTCCCGCTGGTCTCATAGCTCAATACACCATCAATCTGTTGTACAAGGGTGCGGACAAGCGTGAACCCGGTCGTGCCGGATTCAGCCGGGTCGAGCCCCTCCGGAAGCCCCGAACCGTTGTCGTTTACGGTAAGGATAATCTGTCCGTGTTCGTCTTCTGATCCGGTGATAGTCACCATCCCACTCCTGCCATCCGGAAATGCGTTCTGGAATGCATTGATCACCAGTTCGCTTATGATGAGGGCGAGTGGCAGGGCTAGGTCGACTCCCATTTCCGTGATATCAATCCGGATGTCGCTCTGGATGTGGTGTTCTCTGGTTTCATAGGCAGAACGAATGGAACCGACAATGGAGCTGATTATATTCCGGAGGTTCACCCGGCTTATATCCTCGGAGTGGTAGATCATGTCAAACGTCGAGGCAATTGCATTGAGCCGGTTCTGCGTGTCGAAGAGTGCATCCCGTACCCGGGTATTGTTTTCACGCCGGCTTTGTATTTTCATCATACTTACGGCTAACTGGAGGGTATTCCTCACCCGGTGGTGAATCTCACGCAGGAGAATCTCTTTTTCCCGGAGCAGGAGGTGGAGCTGTTCATTAGCCTGTTTTAGTGCGGTGATGTCGCGGATGGATTCGATTGCTCCCATAAGATTCCCATCCGCGTCATAGAGAGGGGTTGCCGCAAACCAGAGGTGTGCTCCCTTGCCCTTATTGAAGTGGGGGATAAAAATCTCGGAGAACCGGGTGCTGCCTTCCTTTTTCATGACCAGGTATTTTGCAGTAACTGTCGGGTCATCGTGAAGGACGAGGTCGATGGTGATCGGACGCCGTTCGTGGTATAACGGGAGTGCATATTCATAATTCCCTTTCCCGATCATCTGTTCTGCAGGAACCCCCGTCATTTCCACCATTGCATGGTTCCATGCAATAACCTCCCCGTTTTTGTCAATGACGAACGTTGCATCCGGCAGGAAACTGATAATATCCTTCATTATGCGTTCGGATTTCTTCAGCGCTTCTTCTGCCTCTTTACGCTCCGTGATGTCCCGGAAAATTCCTTCAACCCCTTCAAGTTCACCGGAAGAATCAAAATAATAATGACTGCTCGTGGATACGGTTACCACAGACCCATCTTTTCGTCTGAGATCCACCTCAAAGTCTTCCACAAACCCATATTTTTCCATCACATCGAGCAATTTTATCCGGTCATCCGGGTTTGCATAAATTTTTTCAGCAATGTTCAATCCCAGCAATTCATCAATAGAGATAACGCCCAGCAACTTTGCTCCGGAGGGGCTTATCATAATGAGGTTCCCGTCACGGTCTGAACGATAAAAGGCATCCTGGATATTATCCAGGATACTGCGGTATTTTATCTCGCTTTCACGAAGATCATGCTCCGCCCGTTTACGCTCGGTGATGTCCCGGACATGGGCAAGTACCAGTTCCTGACCATGGTGATTGAAGGCGTGCGCACTGACCTCGACAGGGATCCTTTCACGATCCCTGGTAACATGAACCCCTTCAAATGTCGCATGCCCTTTTTCCAGCAGGTTCTTCATATTCTCGCGTATCTTCTCCCAGGTCTCCTGCGCATCGATTTCCCTTAAGGACAAACCGAGGAATTCCTCACGGGTATACTTCAGTCTGCGGCATGCCGTTTCGTTTACTTCGACAAATTTTTCCGGCAGCCCGTCGGGTGAAATTGCTATGAGGAGAATTGCATCATTTGCGTTCTCAAACACTGCATGGAACTTCTCCTCGCTGGCTTTGAGGTTCTCTTCCACCCTTTTGCGTTCAGTGATGTCAGTATGCAAACCCACGAGTCCGATAGTATGACCCTTCGGGTTCCTGATGGCGTAGGCTCTCAGGAAGATGTCCAGGATTGTCCGGTCTTTCCTGAACATCTTCACTTCGCCCTGCCAGTTTCCTCCGCCCCTGATCGTGTCGAACACCCGTTTTCCGATCGCTTTGTCTACATACGCGGTTTCGGGAGGATTATTACCGATATCACCGAACAGGCGATTGAAGGCTTCATTCTGATAATAGTGTCTCCCTTCGGGGGTTGACATGCCGATGGCATCGGAGGAATGATCCACCAGGTCCTTGAATAAATGGAGCGCCTCCTCCACCTGTTTGCGCTCGGTGATGTCCCGGACCATGGACAGAACATGGGGTTTTCCCTTGAAATCAAAAAGATGAGCGCTGATCTCGACCGGGATTCTCTGCTGGTCTTTTGTCAGGTGGATCATTTCAAAAGTAGCATTGCCTGTAGCACGAAGTGCCCTCGTGTTCTGAGCCATCCTGTTGAGGGTTTCCGGCGCCACGATATCCTTTGGGGATTTGCTGAGAAGCTCCTCGCGGGAATACTTCAGTCTGCGGCATGCTGCATCGTTTACCTCGATATAGGTGCCGGGCATCCCGGACGCATCGAACCCGTGAAGGGTGATCATGTCATTGGCATTATTGAAAAGTGTCCGTAATTTTTCCTCGCTCTCCCGGAGTGCATCTTCCGCCCGTTTGCGCTCGGTGATGTCCCGTGAAATACAGACGGTCCCGATACTATCCCCCTTTGCGTCTCTTATCACCGAACCGGAAAAACTGATGGGGATTGCGATCCCCTCCTTTGAACGGTACGAGGTTTCTAGATCCGTGACCGGCCCGCTGACAGTGATTCCGGACAGGATTGCTTCAGTGCCGGCGGGATCGGAAAAAATGGCGGAAAACGGCAGGCCGATGAGTTCCTCTTTCCTGTACCGGAGGATCTTCAGGGTTGCATCATTTACCGAAATGATCGTGTGACTGTTATCGAGCAGGATCAACGAGTCGGTCATGGTGGAGACAATGTTATCTGCCGCCATTGCAGGACTCACGACAAAAAGTTCGTATTTCCAGATCGCATACCCAATCAGAGCGAAAAAGAACAGGATAGAAATTGTCTCCGTTGTCGGGAGATTGATCTGAAAGAAAGGAAACACTATTTCGCTTACGAATGTGACGATTACGACAACACTAAAACCGATCATGATACATTTTATCTGCTTCTTCTCCTGAACCTCGGGTGTCCGGAAATAATGTCGGGTGATGAGGAGCAAAGACACCCCGAATAATCCAAACATCCATGCCAACTCGACAAGAAAGGGAAGAGGATGTGGTGAATAGCCGTATGTGTAGCCCCAGTATTTCAGTACTGGCGTGGTGGTGATCAGGTCTGTTGTCAGTTCAATGATGCTGAACAGTGCAGCAGGGGCATAGATGAGGACCGGGATCCACCGGCTCCTGCGGAGCAGGCCGGATTTTGTAAAGACGAGGGTAAAATGGAAAAAAACTGCGGGGAGAAAAGTCCAGAGTGCGGTCAGCTTCAGCCACAGGTATGCGGAGGAGATGCTGTCCGCGTCGTGAAGCATGGATTCTATGAATGAAAAGTAAAAGGCCAGTATGCAGAGAAACAAAAAGACCCGGTTGATCGGACTTTTCCGGTTCTGTGAGTAGACAAAGATCCCCACGGATAAGATAAAGATTGACGAGATGAGGATGAGGATGGCAAAAAGGTGCATAAATGATCGTCCGTTTCGTTTTTCAAGCTGTTTCCTTATTGCTATCCCGCATCAGGGGAGGGTACTTCCGTGCCGGCATGATGTTTCTGCACGCTCCCCCCCAATCGTCTCCATCCCTTGCATAAAACCCCTAACATGCCAAAAGACCGCTGCCGCTGCCAGAAAGATCCAGCGGATCTCACCGGCACGTTTCAATTTCCCATTCCCTGTAACAGTCCCGGTCATTTCACAGCTCCTCCAGTTGGTTTCTGTTCTGCCGGTTTCGGGATCGTAAACGTAAATTTCGTGCCTCCCGTGCAGTCAATCGCCACGGTGCCATCGAGCTGGCCGGCGAGCGTGCTTACGAGCCGGAGCCCGAGCGATGTCTTGTTCTCCAGCGTGATACCCTCAGGTATTCCTGTACCATTGTCTGCGACAATAAAGGTCAGGACCTGGGGATCTTCGGCAGCCGTGATGGAAATATTCCCGTCTTTTTTGTCCCTGAATGCATACTTCAGGCTGTTGGTGATGAGTTCGTTGCTGATGAGCCCAAGGGGAATAGCGGTATTGATATCCACATAGATGTCCCGGATGGTAAGATCGAACCGGATGCCTTTGTTTCCCGCATCGTACATCTGGAAGATCCCCCTCCCCAGTGCAACCATGTAGTTCCTTAAGTCGATATGGGAGAGGTCTTTACCCCGGTATAAGTGTTCGTGGACGAGCGCCATCGCCTGCACCCGGTTCTGGCTGTCTTTTAAGATTTCAATGGACCGGGGGTCATCGATCTTCCGGATCTGCAGGTTGAGGATACTGGTGATGATCTGGAGGTTGTTTTTGACCCGGTGGTGGATCTCGCGGAGCAGCGTCTCCTTCTCGGCAAGCGATGTTTTGATCTGCTCTGCCAGTTTTTTCCGCTCGGTGATATCCCGGATGTTGCACTGGATGACCTTCTTGTCATTCACCATGTAGACGTTACTGACGAACTCCACGGCTATCCGCCGCCCATCGGCAGTTTCAAGTGGCAGATCTTCGTACCGGATATATTCCTTTCGTTGCAACTCATCGAAGTTGTCTTTGCTGGCAACGATATCCTTGAAAAGCCCGATCTCCCAGAGTTTCTTTCCCAGGAACTGTTCGTGCGAGAATCCCAGCAGGTTAATTAAAAATTGATTTACACCGACAATCTGGCCGGTGTCGGCATCGAGGATGAGAATCCCATCCTGTGCCGTCTCAAAGAGCCGACGGTACCGGGTCTCTGAAGCATGCAGCAGCTTATCCTCCGCAAGTTTGCGCTCGGTATTGTCCCGAATGTTGCACTGGATGACCTTCTTATTGTTTACCGTGTAGACATTACTGGAGAATTCCATGTTGATATGTCGCCCATCAGATGTTTCGAGCGGCAGATCTTCGTACCGGATATATTCCTTCCGTTGCAACTCATCGAAGTCGTCTTTGTTGGTAACGATATCCTTGAAAAGCCCGATCTCCCAAAGTCTCTTTCCCAGAAACTGTTCGTGCGAGAATCCCAGCATGTCGATCAAAAATGGATTTGCATCAATGATTTGCCCGGTCCCGGCATCGATGATAAGGATGCCTTCCTTTGCGGTCTCAAAAAGACGCCGGTAACACATCTCTGAATTTTTCAAACCCTCTTCCACCAGTCGGATCTCGGTAACAAGATGCTGGCGGTCAAGGACCGTTTTTATCTTTTCGAGCAGTCCGTCCAGATCAATGGGTTTTATGATATAACCCGATGCGCCTGCGGTAAGTGACTGAACCGCATTTTCCACCGATGCAAAGCCGGTGATCATGATAACTGACATGTCCGGATTTGTTTGTTTGAGCGGTGCAAGCAACTGGTTACCGGTGATATCAGGGAGTTTCACGTCAAGCAGGGTCAGACTGATGAGCCTGCCCTGTGCTGCCGCGAGTGCTTCTTTACCGGTTGCCGCAGATTCCACGATATAACCTTTCTTTTTGAGAATAAGGGTCAGGCTTTTGCGTACCCCATCATCATCGTCTACGACCAGAATGCAGTTTTTTTCGCTCATGGTGCATCCGGTTCAGCAGGTGTATTGTGTTTCCTCTGCTCAATGTCATTGACAATTTTTAAGAGGGACTCCATATCGAACGGCTTATAGAGCACTGAATATGCGGATTCTTTCATCGCTGCGTCGGTCAGTGAAGCCATCTCATTCCGGTAGGCAGTAATCATTACGGCAATCACCCCGGGATGGATCTTTTTAAGGGCAAGATACGTCTGGAGGCCATTGATCGTGGGCAGTTTCATATCGATAAAAATAATGTCGTGCAATTTTTCCTGTGCCATTTTCAGGGCCTGTTCACCGGTCGATGCGATGCCGATGCGATGACCTTTGTTTTCCAGGATAACCCGCAACGATGAGGTTGTGCCAGAGTCATCATCCACTACCATGATGAGCATCCCCTCGTTTTTCCGTTTAACCTCCTCAATTGCTGCAAGGGTTTTCTCAATATCCAGAGGTTTGTAGATGATCCCATACGCACCCTCACGCAACGCTTTCTGGATCAGGTCTTCTACCGAATAGGCAGTCATCATCATGACCACCGCATCCGGCCGTATCTCCCGGATCTTTTCAAAGGTTTCGACACCATCCATCACCGGCATTTTAATATCCATGAAGATGATGTCAAATGGCTGGGCCCGTACTTTCCCGATTGCATCCAGGCCGCTCAGGGACACTGCCACGTCATACCCCTTCCGTTTGAGTACCAGAGCCATGGTCTTATTCATGCTCTCATCGTCATCAACGATCAGGATACGTGCCGGTTTTGTCATTTCAATCAGCCTTCCTTCCGCTGAACGGCAGGTTCACGGTAAACGTGGTCCCCTTTCCTTCCTCGCTCCGGACATCAAGGTGCCCCCCGTGTGCCTCGACAATGGTTTTGGTGACCACCAGACCCAGTCCGATCCCTTTTATTTTTGTGGTAAACAACGGTTCGAAGAGTTTTTTCATATTCTCTGCTGAAATACCTGTACCGGTATCTGCAAACGCAATGGATACAACCTCAGGACCAGAGAGTTTCGAGGTAATGGTTAATTTCCCGCCCGTCGGCATTGCCTGGAATGCATTGCTGATGAGGTTATCGAACACCTGCAGGAGTTTATCGGGATCGGTCTGGATTTCCGGAAGTGTTTCATCGAGATTATTGATGACGGTCACATTCCCGGGGACCGGGTTACGTTTGAGAGATTCAGTGACCACCTTTTTGACCGATTCCTTTCTTAATGTCAGGGTTTTCGGTCGTGCGAAGTCAAGAAGGCTGCTGATGATATTCTCTGACCGGGCAACCTCTTTATTGATGAGTTCGACCATCTCCTTGACATCCGGGTCTGGATTTTCCAGTGCCATATCAAGGAAATACGCAGCGTTCTTGATCGCACCCAGCGGGTTTCTTAATTCATGGCCGACTCCGCCGGCAAGTTTTCCCAGTATCGCCAGTTTCTCTTTTTTAACCAGCTGGTCTTGTGCCTCCCGCAGCTCGCGGGTACGCTCACTGACCGTCTCTTCAAGTTTCTCTAAATATTTTTTCAGTGACTCTTCGGCGTTTTTCTGTCGTGTGATGTCAATAATATTGGTGATAAAGTAAAGCGGTGCGCCTTGATCATTCCTCAACAGGGTAGTGCTGACATCTGTCCAGACAATTTTCCCGCTTTTGTGGATGTAGCGTTTCTCCATCGCATAACTGGTCCGCTCATTTGCAAGCAGACAACGGATACTTTCCCTGCTGACAGCGAGATCCTCCGGAAGGGTGATCCGTGCAAAATCAAGCTGTTGCATCTCCTCTATTGTGTACCCGAGCATGTTAGCGAATGCCTGATTAATCTTCAGCAGTCTGCCATCCGGCGCAGTGAGCGATTTTCCGACAGCGGCGCGTTCAAAGATAACCCGGAAACGCTCCTCACTTTCGCGCAACTCCAACTGGCCATTTTCCAGTTGCTCGTAATTCTGGCGGAGTTCCTCTTCGGTGGCGGTTATCTCCTCATATGCTGCTTCAAGATCCGAATTTTTCTTATTGAGCGCCTCTTCGGCTTCTTTTTGTTTGGAGATGTCGTGGAAGATCCCAAGAATTCCGGAGATTATCCCTGCATCATTACGGATGGGGGTTTTTATGGTAGAGATCCAGATTTCTTTTCCATCAAAAGGATATTTTTCTTCAAGCATTTTGATCTTACCGGAATCCATCACGGCCTGATCGTCTGCCCGGTATTTTTCTGCAAGATCATGGGGATAAAAATCAAAATCGGTCTTCCCGGTAATCGCGTCGGGAGTTATGCCGAGATCACGAGCGTAGTGATCATTGCAGGATACATAGGTGAGGGTGGTGTCCTTGATAAAAATCTTTTCGGGGATGTTCTCAACAAGGGCTCGGTACTTCTGCTCGTTTGCGAGGTGTACGTTCTCCCTCTTTTTGCGTTCAGTGATATCAACACCCTGCGCGATGGTTGCAGTAATATTCCCGTGATAATCCAGAACATTTGCCGAATTCCACAAGACTATTTTTTTGCTGCCATCGGTAGTAAGGATGGGTATCTCGACCGTTTCCCATCGTTCACCGGTAAGTGTCTTCTGGATTAACGCCATCGAGGCCTCGCGGCTTTCATCAGGAAAGAGGATGTCCAGCGTTTTTCCCAGCACCTCGTCCTGGCTTCTGCCCGTCAGGAGTTCGAATGCATGGTTGAACCGGGTTATGCGGAATCCGGTATCCCATGTGATGATCGGGACATTTGCATAATCGAACAGGTTCTGGAAATATCCCGCGGTCTCGCGGAGGGCTTCTTCCGCCCGCTTTCGATCGGTGATGTCACTGCTCATATCTTTCGGGATACTCGTACTCGGTTTCATTTTTCACCTGCAAATTCCTCTGATATCCGATCCTCCAGGTTCTTTGTCGGTTTTTCTGGGATCTTTGTCACAATTTTTACGAGAGGATCTTCCCGGCTATCGATATTCAGGAACGGCATCTGGTACCTGGAAACAATGGCCGGAATTCCCTTGGATTTTATCGGGTTGTGTGTGACCGGAGCAGATGGCACGGGGCTCACGGCAAATCCTTTTGTCTGCCCAGGGCACAAATTGCCAATATCGGGGAGAGCGGATGCCTCAACGGCATAGAGAACAGATAACGTACAGACCAGCTTCAGGAATCCTTTGTTTCATGAAGAATGTTTGCTATATGTAATAAATACTTCGTCGAAATATAAAAAAAGAAAGATTACCTGTTGCAGTGGAGATGGCTACTTAAAATTGTGGGTACAGCCGTTTTAATTTGATCCGTGCATTTTCCAAAGTAACTGCCAGTCAACCGGTTTCTGGTTATGATTTCCGGAGATTTCCCACTTTTTTGTTTCCTGCATGCATATTCCTGAATTGTTTGTTTGCCGTTGGGATATGTGGGGGATAGGGAGAAGCAGGAATATGTGAATCTCATAGAGTTTCCCTGTCCGCCATTTGCCTCTGGACTCCATCAGCAACCCGATCCAATCCGGGCTCAATTTGAGCCTCGATTGCCCTTTGATCACCCCAAAAGAAGCCCGTATCGGGCCCCGTTTCTAAATACCCTCAAATAAGCCGTATTTTGCCAATCGGACGAAATATAACGTTCACGTATTGCGATTTTAAGGCCCGATCTCCAGCCTATATGGGTTTTGCTTGATGCTGGAAATAATGGCCATTACAGGGCCGCTATGGCATGGTTAAAGGCGTTATATGGGGCTCAATTTGGGCTTTTTTTGGCAAACAGAGCACATAAAGAGCCGAAATTCCGGCTCGATCGAAACAGATGGTTTTACGAGCCCGTATTTGTCATTAAAGGGAGATTTCTGGGGGGGCTGCCCGGGGGATTAAAAATTCCCAACCGTCAACATATCAAACCCGGGCCCAAGCCGGGAGATGCTGTGCTCCATCACCGTCTCCCGTGCCCCTTTTTGCCGCCCCCGTGCTGCTGCTTTTGAGATTTTGAAGAGGTCTCCTTCTCCATCCCCTCGCTCTCCAGATCCGCGATGATATCGAGCGGCTCGTCCATCTTCTGGCTGAGCCGTATAATCTCAAGCAGACGCTCGATGCCGATGAAATGCTCGGACATCACGCGGGCAAGGGGAGTGAGTTCAATCTTTGATCCCTTCTTCTGCACGAGCCGGTGGGCGACGAGCTCCGGCAGCACCGGTTCCATGCTCCCCACCATCGTTGCGTTAATCCGGGCAAGGTCTGCCTCGTCGCCCCCGCAGGCGACCGCATTTGCCACGTACTCCTCCGAACTCTGTTCGAGGTCGTGGACAGGAGCGACCTCCTCCATCTGGCCCTTGAGGAGTTTTAACGCAATCTCCTCTTCCGTCCCCGGCTGCTCACGCGAGTAACTCCCGCCAGGCTCGGCAAGGAGCACTACGCGGCCGAGGTCATGGAAGTCCGGCCGCCCGGCCCGGCCTGCCATCTGGTTGAACTCCTGCACGGAGAGCCAGTCCCGGCCCATCGCAAGAGCATCGAAGATCACCTGCGATGCCGGGAAATCGACCCCGGCCCCGAGCGCCGCCGTCGTTACGACCGCCATCAGTTTGCCGTCAAGGAACTTCGTCTCGACCTCGCGGCGTTCCTGGCTTGAGAGTCCCGCATGGTAAGCCGCCGCCCGCATCCCGAGCGCATCGGCAATCGTGTGACACCGGGCCCGGGCGTTCGTGAAGATGATCGTCTGGCCCCGGAACCCCTTTGACGAGGTGTTCTTGTACTCCTCGGTCGTCAGTTTTTTTATCGTCGGGATCTTCTGCTTGCGCTCTGTAAAGAGCAGGAACCGTTCGAGTGCGACCGGCCGGTCGTCATACCGGACGAGCTGGCAGTTGAGTTTCTTTGCGAGCGTCTTTGGCGAGCCGATCGTTGCGGAGAGGTACAGGAACTGTGCCTGCGGGGCGAGGTACTTGAGCCGTGCGACAAGCCCGTCGAGCCGGTGGCCCCGTTCCGGGTCTTCGAGCATCTGCACCTCATCGATGACGACCGTCGCGATGTTCTGCATCCGCTGGCCGCACCGGATCATGTTGTCCACCCCTTCGTAGGTACCGACAACGATCGGCGCCTGCGGGTTCCGGTCCCCTACCTTCCGGGTCTCGGGGAGGTTGAGACGCGAGACACCGGTCAAAAGGCCGGTCTTTGCAAAAGCGCTGTACCGGTCGGTGAACCGCTCGTACTTCTGGTTCGCGAGCGCGACGAGCGGTACCAGAAACAGCATCCGGCCCCGGCCCGCAAGGTAATTTTTTATCCCGGCCATCTCGCCGATGAACGTCTTGCCACTCGCGGTTGCGGCGACAACGAGGAGGTCCTTACCAAACAACAGGCCGGCATCCACCGCAAGCTGCTGGGCCGGCATGAGGGACTCGATCCTTGAAGCGACAACAAATTCGTGCGGGAGTGGCAGCTCATCCAGTTTTGCCGTCGCGAGGACCGGGTGCGCCTCGATCCGGTCGAAGAGGGCCGACTTCATCGAGAGTTTTTCCGGTTGGACAAGCGCGAGCACCCGGTCAAGGTTCCGGGTCGCCATGAGCAGTTCCTCGAAATGCCGGAGCGTCTCCTTTCCCATGTGCCCGATTGGCGCCAGTTCGCGCCGGAGCTCCCGGAGCCCGCACTCAATGCAGATCTTCTCGCTCTTCCCGAAGATCACGAAGTTGTCATTCGTGAGCGGCGTGTACCGGTCATCAAGCAGGCAGATCCGGCAGACATCCACGGCACCGGTGCGGACCTGGAAGGCGTGCAGGAACTCTTCAAAGAGCGGGTCCGGCTTGACCATCCGAACATCGCCCTCGCGGAGCTGGCCGATCAGGTCTTTTGACGGCGTGGCCCGGTACTCCTTACGGGAACCCCAGCGGAGCCGGTACTTGACCGGGCGGGGCCCTTTCGGGGTATCGGTCATCTCGACAATACCGATGCCCTTGATATGTTTCCCGTCGTAAAAGAGGAGCTTGTAACTGCCTTTGACCGGCTGGACAATGATCTTCATGGGGCAATCAGATCGACGATAACGTACGAGAGTCCGACACCTTCAAGCCTTTTTAAGAAATCCGTGAACTCTTCGTCAACGATCACGATCACGCAGTCAATCCCATGGAACGAGGCCTCGATCACGCCTTCCCGGGCCCCGAAGAAGAGGTCGGGCTTGTGACCGGCGGCTTTGAGCGCAATATATGCCTCAAGCCCGACTGCCGCCACCATCCCTGCCGGGTGGACGAGGTCCTTTAACTTGTCCATCTGGACCCGGCGCGAGCCCCCATGCTGGATCCGGGGCACCTTGCCGATGGTGATGGTCCCTTCCCGGTGCTCGATAATTCCGTTTAACCGGGCCACGCCCACGTCCTCGTCTTTTTTTGCGTCGGCAACGACAGTGCCGGTTGCCTGCTGCTGCTTTTTTGCGGCGTATAAAAAGCCGGATTTCATGTAGACCCCGACTTCATCACCGGCGCTGAGATTTTCGGCGGCAATTGCCGTCCAGACCGAGACCTGTTGGATGATGTCGCGCCGGATGTGCCGGGCATAGGACTCCAAAGACTCGGCGTTTGCGAGTACCCACTCGATGCCGGTCTTTGTCACTTCGTAGTTGCCGCGCCCGCTCGCAGAGACCATGCCCTCATCGACGAGCTCGCGGATGTACTCGGAGATTGCCTGCGGTGTGACGCCGAGTTTGTTTGCTATCTCCTGCTGGCGCACCGCCGGCTGGTGCTCGGCAACCTCGACAAGAATCTGTAAGCGTGATACTTCGCGCTTGCTGCGCAGGATCGAATAGAGAGGATCCTTAACGTCCGGTGTCAAGCAGCACCAGCCCCTGTCCCTTCACATCAAGCGCAGGTATCCGTTTTGCAAGTCCCTTGATGAACACCGGACTGACACCGAATTTCCGGGAGAGATCGCTGATGGACGTGTTGCCGTTTCCCATTTCTGCTTCTATCTGGCCGACAATTTCACGGAGGTTCTCATCGTTTGAGAGCGAGATGTACAGGATGTCCGTGAGATCCTGCAGGCTGCACTGAAAATTTGCACGGAACTTGTTGTACGTCCCCCGGAACTCCCGTTGCGGTTTTGCTCCGGGCTTTGGCATCCTCCATTGCTCTTCGACAAGATTGCCTTTCTTTAAGACCTGAAGACAGAGCGGAACAGACTCATCGTTTACCTGCGCCTGGAGTTCTTCCTCGGTCATCCACGATTTGCTCAGCAGTTCATACACCTTCTTGAACGCAGGACTGTTGAACGTCATGAGGAGCGGAACAAGTTCTACGGGATCGTTGACAATTCGGATGTGACCCGGCACAGTAAAAACCCTATAATTATATCGCGGGTTAAATCAATAAATTTATGCGGTATAAACCATGCAAAAGAGGGGAAAAATTTCGGTTCGCGGCATCGTCCAGGGTGTCGGGTTCCGCCCTTTTGTATATGCCCGCGCCTGTGAGTGCGGGATCGCGGGATCGGTAAAGAACCTCGGGAGTGAAGTGGAGATCTTCGCCCGGGGGGAGCAGTTCGACACTTTTCTTGCAGCGGTCTCCCGGGGCCCGCCGATGTCCCGGATCGATTCAGTTGATGTGACTTTTACAGACGCGGAGATCCCGGACGGTTTTGTGATCCTCAAAAGCGGGACCGGCTCTTTTTCCGGCATGATCCCGCCCGATATTGCGATCTGCGACGACTGTATCGCGGATATTTTTTCCCGGGGCGGGAGATACGAGGGCTACTGGGCGACCTCCTGCGTGAACTGCGGGCCCCGGTACAGTATCATCAAAGAGATCCCGTACGACCGGGAGCGGACGAGCATGGACGCATTCCCGATGTGCGAAGCGTGCGCGGAGGAGTACGGCGATCCGCACTCCCGGCGCCACCACGCCCAGACGATCGCCTGCCAGGCCTGCGGCCCCGGGCTCCGGCTCATGGATACAACCGGCGCCGATGTCCCGTGCACCGACCCGGTCCGTGAGGCAGCGGCGCTGCTCGATGCCGGGAAGATCCTCGCGATCCGGGGGGTCGGCGGGTTCCATCTTGCTTGCGTTGAGGAGTCATCGGGAGAACTCAAATCGCGCCTCGGCCGGATCGAGCAGCCGTTCGCGGTGATGGTGCGCCCGGGAGTTATCGACCAGATTGCCCGGGTCTCAAACGCGGAACGCGAACTACTGGTAAGTCCCGTCCACCCGATCGTGGTGCTGGAGAAACACGATCACGCCTCGCATGCCACCATCAGCAACCTGCACACGATCGGCTGCATGCTGCCCTACACCGGGCTTCACCATCTCCTCTTCTCGCACCTGCAACACCCGCTCCTGATCATGACGAGTGCGAACATGCCCGGCTACCCGATGATCACCGATACGGACGTGGCGCTCGCAAAACTCGCACGGGACGCGGACTATTTCCTCGTCCACAACCGGACCATCACGAACCGGGTGGACGACTCGGTCGTGCGGGACGGCTATATCCTCCGGCTCTCCCGGGGGATCGCCCCGAAACGGACGGCGATCGATCTTGGGCCCCGCTGTATCCTCGGCGTCGGCCCGGAGCTCAACGCGAACGCGACGATCTACAAAGGAGGTTTTGCCGTCACCTCTCCCCACGTGGGAAATGTCCGGAACCCGGCGACACTCGAATATTTGCAGGAGACCGTCGCCAAGCTCTCGCGACTGCTCGGCGCACAGTACGATATTGTCGCCCACGACCTCCACCCCCAGTTCCTCTCCACCCGGTTTGCAAAGGAGATCGCGGCAGAGCGGGGACTCGAACTTGTCCCGGTCCAGCACCACCGGGCCCATATCGCGGCGACGACAACCGAACCCTGTATCGGGATCGCAATCGACGGCGTCGGGTACGGGGACGACGGCACGGTCTGGGGGGGCGAGGTCTTCGCCGGGCAGGTACCGGACCTTACCCGGGTCGCCCACCTCGAACCCGTGGCGATGCCGGGCGGCGACCTTGCGACGAGGTTCCCGGAGCGGATGCTGTACGGCATCCTGCCGGATGAGGAGTGCCTTGCACTGCTTGCCGGCCGCGGCTGGTCGGATGTCGAACTTGGCGTGATAAAAAAACAGGTCGCGACCAGTTTCAATGTCACGATGACGAGCAGCACCGGCCGGGTCCTTGACGCGGCCTCTGCCCTGCTCGGGATCTGCCGGGAGCGCACCTACGATGGCGAACCGGCGATGAAACTTGAAGCGGCGGCCGTGGGCGGGACACATGAGGTGTGGGAGCCGGTCTTTTCCACCATTGGCGGCTGCGAGTGTCTCTCGACCCGGGCGATCCTCAAAACCGCCCTCTCGCGGTATTCCCGCGCACCGGCCGGCGACAAAAACGCTGTCCGCGACATTGCGGCATCGATCCAGTTCAACCTCGCCAGAGGGATCGCCACTCTCGCCCTCCACGCGGCAGAAAAAGAGGGCATTTCCCGTGTCGCCTTAAGCGGGGGCGTTGTTGCGAACCGGGCGATCCGGGAGACCCTCCGTGCCGAAGTTGCCGGGGCCGGGCTCACCCTTGTCATCAACGATGCGTACCCGCCCGGTGACGGGTGCGTCTCCTTTGGCCAGTGCGTCTGGGCAGGAACGCTCCTTAAGGACCGGAAATAAACCCCGGCCCTGCAGGGCAGTCCTAAAAAACAAGCATTTTATCTTGACGGAAGTACAAAGATGAGATCAGGCAAGCGATGTATCCGCTCGATATAATTCAGGAACAGGAAAAGAGGCTCCAGAGCCTGGAAAAGGAGCTCGTCGAGCTCCGCCAGGGTCTCGCGGCGGTGCACGATTATTTCCTCGATATCAAGGCCGCGGCCGATGAGAAGAGTGTCAGTGCCGAACTCACCTTCGGGATTGTCCGGCCCCTTAAGGAAGACGATGCGGAGTTCGAAGGCATCTGGGATTTCCACCAGAAACTGCTTGTAACCGATCCTTCGGGTTCCATCCCGCTCGATATCATGTACGATACCTTCTCCCAGTTCTGCCGCAAAGAAGGCAAAAAGCCGGTGGACAAGGATGCATTCGAGTACCTGCTCCCGCAGATGGAAAATCCCCGACCGGTGATCTTCCGGGGAAAATGGCAGGGATGCAGGTTCCGGTAAACGGCAGCCGGACCTTTACGGGCATGGAGAAGATATGACACATGTCCGCATCACGGCTGAATCGGATATTCCCCTTGTCGGGTCGCTCTATTTTGGCATTATTGACCGGGGCACGAGCCTCTTACAGGTACGGCCGAGCTGCGGCTGCAACCTGAATTGTCCCTTCTGCTCGGTCGATGCCGGGCCGTGCTCGACAACCCGGGCCACCAGTTACGAGGTTGAACTGGACTATCTCCTCTCCGCCGTCGAAGAGATTGCGCCATTCAAGGGAACAGGCGTTGAGTGTCACATCGATTCCCCGGGCGAGCCGCTCATGTATTCCCGGATGCCCGAACTCGTCGCAGCGCTCAAAAGCATCGACGCGGTCTCGGTCGTCTCGCTCCAGACAAACGGCACGCTTCTTGACGAAAAAAAGATCGCGGCACTGGCGGACGCCGGGCTCGACCGGGTCAACCTCTCGCTGCACGCAATCGACCCGGCACTCGCCCGTACTCTCGCCGGAGTGGACTGGTACGATATCGACAAGGTTTGCGGCGCGGCAAAAGCGGTTGTGGCGAGTTCCATGGATCTCCTCATTGCGCCGGTCTTTATGCCGGGTATCAACGATGCCGAGATCCCGAAACTGATCGCGTTTGCACGGGAATGCGGGGCAGGAAAACGGTTCCCGCCGCTCGGCATCCAGAAGTTCGAGCGCTACCGGTACGGCCGGACACCAAAAGGGGTCAAAGTCCAGAGCTGGTGGCAGTTTTACAACCGGAGCATCAAGGAGTGGGAGAAAGCGTCCGGCCTGCACCTCCGGCTCGATCCGGGCCGGGACTTCGGCACCGTACGGCGTCCCTCGCTCCCGCAGGTGTTTGTCAAAGGCGAGAAGGCAACCGTCGAGATCCGGGCACCGGGCTGGATCCACGGGGAACAGCTCGGTGTTGCCCGGAACCGGGTGGTCTCGGTCTTTAGCTGCGATAAAGAGTCCGGGCAGGTCAGGGTAAAGATCGTCGCAGCGAAGAACAACATCTACGTAGGCGTGCCGGTATAGGACGGACGCCCCTTTTCTTTTTTACTGTGACCAGAATCCAGACGGGTCGTCACCCCCGGACCAGCCTGGTGCCGACACCTGTGAGAGGGTAAGGAGTGTCTTTTTTTTACGACAGGGGTATGTCGCAGCCCAGGCCGGAAAAATCCGGGGATGATCTCACGGAAATGCCTTTTTCCGCTTCCCAACATACTATACATCATTTTACTATATTAAACTGTTGTTCAGTTATTTGGCCATACGTTCAGATAACACACCAAAAGGTGAATATAGCGTGAACACCAAGTTCAGGTACATCCATGCCACGGATCAATCCCGAATACCGGAACGTTGCAAAAAAGAAGATCATCGCTGCCACCTTAGAGATCGCCCACGAGACCGGGTGGGACGCGGTAACGCTGGAGACGGTCGCCCGTAAAGTTGGCGTGACCAAGGGTGCCCTGTATACCTACTTCGAGAACTGTGATGCGCTCATGGAGGAGGCCGCCTTCGAGCTCATAAAGACCCTGAAATGTTCCTTAAAGACTGATAGTGCAGGTAACGAGGCAGATATCCATGAGGTGCTCAGCCAGATCGCGGATGCTATCTTCACCACCAAGGATCCGGTCGCACCGATCTTCATGCAGGCCCTTGCACGGGCTGCCCAGGACGCACCGTTCAGGGAGAGGATCGGGAAACGGTACGACGAGACATTAATCTCGCTCCATGAAGAGTTCCAGAAACGGCAGAAAGCCGGGCAGATCCCCGAAGAGGTCGATATAAAAACCGCAGTCAGGGCGATCTACGGGCTGACGCTCGGCCTCGCGTTCATCTACCATATGCTCGGGAAGGACCGGCGCGAGGCAAAGAAGGACTGGCTGGAATCGGCAGAACGGATCCTGTTAATAAGTCCCGGCACCGGCGACCGGTTATAACTTTTTTTCCCGATCCCTCAGGTCAGGTATTCCGGCGGCGCAGATCCGGGGAGGAATCCCCGGGCGGCACGCGGGAGGATTCCTGCAGGTCCGCATCCTGCAACGTGAAATACGCATCGATCGTTTCTGCAAGATGGTTTATAAGGTCCCGACCAGTTCGAGCGGGAACGGCTCCGTACCTGATATGGGGTTTGAGGGTACTGGCATTTTTTTCACCGTATGGGTAACGTATCTGTTCGTGCGTACCTGAAGACGTGTCCGAAAATAGGACGGCCGGGACTATATACCGGGACTTTTCGGAAAAGATTGCCGTTTTTACCAAACCCCCGCTACTCAAAAAAAACCAAAGTTATCCAAAATTATTATCAGATTGCCGGTAGTATTACACAACACAGATATGATCCTCAAAGTTGTCATAACACCGGATACGGAAGATGGAGGATATACGGTTAGCTGCCCGGCCCTTCCCGGCTGCCACTCCCAGGGGGAGACCCGGGAAGAGGCACTGGAGAATATTAAAGATGCCATCCAGGGGTGTATCGCGGTCCTTAACGATCGGGCAGGCCGGCAGCGTGGAAGCACGGTTGTCGATGTGACCGTGTAATTTTCAGGAACAAAAATTCTGACTTTCTTTTAAATAGTATTTTGTTTCACCCGGAGAGTGCAAATGGCAGTTCTTCCCATAATATCCGGTGAAAAAGCCATAAAGACATTCCATAAATTCGGTTTTGTTGCAAGCAGGCAGACTGGCAGCCATGTTATCATGGAAAAAGCCGACCTTGAAGTTACGCTTTCCATTCCCCTCCATGCGGAACTCAAACGGGGAACGTTAAGAAATCTCATCAAAGAGCCGGACTCACAGTCGATGAGTTCGTTGCGATGCTCTGATTGTATACTAAAACCAGACGCCGGATTCAGGAATTCATATAACCGGCATTCCCAAAGATACTAGCATCACAGGATTTTAAAAAAAGAAACAATCACGCAATTGAAGAATAAGAAAAAAAAGATTTAGCCGAACAGGGCACCGAGCCCTGCCATGCCACTCTCTTCTTCTGCCTTCTTGTCTTCTTCCTTGTGCTCTTCCTTTGCTGGTGCTGCGGCTGCTGCGGGTGCTGCGGCTGCAACGGCAACCGGTGCTGCGGCTGCCTTGCTGATGGCCTCTTCAATATTCACGCCATCAAGGGCTGCAATGAGTGCCTTGATACGGGATTCGTTCGCTGCTACACCTGCGGCGGTAAGTACTGCCTTGACGCCGTTCTCATCGACCTTCTTGCCTGCCTTGTGCAGGAGAAGTGCTGCATAGATATACTCCATCTCAATCACCTTTTATAAATTTTATTTTACCAGGGTCTTTATGACCTGGCTTTCTCTCTGGGCTTTACCAATAATCGCATCGACAACATCCTTCTCGTAGATTGCTGCCTCGATCGCAAGACCGCGTGCATCCCTGACGGCTTTGGTCAGGATCGGTGCCATGGTCTCTTTCGTTGGGATCGCTGCATTGACCGACAGGTTGAACGCCTGGAGGCCTGCAAGCTGGAGCTGGGCGAGGAATTTCGTCTCGTCCACGGCGAGCACGGACGGCTCGTAGAGGTTGCCATCATGGAAGGCTGCCTGAAGGGCGAGCCCCACATCCATGGGCTTGATGTCAAGCTTGATGAGCACACCGGCAAGCTTTGCCGTGATGACCGCACCTTTCTTGACGACGGTCTTGGTCTCTCTGATCTTGACCTTGCCGCCCTCAATCGCTGCGGGAATGCCGGCCTGCTGGAGCTCGCCGACAATCGGGCCCGGCTTGAAACTCGTGGGACCCTTCTCGATGACGATGTCCTCGGGTGCGGTCTCGCCGGCTTTTGCGGCCATCTTGGTCTTGGTCTTCTCGAGCTGCTTAAACAGCTTAAACGGATTGTCGTTTGAGAAGATCACCGCTGAATGGCCGGAGATAAACTTGGTAAGGCCCTTTGTGTCCCCGCCAATCTCACCGAATGCGTGCTCGATCAAGGTATTTCGTGTGACCTTGATGACTGCCTTGCCCCGAAGGTTTCGCCGGATCTGCTGTACCTGCTGCGCGGGAATGCCGTAGATGTCGACAAGCCCGATAAGCGCGTACTCTTTTGCGTGCTTCTTGATCTCCGCGACCTCGTCCTTTTTCCATGCGGGCAGGTGGTGGGTATAGACTGCCATTTATACCAGCCTCACGGACGGACCCATGGTGGTCTTCACGAAGATCGAGCGGACGTTTAAGTGACCCTGTTCGAGGACAGATTCGATACGTTTGACTACCGCATCGATGTTCTCGGAGACCTGCTCCGGCGCCATTGCCGTTGTGCCTACCTTTGTCGAGAAGACCGTCTTGTCTTTCGTACGGATCTTCACCGACTTTCGAAGGCGTTCGACAATCGGCCGGATATCGGTCTGCCCGGTAATCGGCATCGGCATCCTGCCCCTCGGACCAAGCCGGGGACCAAGATAACGACCGACCTGTGGCATGGCCGCGGTCTCGGCAAGGAAGTACTTGTAGGTACTTGCAACTTTCCGGGCTTCGCGGGGTGCGCCACCGAGCCGTTCTACCTCTTCAGGGCCGATGATCAGATCAACCTTGGCTTCTTTTGCCTGTGTGACGATATCTCCTTTCCCGATAACACAGATACCGTTGTCTTGCCCGGTACCGTGCGGAAGAAGAATCGTCTCGTCGATACGATTTTTCGGCTGCGCCATATCGATATTCTTGAGATTGATGGTAATATCGATGCTTTCAGAGAATTTTCTCTTTGGCGCCTTTTCAATAGCCGTTTTTACGGCTTCCAGAATTTTGGCCCTGTCAACCATCAGATTCCTCCATAGTTTGCGACCGAACCCTTCGATCTCCTATGGTGTTCTTCGGATCATTTCACAAGGACGCTGTCATACTTGCCAGCTGCGATGGCGGCGAGCACTTCTTTTGCGCGCTTGCCGTCAACGTTGACACCCATGCTCACGCACGTGCCCACGACCTCTTTAACTGCGGTCTTGAGCTCGTAGGAGAGCATTCCTTCGAGTTTCATGTTGGCAATTCTGACTGCGGCCTCGAATGGCAGATTCCCTGCCACAATGGCGTTGGGCTCTGCGGATCCTTTCTCGATATTGGCCTCTTTCTTGATGAGTGCCGTCGTCGGTGGGATACCCACCGAGATCGTGAAGTTCTTCTTCGCGTCGACTTCGATCTTGACCGGGACCTGCATTCCGTTGAATGTGGCGGTCTTCTTGTTGATCTCATCGACTACTGCTTTCACGTTGATACCGAGTGGTCCGAGCGAGGGTCCTAATGGTGGACCCGCTGTTGCCTTTCCGCCGGGTACTAAAACCTCGACCACTTCTGCCATAGTCTTTGCACCATGCCGTCCCGTATTTGCGGGTTCCGAGCTTGGGTCTGTAAATATTGATGTGAGGGGAAATAAAGGTGATCGTGAGAGGGGGGAGAACGGGAGGAGGAATCGCACGAGGATGCTAGGGTCTATCACAATCACATCAAGCCGCATCAAGGATAAGAAGGCAAAACCCCCGCTGATGGCTTGTGGGATTTGTGGATAATCGGGAAAATAAGTGGATGACGCTGATATAGAATGCGATGCAGGCGAAATAGTCGATTTTATTAAACAAACAAAATCTATTTGTTCTTTATATGGTGTATGGTGCTGCATTCATTTGTTCAGTAATCAGCATGGTATCAACTGCGATTAGTGCAATTTTCTTTGCAATAGCATCACTCCGGACGAATGAAGAAATCGAAAAAATGTGCCAAATTCGTTTGGGCGGAAATCCACTTATGAAAAAATCTTTGATGATAGACCGGAAAAACACACAAATTGGTTTGTGTTTTCTATCTATTGGTGTTGAATTTCAAATTTTTTCAATGTATTTACAATAACAGATGCTAGTTTATCCCACTCTGGTTAATGTCGTTCATCGTTCCTCACCCAGTTAACAGAACCAGAATTAGCAGCCCTACACATCATAAATCCCCCTCGCCCAGCGAGGCCCCGACGAGGCGGCCGAGCGACCCCCCATCAGGGGGTGGTAACCTCGTTTTATTTTGGTTCCAGATTCCCGAGTATGATAAGTACCACTACCCCGGCCGTACACTTTTCCCCCATCCGACCCCCCTCACCCATTTGCCGCATTCCGGTCCCATCATATCACTTAATTCTCTCTCGTAAAATCTGCTCGGAATCCGGCAAGAATCCGGGCAAAAATGCAGGACCTCTGAGGGGGGCATTTTGTAAATTTCTGGGACCTACGGTTCACGTAAGCGCTATTTTCCCGACGTGATCTGCTCAGCTATGCCCGGATGCCCCGGATCACTTTGTACCCATGCGACCCCCTATCATTCCCCTTGACAGGGGATCGTCCGGGATCGATCTCTCGCAAAGAAAGAAACCAGGGCATCCCCTACAGGCAGGAGAGAATCTTTTGCCGTTGCCAGGCCGACCCGAGCACGACAGCGCCACCATCGGAAGTCGGGACGATCCGGATGACCGAGTGCCAGTCAGAAGGTACCGGTGTCTGCCATACAAACGTCCCGTCGTCCCTCATCCTCACAATAAGATGCGGGGTACCGTAGCCGTACGACGACCCGGCATCCTTCACGCGGAACCGGGCCGCAAGGTACTCCTGCCCGTCGATTTTTGCAATGGGCGGGGAAATGTCCGGCATCCGTTCCCGTACGACAGCGCCGTTGTCATCGAATGTGACAGAAAAGGTCTCCATTATATTCGCGGCATCTGATTTTCTGGCCGATTCATACACAATTTCAAACGTTCCCGGATCTACCTCGGCCATCAGAACCGGCCGGTTGTCCCACGATTTCCCGAGCGTAGCATTCCACACAACCCTCCCGCTGCTGTCGAACCGGAAGTAATTGAGTTCCCGCACATTATCCGCATATCCCGCGATAAGGCAGCCACCATCGGACGCGGGAAGGAGCGATCGTTCGTAAAGAGCGATGAGGGGGAGGGCATCGTACCTCCAGCGCTCGCGGCCATCGGGATCGAGGCTCATGAGCGTGGAGTTCCTCCCACTGAGGTTCTCTGCCAGCACAAAGAACCCGCCATTATTACCGGGTGCAACGTATGAGGCATACCCGTAGTCGGCAAACGGGATCTCGCGGCTGACGTTCCCATCCGCATTCAGGACAAGGATTCTCTCTGGGAACATCGTCCCGGCATAGAACCCCCCGGCCGGGTCCGGGAAGAGACCCGTAAACGTTCCTTTATATTCCGGATAGAACCGGTCCCATACCACTCCTCCACTGCTGTTGAGCCGGATGAGCCGGGCGGCCGGCAGACCCGTCCGGTAATCATTTCGTCCTGACAGGATGTACCCACCATCGGAAGTCGGGACAATGGCATTCGACGTGTCGTCCTCGCCGCTGTCAATCCGGGCCTGCCACTGCACGTTCCCATCGGAACCAAGCTTCATGACCATGATATCCGTTGGCGGAAGCCCGCACTGCGCCGTACCAAAACCCAGGGAATACCATGCAAGAATCACAACGATTGCAATGCCACAGATTCCCCCGACGACGATCCCGATGAACCACCATCGCGGGATCTCTTTTTTTAAGCAGTCACGAAGAGGCATGATGTATCCTGATATCAAGGGGCGGTATAATACCGGATTGTTGCGATTGCAGTAATATTACCATTTGTATTTTTACCCGGGCTTCAGGCACAACCACGAATCCCGGCCCAGCACGTTTCTCCCATGGGATCCCCCTCACACTCTTCGCACATCCCAGCTCCGCAATCCTGCTTAATTTTATCTCGTAAAATACCTCCGGAACCCAACCAGAATCCGGGCAAAAATGTGAAGACCTTGTAGGGGGTCACACGATTCCTTTTTGTAATTGGCGGCTTCGTGCGATTTGAAAAGTTCTCATTTTCCTGACGTGATATTCCCAGATCTGCCCGGATGCCCCGGATTAGATTGTACCCATGCGACCCCAAAACAAGGGGATGTACCTCTCCTTTGCATACCCGCAAAGGTATCGCGGGAGGATATTATCAATTTTGGCACTTTTTCAGGATATGCTCCACCTCGGGAAGGAGGAAATAGTGCCTGTACCTCCCGTCCCACCGGGACACTACCATGTTTTCCTCAAGAAATTGCCGGAGGTGCCAGTAGACTGTACTCCGGTCAAGGTCCAAGTGTTCCGCTATCTCTTTGTTCGTGATGCCCGGGTGACTGATAATTATGTCGAGGATCTTCCGCTTGGCAGGGTTCATAATATATCCATACACTTGTTTCATCTCAAGGTGCACCCCACCGTTGGTGAAAAGGTAACTCATTTTTCCGTCTTTTTTCCGGACTATCTTTCGCTCGATTATGAGTAAGTATAGGTGATACTTCGCGGTTCCCCGGTTGATACCGGTATTTTTTGAAAGGTCTGCAAGGGTACACCCCGGATTGTCCCAGATATAGGTTAGGAGGGCAGTACGGTTTTTGTTTTGAAGGATTACCTTGACTTTACCGAGTATAAAAGGACCGAACTTAAAGGCACCCAGTCCCGCCGCAAGTAAACTTATAATCCAGCTGACCTGAATCCAGAGCGGTTGATCCCAGAAAGTTTCTGACCCATCAGCTCCGCTCGTATCGGCGGGTCCCGGCTGTGCGGAATAAGGTTCAACAATATATCCTCCCGGCGCAGCGTGGGCATGAATAGTACATACCAGAAACAAAAGAAGAAGAATTGATACGTACTTCATCAACGGTACATCACAATTCAGATGGAATAATATTGCGTTCCGGTAACACGTTCTCCGTACACTTCATAACGCCAGGTTCCCTGAGCCAGTCCGTTGGAGTTTATTATGTTCAAATTGATACGACCATTGCTGGCTCCATCGAAACTGTCATAGTAGGGTCCGAATATATACCCATCGGGAGAATATATCTTCAGCCGAAGCGAATTCGCAGAATTTCCCCAGTTCAGGTCCACATTCATTGATGTGATGTAGGATGAAACGGTATTCGGGGGCCAGTTCGTCGAACCTTGAGTAATCGAGGCATAGACGGACTGGATACTTATCGGATTTATGCCGGTATTGTGCACCGGTTCAATAGTATAGTTTCCATTCCCGATAGCAGGACTCTGTTCATATGCCGATACAACTGCGCATGATGCCATCACCAGAAGCATCGTCGCAACCAATCCCAGTCTTTTCGACATGGAGTGTCTGTTTTGGGGAACATCGCTTGAATTTTCTGTCCAAATCATCAAACTGGCAGTTTGAGGATGTGGACAGAAATCATATATCATACTGTCACTAAAGGCCTGTATGCGAATACCCTGATGGTATTCCAGAGATCTCACCCTGATCCCAGTCACATCCTGTGGGACCCCGAACAACGCCCGGTGGCGTGAAGAGTTTTGCGTATGCAGATTTCCCGTGCCAGCGAGCGGAGCGAAAGAAAGGAGGCATGCAACAGATGAAAAATATATCAACTATTCGGGTTGCAGGAGTCATCCTGCTCCTGATCGCGCTTGTCAGTGCTGTAAGTGCGTATTATGGCGTCAGTGCAGAATGGGTAACCAATTACCAAGGCACGGGACTTGGTGATTTACAACACAGTGACGAGAATGCCCAAGGTTTCTATTATGAACTGGGAGGAGATTCTTCGTGGATTGGTAATTTCATCAACGGCGATGATAACGCTATGGAGAGACATTGGAAGGATCCCAGTCATGGCGGCGTTGATAATAGTTATATGGACAACGCGTATTTCGGATTCTTTTCAGGTCACGGTATACCCAGCGGTATTCGTTTCAGAACGAACAATGACGACACCCTCTTAAGTTACAGTGATGCACTTTGGGGGAACACCCACCTCGTCTGGGTTGCATTAGATGCATGTGAAGTTCTCAAACAATCCGGCGTTTCAAATTGGTATACCGCCTTCGGGGGGATACATTCAATCGTTGGATTTGATACTGTCACACATGATCCGTCAGATCGTGGTAGTAACTTTGCAAGCCGTATGGATGGGACATTGACCACTCAACCGGTTATTACTGCGTGGTTCATGGCGGCAGCCGATACAGAACCATTCTCATCGACTTATGCGGCAGCACTTGCCAAAGAGGGCTGTTGGAGTGATTATGTGTATGGGCATGGCAGTCAAGGCACTCCCGGAACTTCATTCCTGTACCAGCGGTATTCTTGTTAACGAGGTGCCAAAATGAAAAAAATGATTCTTGGACTTGCAGTATTTGTTGTCATCGCGTTAAGTGCACTTTACGCAATCGCATTGCCTTTGTTTGGTGATGTAAAAGATTCCCCTCAAAAAGATATCATCGATCTTGGACCTTCAAAAGGGATTCAAAATAATAACGTATCATTTGTATTACAAACTTCATTCCCTGTGGTTCCTGAACAAGTGATGGTCTACCAAGCTGAAAAACCCAGCATTTCAAAAGAATCTTTTACGGCTTTGGGAACAAAGATCGGAGTTGCCGGTTCTATAAAAGAGGCTGCAAATGAATTTGTACTCTCCAATGATCCTTACATCCTCGAAATTCATGAAAAATCGGGTAGGATTGCATTCATCGATAATTCACGATGGAATATGATAAACGGGAAAGATATACCCGGTCAGCTTCCCACCGATGCGGAAGCAGTAAAACTTGCATCAGAATATCTGACAAAATCAGATCTGATGCCTGACGATGCTGTACTGTCCCGGGTGTACCATCCGCAAGTGCTCGCTTTGGATTCAAACGGGAAAACAACCGGCATTCCCTATGAGGCAATACAGGTATCTTTTAAAAGGAGCATTGATGGACTCCCTGTTGTCGGAGCAGGTTCGAAATTATCCGTTGATATTGGCAATGGTGGTGATGTGATCCAGATGTACAAATTATGGAGAGACTATACACCCCAGGAAAAGAAGTCCATTATAACTCCGGAAAAGGCATTCGAAAACTTCAAAGAACATGGAATTTCGAGTGTTTCAACCAATGATTCCAGTACTGCAGAAATCACAAAAATTTACTTGGCGTACTATGAAGCTTCAGCGATGGAGGAGCAGAGTCAGTTCCTGCCGGTCTATGTCTTTGAAGGAAAACTCGGAAGTTCTAATGAATCCCAGGAGTTAATTGAGTATATCCCTGCGATCCCGACACTTGAACCCTCAATTCCTGCAGCCAAATAATTAAAAGATATCAAAATAATTTTTGAAACGGGAGTACAATGCGCAAAAGAAACTGCTTTGTAATAGTGATTGCAGTCCTCATGTGTTGCGGCCTGGTTTTTACTATCTTTACCTATCTGGATAAACACGAAACGCCATATCGTCCCGGTTCTCCGGAAATCATTCCGGAAAACCATACGCAAGCTATCGTTTCAGTAACCGCAAAGAATGAACGCCGTTTAAATGAAACCTATCTCGAAATATATGACCCTGACATCAACGCCACATACCGGATATTTAAGGATCAGGTTGAATATGCTCCGCTTCTGGATAATATGACCGCAGTTCTCCAGTCAATCAAATCTCAAATAAAATGTCATCGTTCTTACGATGAATTTCAGATCGAGAAACGGGATTACCGGTATGCGGCAGTCATAGCGGCCGATAATGTATCCGGCCGGTATTGCTATAACAACATATCAGCGGAATGCATGAATATCACGGCAGATGAATTCACCGTCCTGCTGCAGACAAAAACCGGGAACCGCACCGACACGGGATGCGGGGAGAGCGGGTTGATCTTTGCCTATCGGCAGGGTACCGATGCAGGAATCTGGGACTTATGGTGGGTAGGGGAAGAAGACAATACGCTTCTGGACACCCTCAACAGGAATGCGCAGGATATCATTGAACATCAAAAGTCTATCGTTTATTAGATCGAATCTGACAGAGATTGGGCAGGATCTAACTATAATGGGCGCCACACTTCAGCATCATACTTCTCCCCCCTATCCGACCCCTGTCTTCCCTCGCGGGCGGCAGGCGTCTTTTTGTGCAGTTCCTCCCGCCGGACTTCTAAAACGAGCTCGATCGCCTCTTTGATATTGGCAAGTGCTTCTTCCCGGGTCTCGCCCCGGCACTTTTCCCCCATTCCTGCATCCCGGCCCTACAATATCACTTAATTCTCTCTCGTAAAATCTGCTCGGAACCCGGCCAGAATCCGGGTAAAAATGCAGGACCCCTGAGGGGGATCGGAGGGGGTAATTTTGTAAATTGCTGGGGCATTCGGTTCACTTAAGCACTATTTTCCTGATGTGATATGCTCAGCTATGCCCGGATGCCCCGGATCAGATTGTACCCATGCGACCCCCCCATCCCGTCATGGCCGAAAGCCCCCCAGGATCGCCCATGCCTTTTTTTACGTGGAACACCATCATCTGTTAAAATGAACATGATGTCGGCTCATGAGATACAGGCCATTCTCCGGGAATGCCTGCCGGAGATCCGGGAGAAGTACGGCGTCACGTCTATTGGCGTGTTCGGCTCCTACGCCCGGGGCGAGGCGACCCAAACGAGCGACATCGACATTATCGTGGAGCTGGGCCGGCCTATCGGGTGGGAATTGGTCGATCTCACAGATTACCTTGAGGCCCGGCTTCACCACACGGTCGATCTCGTCATCAAACGATCCCTGCACCCGCTGATCAGGGATCAGATCCTTGCCGAGGTACAGTACGCATGAGCGACCAACCGGGCAACAATTCGGAAATTCCTGATAATACTTGCACGGACAATGCGGTTCAAGTCCTCCAGATTTACGATCAGGGAAGCGGCGACTATACAAAGGAGAGAAAGCAGTGGCTGGAAAAAGATCCTGACAAATATATTGCGGCAGTTCTTGCACACGGGAAAAAGGAAAGCTCCCGGTGAGGTTTTGATTTTCTTTTTTAAAAGAAACAACAGAACGTTTTCCCCATGACCGGGGGATACCCGCACTCATAACAACTGTATGAATTCGTCTTCCGATAATTCGGCAGCCTTGATAATAGAACGTAACGTCATTCGATCGAGTTCATCATGGAGCGGGATCGTGACGTTCAGTGTTGTATCGGTCATCTGTTTTTTCATGCGTACATGGCTGCCCTTCTGGCGCACGAATACAAAACCGGCCCTGGAAAGTGCCTGAACTGCCTTGTCCCCGGAAATTAGGGGGAGATGACTCAAACCGCAACCTCGACGACCCGTGCTCCTTTCACGGGTATGATTTCATCGTCAGGTTCAAGGTAAAGGGAGATTGCCTCTTTGATATTGTGCTTTGCCTCCTTGAGAGTCCTCCCTTGAGAAATGCAACCGGGAAGGGTGGGCACAGTGACAACATACCAGCCATCCTCTCCTTTGGTCATCATAACTTTGAGATGCATCCTTTCCCCCCTTTTGGCTATCTTATCTGTTCGAACCAGCAATGGATAATCTTTGTCGTGCTTTGAAGCATCCCTCATTACAGTCTCCATCCGCACTTCATGAAACAGGTAATCTCTTTATGGCCCGGCACTTTTCCCCCACTGACCCCCTATCTCTATTTTCCCACACAACGGCCCCGTTATCCCGTTTAATCATCTCTCGTAAAATCTTCACGAAACCCGGTCAGGATCCGGGCAAAAAAGCAGGGCCGCTGATGGGGGTCAGTGGGGGAAATTTTTTAAATTTCCGGGGCCTGCGGACCACTTTGTACCCATGCAACCCCCTCATAATCCCGTAATGATTAAAAGCCCCCCAGGATCGCCCATGCCTTTTTTTACGTGGAACACCATCATCTGTTAAAATGAACACGATGTCGGCTCATGAGATACAGGCTATTCTTCGGGAATGCCTGCCGGAGATCCGGGAGAAGTACGGCGTCACGTCTATTGGCGTGTTCGGCTCCTACGCCCGGGGCGAGGCGACCCAAACGAGCGACATCGACATTATCGTGGAACTGGGCCGGCCCATCGGGTGGGAACTGGTCGATCTTACGGATTACCTTGAGGCCCGGCTCCACCACACGGTCGATCTCGTCATCAAACGATCCCTGCACCCGCTCATCCGGGATCAGATCCTTGCCGTGGTACAGTACGCATGAGCGACCGGTCGCCACTGCTCTATCTTTCCGAAATGCCCGTGTATCAGTCCTTCTTTTGAGTCCCCATCCCGCCCGGCACCGGCCGGTAATCCGGATGAACCTCCTGCCGTGCAAGAATGGCAACCGCGAGGAGGACAACGCTGACGAGGCACCCGAACAGGAATGCCTGTCCGAACCCGGCCACGAGCACGTCGGTCTGGATAGTCACGAGAGCCTCCGATGCAACCCCGCTGCCGGGCGCAAACGCGTTCATCCCCCCGACAAATGCAATGGTAAATAGGGCTATCCCAAGAGTCAGCGGTGCGAACCGCTCAAGGCAGATGAACCCTGATACCATGCCCTGATACTTTTTCGGGACCGCAGTCATCGTCATAGTCGATGCCGAGGTCAGGAGCATGCCAAAACCAAAACCTGTCAGGGCCAGGCAGAGGATCACAAACCAGATTGGGGAATCCGGCCGGATGCCGGTCAGGAGGATATATCCTGCAAGGACCAGGATCCCGGAAACGATGTTGATCCGACGCCCCCCGGCACGATTATAGAACTGCCCGCCCAGGATCCCCCCGGCCATAACCGCAACCGAGAGCGACGTGAATATCAGCCCGGCAACCGAAGGGCTGTACCCCTGCACGAGCTGGAGATAGAAGGGAAAGAGGTAGAGTATCCCGACATTCGCGACGATCACAAGAACGATCGCCATGTTTGTCAGGAAGAAATTTTTCTGTTGTAAGAGGCGCAGGTCGAGCAGGGGGTCGGCGGTGGTAAGTTCGCACCGGACAAAGGCACACAGCGCGAGAATCGCAACAGCCAGGCATCCAAGAATTACCGGGTCGGTCCACCCGGCTGACTGCCCTTCCGACAGGGCATAGAGCAGGGATGCAAGCCCGACCGCGATAAGCACGGCACCTGCCCGGTCAAAGCCGGGGGCCAGCTGCCTGTGGCCCTCCGACGCCGGGATCACCTTCGCCCCGAGGAGGAGCGCAAAAATCCCGATCGGGATGTTGATGTAAAAGATCCAGTTCCAGGAGAGGTACTGCGTGAGCAGTCCGCCGACCACCGGTGCAAGGGTCATCCCGAGGGCCGCAAATGCAAAGGTCATACCCATCGCTTTACCTTTCCGCTCAAGAGGAACATACGCGGTGATCATGGCCGGGCCGACCGACACGAACATGACGGCGCCGACGGCCTGGACGGCACGCGAGGCCAAAAAGACAGGAAATGAGCTGACGAATTCCGGGAGAAATCCGCAAGCGAACGATGCGACAGTAAATAGAGCAAAACCGTACAGGAACACTTTTTTGTACCCGATCACATCGGAGAGTTTGCCGAAGACGAGCACGCATGCGGCCATGACCAGCACGTAAACGGTAATTACCCAGCTCGCCATCGATGCGGGGAGGGAAAAGATCTTAGCAATCACGGGAAGCGCGATGGTGACAATGGTAGAATCAAATGCCGCCATAAAATTAGCGAGCGCGATTGAAACAATCAGGAGCGTATACCCGTGAACGGGAATACCTGCCGGGGCCGGTTCCATGCATGGGCGTTGCACCTGCATCGATAAAGGGATTATTAAATTTCGCTGAACGAAAAAAGCCCGGATCTCTTGAGACGGTTTGTGCCGGAATGACAGCAGTATCGGGGCTCTCCCCTGCCCAACATTTTTCCCGGTCTGACCCCCCATTCACAAGGAGGATGTATAAAAAGGGAAAACTCTCGTCGTAAAAAATTTACAATTCCTGCCCCATTGCAACTGCATCATGGAGGGGGTCGGACACACATTTCTTATGCGGTGCGGTTGCGTGATCGTTGCAATCCGGAACATTGTATCACAAATTTCTCTGTCATAAAACAGTCTGGATCGCCACACCGGGAACGACCAAAATGATGCCGGGAGATCTCATCAAAATATATGGCCCGACCCAAAAATCCCCCCGGACCCGGAGGCCCCCGGTTGAAGTGGATGTATGTCCGCACTCAGCTGAATACCTGCAGCAACTTGAAAAAACTGGTATACTGGAATCCCGGGATATTATATTTCCATCGGATCCCTTATTTCACCACATTTATAAATATCCCATTTTAATGATGAAATGCGGACGACATGGTGCCGGCCTGCAAATAGAATACTCACACCAGGAAAAATCGCGATGGACATCATACATGACACGCAATTGCCCGGAAAGACAGGAGTGCCCTCGTGCCATCACTTGACATAGGATCAGTCAAAGGTTTGTCAGAAACTGAAGTTGCCGAAAAGCTCCGGACCGAAGGGTACAATGAACTCCCTGAACCGCAAAAACACGGCATCTTCGGCATTATCTTTGAAGTTGTAAAAGAGCCGATGTTCATCCTGCTCGTCGCGAGCGGTCTTGTCTATTTTGTACTCGGCGATGTGACCGAGGCCCTTATGCTGATGAGTTTTGTGGTTGTCATTATCGGCATTACGGTATACCAGGAGCAGAAGACCGGGCGGGCCCTCGACGCGCTGCGAATGCTCTCCAGCCCCCGGGCCCTGGTAATCCGCGAAGGTAAACACAAACGGATTGCAGGCCGCGAAGTTGTTACCGGAGATATGCTCATCCTTGTCGAAGGCGACCGGGTGCCGGCTGACGCTGTCCTCATCTCCGCGAACAATGTAACGGTCGATGAATCGCTCCTGACCGGGGAATCGATCCCGGTCCGGAAAATTGCCGGGACGTCCGGTTCGCACCCGGAGCGGCCCGGTGGTGACGACCTGCCATTTGTCTGGTCCGGAACACTGGTCGTGCAGGGCCAGGGCTTGGCAGAAGTCAGATCTACGGGTGCCCGGACCGAGATGGGAAAGATCGGCACCGTCCTGCAAACCGTGGAGCGGAGCGAGACCCGGCTCAAAGGGGAAATTTCATGGATCGTCCGGTCAATCGCCATCGTTGGCATCTTCCTGTGCAGTATCATTGTTGTCGTGTACGGGCTGACACGGTTCAACTGGATCGAAGGGCTCCTTGCAGGCATAACGCTCGCGATGGCAATCCTGCCCGAGGAATTCCCCGTTGTCCTGACAGTCTTTCTCGCACTGGGAGCGTGGAGGATTTCCAGGAAAAATGTGCTGACCCGGCAGGTGCCCGCAATAGAAACACTGGGTTCGGCAACCGTGCTATGCGTCGACAAGACGGGCACTCTCACCGAGAACCGGATGACCGTCCGGTCCTTTTTTGCCGGCGGACAGTTCTGCGACCACGACGCTACGGGTAAAAATTCGGTACCTGATATCTGTCATGAACTGGCCGAGTTTGCCATTCTTGCCTGTAAAAAAGATCCCTTCGATCCCATGGAAAAGGCATTGCTCCAGCTTCGGGAAGGGGATTTTGGGAGGACTGAACACATCCATTCCGGCTGGGAGCTCATTACAGAATATCCGCTTTCCCCTGAACTTCTTGCAATGTCAAACGTCTGGCGTTCTCCTGGAGGTCATGACTATATTATTGCGGCAAAAGGGGCGCCTGAGGCAATAGCAGACCTGTGCCATTTTGATGAGACGAAACAGCAGGCCCTTACAGCAGATATCAACACCATGGCGGTAAAGGGACTTCGTGTCCTTGGTGTGGCAAAAGCATCGTTCACCCGTTCTGATCTTCCTGACGGACAGCATGATTTTACGTTCACGTTTGTCGGCCTTGTGGGATTTGCAGACCCGGTCCGCCCGCAGGTAGCAGAGGCGATTGCCGAGTGCCGCACGGCAGGAATCCGGGTGATCATGATTACCGGGGATTACCCGCTGACGGCAATGAATATCGCACAGCAGATTGGACTTGATGATTCCGGCACCTGCATCACCGGCACTGAGCTTGATGCGATGAGCGAGGTGGAACTCCGGAAGCGGATCCGGTCGGCCAGTATCTTTGCCCGGGTGGTACCGGAACAGAAACTGAGGATAGTCAATGCCCTCAAATCCGAGGGAGATGTTGTCGCGATGACCGGCGATGGCGTGAACGATGCCCCTGCCCTCAAATCGGCGGATATCGGGATTGCCATGGGGGGACGGGGGACGGATGTGGCACGGGAAGCATCCTCGCTTGTTTTGCTCGATGATAACTTCACATCCATCGTGGCAGCAGTGCGTCTCGGCCGGCGGATCTTCGATAACCTGAAAAAAGCGATGGCGTACATCTTCTCCGTCCATATACCGATTGCAGGTATGTCTCTCATCCCCGTGCTCTTCAATATGCCTCTCGTCCTGTTGCCGATCCATATTGTTTTCCTCGAACTGATTATCGACCCGGCCTGCTCGATCGTGTTTGAATCGGAAAAAGACGAGAAGGACGTGATGGATCGCCCGCCCCGGCATAAAGACGATGGGCTTTTTACAAAAAAGATCCTTGCGCTCAGCCTCCTCCAGGGATTTGTCGTGCTGGCAGTGGTCCTGGGGGTGTACGTGAATGCACTTGGCCGGGGTCTGGGGGAGGCAGAGGTGAGGACACTTACCTTCACGACCATCGTCATTGCGAATCTCTGCCTGATCCTGACTAACCGGTCCTGGTCTGATACCATCATTGCCACAGTGCGCACACCCAACAAGGCGATGCGCTGGGTATTTGCAGGGACAATAATCGCCCTGATCCTTGTCCTCTCAATCCCGGTACTCCAGGATCTCTTCAGGTTCGGCAGCGTGTCATTTGTTGATCTTCTGGTATGTACGTTGGCCGGTGTGGGGAGTGTTCTCTGGTTTGAATGCTACAAATATCGGTGGGGAAGACGGGGTGAGACAAAAGGCAGGGATTGAGTGAAAAGCCAGGGATCACGCCCGGATCATGCACGACCCTCCCCACCTCCCCATCGCAAACGCCGGGCTCCTCGCCTTTAGGTTTCGTGCCGGAATCGAGCGCGTTTGCTTGCGCCCGGCACCCTGCTCGCATCGCCGACAACGGACAATCTTTCGAACATTGTGATGCTCAACCAGCCTCATCCGGCTCCCGCTCATCTTTGTTTCGGGCATCTTTGTCCCGCCCGGCCACGAGGTACAACTGCCCCGGGTCGGCAAGTATCCGGTTCTCACGGGGAATACCTCGAATTACCCTGCGCAGAGCCTGTAACCAGGATGAATATTTTGACATGGACAATATTAAAGTGGTTTTATGGGGGAAACGAACCTCATTCTCCCGGCACGATGGCCATCCGCAACATCTGAACCATACGTCGGCAGGGCGTTCTCGAACGAAAGCGACAGCCATATAACAATCACAAATATATAGTTTCAAATTGATGCACGACAATCACCAGACGATCGCGAGGCATCATGTCCTCTATGTCGATGACGACCCGGCTCTCCTGGAGATAGGCCGACTCTTCCTTGAGAACGACCGGACATTTACGGTCGATACCGTCACGTCCGCACACGAGGCCATCCATCATCTGAAATCCATATCGTATGACGCGATTGTTTCCGATTACCAGATGCCGGAGATGGACGGCATCACTTTTTTAAAAACGCTCCGTGCGCAGGGCATGACCACCCCGTTTATTATCTTCACCGGCAAAGGCCGCGAAGAAGTGGTCATCGAGGCACTCAACTGCGGCGCCGACTTCTACCTCCAGAAAGGCGGTGACCCCACGTCGCAGTTCGCCGAACTGGCCCACAAGATCCGCCATGCGGTCTCGGAGAAACGTGCGGATCAGGCCCTGAAAAAAAGCGAATATGACTATCGCCACCTGATCGAACATGCGAACGAAGCGATCTACGTTGTGCAGGACGGCCTGCTCCGAATGGCGAATCCGCGAACAATCGAATTATCCGGGTATTCAGAAGAAGAACTGCTCAACCAGCCATTCACCAGGTTCGTTCATCCGGACGATCGCGAGATGCTGCTCGATCGGTTCAAAAAACGGATAGACGGGGAGACCATTCCCTCCCGCTATTCCTTCCGGTTATACCGGAAGGAAGGGGAGGTCTGGTGGGCTGAACTGAGTGCTGTTGCCATCATATGGGACGGGCGCCCAGCCACACTGAACTTTATCATCGATATCACCGAGCGTAAACTTGCAGAGAATGCACTCAGGGAGAGCGAGGAACGGTACCGGATCGTGACTCAGTCGATTACTGATATTGTCTGGGACTGGGATATCAGCGCCGGCAGCCTGCAGTGGTTCGGGGATATCGACACCCTTCTGGGGTATGCACCCGGCGCATTTCCGCGTACCATTGAAGCTTGGGAGGGCATTATTCATGCAGACGACCGGGACCGGGTTATCCATGCTCTTGATCGCTCCCGCCATACCGGTGAACCGTTCGATGAAGAATACCGCGTGCTGACCCGGGACGGAACCGACCGGTACTGGTGCGACCGGGCACATGCGATCCATGATGACAGAGGCACGGTAGTCAGGATTATTGGTGCCATAACGGATGCCACGGAACGCAGGAAAACCGAAGAGCGATTGAGGGAGAGCGATGAACGGTACCGCCAGTTTTTCAGGACCACACTCGACAGTGTATTTATCACTTCACCGGAGGGGCGATATATCGATTTTAACGATCGCTTAATGGAGAGACTCGGGTGTAAAAGTCGCGAAGAAGCATTCGGGATTGACATTGCTTCCACCTATGCGCACCCGGAAGAACGGGCGGGGTTCATTGCGCTCGTTGAACGGGACGGATATATCAAAGAGCGGCCGATTCAGTTCAGGAAACGGGACGGGACCATCTTAAACACCCTTATTACCATCGTGCCCATGAAAAACCCTGACGGTTCTGTCAAAGCATTTATCGGCACCATCCGGGATGCAACAGAACGTGAGCAGGCAGAGAAGGTACTTCGGCAGAGTGAGGCTAAATTCCATTCCCTCTACGAGCATATGATTGAAGGTGCAGCCCTCCATGAACTCACGTATAACGACCAGGGAGTCCCGGTGGATTATGTCTTTATTCAAACCAATCCTGCATTCGGGAGGCAGCTTGGCATTTCCGAAGATAATGTCATCGGGAAGACGAGCAGGGAAGTATATGGCGTAGCCGAGCCACCCTATCTGGATATCTATGCACGGGTTGCCCTGACCGGAGAACCGGAAGTCTTTGAAACCTGGTTCCCCTCATTGGCAAAGCATTTCTCGATTTCGGCATATCGCCCGTACAAAGGCAGTTTTGCCACCATTTTTGAAGATATCACCGAGCGCAAACGGGCGGAGGAAGCCCTGAGGGGGAGCGAAGCGCAACTGCGGACATTGATTGACACCCTTCCCGATCTGGTCTGGCTCAAGGATCCCGAGGGGATTTACCTGTCCTGTAACCGGCGCTTCGGGAATTTCTTTGGCGCAGCAGAGAGGGACATTGTCGGGAAGACAGACTACGACTTCATGGAAAAAGACCAGGGCGACTTCTTCCGACACCATGACAAAGCAGCCCTTGCGGCCGGGGGCCCCACGGCAAACGAAGAGGAGATTACGTTTGCAAACGACGGGCACAGGGAAGTTCTGGAGACCATCAAGACACCCGTCCGAGCAAGCGACGGGCGACTCATCGGGGTCCTGGGTATCAGCAGGAACATCACCGGGCGCAAGCAGGCTGATGAGGCATTGCGCCAGGCAAACCGGAAACTCACGCTCCTCTCCGGAATCACCCGGCACGACATCAACAACCAGCTGACGGTATTGAAAGGTTATCTTACACTCGTCGAAAACATGCAACCGGACACCTTGTCTGGCGAATATTTCCGGAAGATCAACGCCGCTGTACAGCGTATCTCCGCCATGATCCAGTTCATGAAAGACTACGAAAAGATTGGGGTCACGGCTCCCGAATGGCAGGACACGCACGCACTCGTGGATGCTGTGGTAAAGCAAACCTCGCTCGGACAGATCACGGTGAAAAATGACCTTCCCTCAGGCACGGAAGTATTCGCCGACCCGCTCATCGCGAAAGTCATCTACAACCTGACGGACAACGCGGTGCGACACGGAGGGAAGATCATGACCATCCGGTTCTTTGTAAAGGAGAATAATGAAAACCGGATCCTTGTCTGTGAGGATGATGGCGAGGGCATCCCTGCCGGGGAAAAAGAGAAGATATTCGAACGGGGATTCGGGAAGAATTCTGGTCTTGGCCTCGCCCTCTCCCGGGAGATCCTCTCAATAACCGGCATCACGATTGTTGAAACCGGTGTGCCGGGAAAGGGGGCACGATTTGAGATGGCCGTACCGGGAGGCTGCTACCGTCAGGGTGGCGGCAAAAACCACTAAAATGTCGTGGTCTTTTTAGACCTCGGAATACGAACAGGCATCCGAAACTCTAAAAAAGGTATGGCAACCGGGCTGATGTCCCGGGCGGCACCACAAAAGGTATCAGGGTCAAACTTTTCTGATTTTTTAGCGGTAACCGACAAATAAAAAAAATGCTTACCGATCGCTGATCTTCTCAACGACCCGCACGTTATCCCCGCGAACCGTGATCGGGATCGGGACAACACTCTCGTACAGTTCAACCGTGATCTCTTCCTTTGCGGAATCAACGCGCTTGACCACAGCCTTCTCACCCTTGAACGGTCCCGCGATCAGTTCGACAATCGTACCCTCATCGATACCGGCTACAACGGGTTTCGGGATCAAAAAGTGACCCACTTCGGCAAGTGTCGTCTGGCCCTTGGCAAGGGCGCGGGCATGAGCGATCATCTCCACGAGCTGCTCGATCCTGTTCCGCTGTTCGGGCGTTTCGACAAGGACGTACCCCTGAAGTTCGTTCGGGACAATAATCGCGGTGACCTTAATATCGGTCGCTCTTGTCTCGATTGCCTTTAAGATATTGTCCGCCACCGTCCGCTCCTGCTTGGAGGTCGTCTTGATCGCAAAGATCCGGTTACTGAAGACCTCGGGAGCGGCAGGTATAGATGGGGCTGGCGATGCGGGAGTGGGTTCCGGAGTCATGGCAACCAGGATCAGAATCCTAAGAGCGTCTTGTGGTCGAAGAACAGGTAGATAATAAATCCGATCAGCCCGATAACGAGAATACCGGCTGCCGCGACGGTCGCAATCTTGGTGAACTCCTCACGGGTGGGGGTGCGCGCGAGTTTCAGGACACGGAGGTATTTGCGGAATAATTCCTCGTGCACGTCTATTTTGATATCAGGTTTTGAAATTTCCATAACGGCTCACTTGAGAAAATCAATCTCATATTGTTTCTGTACTTTGGGGGTAAGTTTCTCATTGCGACCATATATTTGTGGCGACCGTACGCCCGTGACCACTAATAACGTCCGCATCTTGTTCTGCATCGCCGGGTCGACCTGCGCGCCCCAGATGATCCGGGCGTTCGGGTCGACGCGGGAGTAGACTTCCTGCACGACACCTTCGGCATCTGCCATTGTCATATCCGGACCACCGACAACGTTCACGAGCGCGGCTGTTGCACCCGATATATCCACATCGAGAAGCGGTGAGCGGATCGCTTTCTTCACCGAATCGACTGCCTTGTCCTCGCTGTCACTCTCGCCCATCCCGATCATGGCGACACCGCCGCGCTCCATGACCGTGCGCACATCGGCAAAGTCCAGGTTCACGAGGCCCGGCATCGTGATGAGTTCCGTGATGCCTTTGACCGCCCGCATGAGCACTTCGTCAGAGACCTTGAATGCCGCTGACAGGGGGAGCTTGGGGACGACTTCAAGCAGCCGGTCGTTCGGGACGACAATGACCGTATCCGCCACATCACGGAGGCGTTCGAGGCCGGCTTCTGCGTTCTCCATCCGGATCGCACCCTCGGAGGCAAAGGGCAGGGTGACGACCGCGATCGTGAGCGCGCCTTCTTCCCGGGCGGCCTTTGCCACGACCGGGGCAGAGCCGGTCCCGGTACCGCCACCAAGACCTACCGTGATAAAGATCATGTCGCAGCCGGAGACAGCAGCCCGGATATCCTGCTCGTTCTCAAGCGCGGCTTCCTCCCCGATCTGCGGGATGGAACCGGCGCCGAGGCCCCGGGTCCGCTGCCGGCCGATCAGCATGCGCTGGTCTGCGTGGGTCCGGATCAGGTGCTGGGCATCCGTGTTGATGGCGATGAGTTTTGCGCCGTGGATACCTTCTTCCATCATGCGGGTGATGGTGTTGGAGCCGCTGCCACCGCAACCGATTACGGTGATCTCGGTCTTGAGTTCGCTTAAGATCTGATCAAGATCCTCGTTATTCTGCGATGGGGACACAGTCTCGTCCCTTGCCTTTGTGAGTGCCTCTTCAACAATCGACCTCATGAATTTTTCTCCAGTCCCGGGATGTGGATCTTTGTTTCAGTACGGACCGATACCATTTCCGGCAGGATTACCCGTCCATCATGTTCGACTGCCTGCCCAAGAGCAAGCTTTCGGTAGGCAGGCCCGGCCGGGATTCCCAGTTCGCGCGCTTTTTTGGGGTCGAACCGGACCTTTCTGATGATCAGGCAATCACGTTCCGTCGCTGTGATTTCCTTACTACGTATGATTTTTACGCACAACGTATTTAAAGCATTTATTATTTCCGAAGAATTGATCCTGAAAACCACAAATTGCGGGAGCAGAACGTTATTCTCATCCGTCAGGTGCACCACGGAAAGCGGCCCGAAACCGTGGATAAGCGCAGGTTCGTCTGATTTTTTTGCTTCTGTAAGCAGGAGCGGGTCAGGGGAAATCACCGCAAGCGGGCCGGTACCGTCCAGTGCATGAATGAAGCACCGGGCGTGGGGGGAAACGGTCAGGGCCAGTGCCCGCACGGCACAGTAAGTTTCCCACGATAAATGCCCGAGTGCGGCGATCTCGCTCTCCGAGAGGCGCAGGACCGGGATCCGGTCGAGAATGCCCAGAAGATGCGAGAGAGCCGCATGATCGAGCGCTTTCCTGTCGATATACGCGGCAACAGCCCCGCTCTTTTCTATTATCGACCGTATCATTTCCCCGTCAAGCGTTGCGATCTCCCGGGTGTGGGCAATATGCCCGAACGCCCCCCGGGTCGCAAGAGCAATTTCGGTTTCCCGCACGGCGTAATGCGTGCCGCCAAAACCCACGAGCGGGACAGCGTCGGCAAGGGGCATGGCATCAAGCACCGCCTCTGCCACCGCCCGGCCGGCAGCCGGGTCAGCCCATTCCTTTTCCGTGCTCCCGATTTCGACAAAGAACGAGGGGTGGGAAAGTCCCGTGGGGCCGTGGTGGGTGACCTCGTACGAGACCCGGTACCCCTCCGGGCAGTGCCGGGCAAGCGCCCGCAGGACGGCATGCATCATCGCAGGTGCGGCCGGGGCAAGCGTACGGGAACTCCCCCCAAGCTCCGCGTCACGGTAGTTCCCGGTGACGTGGACTGTGAGCACCGGCACCGGGTTGACGCTGGAGTGCCGCGAGAGAAAGATCACAAGATCTGCGTCGATGCTGGTATCGACACCTTCCGCGTGGATAAGCCGGCCCTCCACCTCAAAAAATTCGTAGGTTCGGTCCTGATCCCGGCCTGCGTCAGGGGTTTGGGCGAGGCACTGTTCGATATGGTGCCTGATGTTGCATCCCGCGATATCCTGCCGGGAATTGATCAGCGCTACCTTCATGCCGGAATATACGCCGTTCTTCACGAAAAGCCTCGCTGGCCCCGGTTTTTTATGCGGTTTCGCAAATGCTATGATAAAGGAGCACCCATTTCACTGTTACTATGGACGAGAAAAAGATTGAGAAGGTATTTGCGGACGAGAAGATCGCAAAAACGATCACCTGTCCGAAGGCATTCGCGATTGCAGAAAAATACAAAATCCCAAAATCGGATATCAGCGAGTACTGCAACACCCATGGGATCAAGATCCATGCCTGCCAGTTGGGCTGCTTCAAATGAGCAGGTCAAATGAGCCTTTTTTTATCCGTTGTCCCGGTAAGTGAAGCAGTCGCGACCGTGCACCGCCTTTCCGGGCAGGTGCCAGAGGAGACGGTGCCCCTTGCCGAAGCATGCGGCCGGGTGCTGGCCGCTGACGTGCATGCGGACGTGGATATCCCGGGATTTACCCGGTCGGTGATGGACGGGTACGCGGTGCGGGCTGCCGATACGACCGGCGCCGGCGATTCAGTGCCCGCGATGCTCACCCTTCGGGGCAGGATCCAGATGGGGCAGACTGCGGACCGACAGGTAAAGCCCGGGGAGTGCATCTACATCCCCACGGGGGGTATCCTCCCGGAGGGGACCGACGCGGTCGTGATGGCAGAAAACACCGAGCCGTTCGGCGATGAAATCCTTGTAAAAAAAGCGGTGGCACACAATGAGAACGTGATCCAGTACAACGAGGATTTTAAAAAGGGAGAGGTTGTCCTTCCCCAAGGGCGCCGGCTCTCGGCACAGGATGTGGGTGTTCTTGCTGCTGTCGGGTGCGCAGATGTCCCGGTCACCCGCAGGCCGAAGATTGGCATCCTCTCTACAGGAAATGAACTGGTACCGGTCACCGACATCCCCATGATCGGCCAGGTGCGGGACGTCAACAGTTACGTGATCGCCGCGTTCGTCCGCGACCACGGGTGCATCCCGGTCACGTACGGGATTGTCAGGGACGATCGGGCCACCTTCGAGGCAGCACTTGCCCATGCTGTCGGGGAATGCGACGCGGTGCTGATCTCGGGTGGAAGCTCAAAAGACGACCGGGATATGGCAGCAGCCGTCATCGCAGAAAGGGGTGAGGTATTGATCCACGGGGTCGCCATTGCGCCGGGAAAACCCACGATCATCGGGAAGTGTGGCACGGTCCCGGTCATCGGGCTGCCCGGCCATCCGGCTGCAACATTTATCGTCCTTGTCGCTATCGTCAGGCACCTGCTCGATGACATGACCGGCAGTGCCGCACCGGAACCGGTGACGGTGATGGCAAAACTCGCAATGAACGTGCCGTCAACAAAGGGTCGGGAAGACTATATCCGGGTCTCTGTGAAGGACGGGATTGCAACCCCGCTCTTCGGAAAATCCGGGCTCTTAAATACGCTCGCAAAGAGCAACGGCGTGATCCGTGTCCCGGCTGAAAGCGAGGGGATCGAGACCGGCCGCGAGGTCGAGATCATCCTCTGGTAATCCCCCGGCAGGGATCTTTTTTACCAGGGCACTTTGCAGGAATAACTCCCGGTAGTTCAGGTTTCCATTCCACCCTGCCGGTTGATCACCATCAACCGGAGCTCGGTCATCTCCTCAATCGCGTACCGTGGGCCCTCGCGACCCAGGCCAGATCCTTTGACCCCGCCATACGGCATGTGATCGGCCCGGAACGTAGGGATATCGTTGATCTGCACGCAGCCGACATCCATCTCGTCAAATGCGTGGAGCGCCCGGCTGATATCCTGCGTGAAGATGCCCACCTGGAGCCCGTAATCCCCGTCATTTGCCATGCGGATCGCGTCTGCGAACGTATCGTACGGGAGAAGCGAAATCACCGGCGCAAAGACTTCTTCGCAGTTTACCCGCATCTTCGGGGTCGTGCCTTCAAGAACGGTCGGAGTAAACATCGTTCCCTCAAGCGTTCCTCCCGCAAGGCAGCGGGCACCCTGGCGGATCGCCTCCTCTACTTTTACGTACGCCTGCTCGGCTTTTATCCGGTCAAGCATGGGGCCGACATCGGTCGCCGGGTCCCGGGGATCGCCAACCAGAAGTTTCTGTACTGCTTCGAGAATCAACGCACGGGCTCGGTCGTACACCGGCCGGTGCAGGAACACCCGCTGCACGGAAATACAGACCTGCCCGGCGTTGGTGAAACCACCGGTTGCGATCCGGGATGCCGCATACCCGAGGTTTGCATCCTCATGTACTATCACGGCCGCGTTCCCGCCCAGTTCGAGCCCGACTTTTTTCCTCCCGGCGATCTCCCTCAGGTGCCACCCGACCGCACAGCTGCCGGTAAACGAGAGATACGCGATGCGGGGATCTTTTACGAGCTGTTCGGCCCTCCCGGCCGGGCAGGGAAGGACGCTTACCGCATCCGGCGGCAGCCCGGCTTCGAGTACCATCTCCCCGAGAAGCAGGCTTGAGATAGGTGTGGCTGATGCCGGTTTGAGGATGACGGAATCACCGGCCGCAATCGCCGGGGCAAGCTTGTGGCAGGCGAGATTCAAGGGAAAATTAAAGGGAACGATCCCCAGCACCGGCCCGAGCGGGAAGCGCCTGAGATACCCGGTCCGGCCCTCGCTGTCCCCGCCCCAGTCAAGCGGTATGATCTCACCGTAGATTCTCCGGGCCTCTTCTGCGGCAGTCCGGACGGTCGTCTCGGCCCGGGCGACTTCGGTCGTCGCAAACTTCCGGGTTTTTCCACCCTCAAGGATCAACACATCCACGAGTTCATCTGCACGGGCATGTATCTGGTCAGAAAGACGCTCAAGGATCCGCGATCTGGCGTGGGTCGGGAGCCGTCGTGTTTCTTCAAACCCCCGGGATGCCGCGGCGACTGCCGCTTTAATCTCGACATTGCCGGCCTGGCAGACCGTGGCGTAGATCTCGCCGGTATAAGGGAACCGGATGCTGGTGATCTCCTGTGTCTCTTTCTTTTTCCCTCCGACAAGGACCGGATAGGTTTGTACATCCATTCCTTTCACCCTCCTTTCATGCGTATCATCTTTACGTTACAGCCAGTCCCCGACCGTAAAGGAGCAGATACGGGTTTTTTCCAGTACAGCATTTTTACGGGATCCATAAAAAACTGACGGGTCAGACGACGTAAAACTACAGGAAACTGATATACAGGGATGACCGGCCGGTAACAATTGATCTTATGGATATACCCGGGAGGTATTTTTTAAAAGGCCGGTGCTGTCGGTATGCCGTAACGGAACAAAAATGATACGGGCACAAAAAAATTTCAGGCCCGGGTCACTTTGACCGGCACCTGGTATACGGCATCGCTGACACCGACTTCCTTGCGGTCATCGATGCAGAGATAATAGTGTCCCTGGTTTTTGATTGTCAGGGTCTTTGTCTGGGGAGAGGTGACATCGATAATTTTTACCAGAGGGACGATACCCTCATAGGACCAGGTCTTCTGCACGGTGTCCCAGGCGGGTTTGACTGCACCGAATTTCGTGTTGTCAGTGACATCAACAACCAGGAGATTCGGGGTGATCGTGCCGGAACCGGGCGTGGTGACCCAGACCGTATACTTCTCATCGGGATACAGGTACTCCACGCCAAGCGCCTTCTGGAGATCGATGCATGCATAATCATTGAAGTGGACGGAAACCGTTGTGTCGATGCCGGACGTTGCGGCTGACGCAGTCGCCGGTGCAGCCGTCCCGGCCGCAGGTGCATTTGCCGTGGCACCGGATGCGGTCGAGGCCGGTGCCGTGGCTGTCGGGGGGGAGGATGTCGTGGTACAGCCGGCAATGCATGCAAGCAGGATGACCAGCACGGCAACACTCATAAGAGCAAAAGATGGTTTCATGAAGCTCACTATATTTAAAATTCTATAGATAGGTTGTGATTTTGACCGACTGCCGTTACAGGAGGCCCCGGGTAAAAACCGGCTGGTACAAGAAAACTACTTTGTCATAGAGGGACAACATTCATCGATACGTTTGGGCATCCCGCCATCGTAACAGAGGGATTTTGTGAAGGAAGTCACCGCGAACTTCAATGCAAAGGAGATAGAACGCGAGGTGCAGGAATACTGGCGCACCCACGAGACCTACAAGGCAGTAAAGCAGCACCGGAGTGCCGGCAGGGCATTCTTTTTTGTTGACGGCCCGCCGTACACCACGGGGCAGATCCATTTGGGCACCGCATGGAACAAGATCATAAAAGACTCGCTCCTCCGGTACCAGCGGATGAACGGCCGTAATGTGATCGACCGTGCGGGCTACGATATGCACGGCCTCCCGATTGAAGTCAAGGTCGAGCAGATGCTCGGGTTTGCCTCGAAAAAGGATATCGAGACCTTCGGGATCGGGAATTTTATCAACAAGTGCCGGGAATTTGCCATCAAGAATAAGGAACTCATGGACACCCAGTTCGAGAGCCTCGGGGTCTGGCTGGACTTCAAAAACGCGTACCAGACGATCAAGCCCGAATACGTGGAAGCGGCATGGTGGACGCTTGCCCGGGCAGAGGAGAAAGGGATGCTGGAACGCGGGTTCCGGGTCGTGAACTGGTGCCCCCGGTGCGAAACGGCGATTGCGGACGCCGAGGTTGAATACTGGGACGAGACCGACCCCTCGGTCTTTGTGAAGTTCCCGATCAAGGGTAAAGTAAACGAGTCACTCGTTATCTGGACAACGACACCCTGGACGCTGCCGGCAAACGTCGCGGTTGCGGTGGGAAAGGAGTTTGTCTACGCAAGAGTCCACGCCGAGAAGAACGGCCGCGAGGAATTCCTCTGGGTGGCAGAAGACCTCGTCAAACCGGTACTCAAGAAAGGGCGGTACCAGAAGTTCAAGACCTTAGAGACCAAGAAAGGTGCGGAACTGCTGGGCTGGGAGTACGACTCCCCGCTCGCAGAACAGGTCCCGCTCCAGCGCGAGATTGCGCACCGGGTCGTTGCCGCGGATTTTGTCGCGATGGAGAATACCGGTATGGTGCATATCGCACCGGGCCACGGCTGGGACGACTACGTGCTCGGGACAAAGGAGAAACTGGCCATTGTCTGCCCGGTTGACGGTGCCGGGAAGTTTTTGCCTGCGGCAGGAATTTTTGCCGGGAAATTTGTCCGGAATGCAAACCAGGACGTACTCGATGCGCTGGGTGACCACCTGCTTGCGACAGAAAAAATCACTCACCGGTACGGCCACTGCTGGCGCTGCAAGACGCCGATCATCTTCCGGGCGACCTCGCAGTGGTTCCTGAAGGCCTCGGAGATCCGGGATCTCATGCTCTCCGAGGTCGAAAAGGTCACGTGGTATCCCGAATGGGCAGGCAGCGCCCGGTTCTATGACTGGATCAAGGAGGCCCGGGACTGGTGTATCTCCCGGCAGCGGTACTGGGGCATCCCGATCCCGGTCTGGGTCTGCGATAAGTGCGACAAGTACCGGGTCATCGGCACCATTGCGGAACTTGAAAAGGCGAGCGGAACAACCGTGCCCGATCCCCACCGCCCGTTCGTGGACTCGGTGACGGTCCCCTGCGAATGCGGCGGTACGATGCACCGGGTCGGGGACATCTTCGATGTCTGGTTTGATTCCGCGGTTGCGTCGTGGGCGACGCTTGGCTTCCCGGCAAAGACTGAAGAGTTCGAGAAACTCTGGCCGGCTGATTTTATCACTGAAGGCCAGGACCAGACCCGGGGCTGGTTCTACTCGCAGCTGGGCGCAAGCACGATTGCATTCGGGAAAGCGCCGTACAAGAGCGTCTGCATGCACGGTTTTGCTCTCGATGCCGAGGGAAAGAAGATGTCAAAGAGCCTTGGGAACGTGGTATCCCCTGAGGAAGTGGTAGCAAAAGTCGGCGTTGACGTGCTCAGGTTCTACGTGCTCTCTTCATCGGCACCGTGGGACGACCTGAAGTTCAACTGGGACGGGGTCGCAACCGTGAACCGTGCGGTAAACATCCTCTGGAACGTGTACCGGTTCCCGATGCCGTACATGATCCTCGATCATTTCGAGCCGCAGTCAAAGGACGGGATCTGGGACAAGGCATATATCGCCTCGCACCTCCACGAACTTCCCGACGAGGACCGCTGGATTATCTCCCGGGTGAACACGGTCGCCGGCATCGTGGACGCGGCGACAAAGGAGTGCCAGCTCCACCGGGCGACCCGCGAACTGATCAACTTCATCCTTGAAGATCTCTCGCGCTGGTACGTCCAGCTCGTCCGGCCCCGGATGTGGCTGGAAGGCGAGTCCGAACAGAAGGTGTTTGCCTACGAGACAATCTATTACGTGATGCGCCGGCTCATAGCGTTGATGGCCCCCTTCTGCCCACATATTACCGAGGAGATCTACGGCAACCTCCGGTGCAAAAACGACCCGGCAAGCGTGCATATGCTCGACTGGGAAGCCTGCGACAATTCGCTTGTTAACGCGGAACTGGAGCACGCAATGGAACTCGCCCGCTCGTTTGACGACGCGGTGCAGAACGCCCGGCAGGCCGGGAAACGGAAACTCCGCTGGCCGGTCGACGAAGTCGTAATCGTGACCGCAAAGGAAGAGGTCAAGGATGCTGTCGCCCGGCTCAATGCGATCTGCATGGACCGGGCCAACGCCCGCAAGGTGACGGTCGTGATGGGCCGGTGGGACCGGATCGGCTGGCACGCGGAGCCGGTGATGAAGACGCTCGGGAAAGGGTTTGGCAAGAACGCGTTTACGGTCAAGGGGCTCATCGAAGCCGCTGACGGTAATGCGATCAGGATCGCAACCGGTGCCGGGCAGACCTATACACTCGTGAGTGGCGATGCGAAGTACGAGATCGGTGCAGAGCACGTGACCTTCACGGAAAAACTTCCGGCCGATATCTTCTCCGCACCCATGGAGGACGCGACCGTGTACGTGGACGTGGCACTCACGCCAGACCTTGAAGCGGAAGGCTATGCCCGCGAAGTGATCCGCCGGATCCAGGAGATGCGCCGGCAGCTCGATCTCGCGGTCGAGGACTTTATCACGGCCGATGTGTCGGTTGCGGATAAACGGATCTGTGATCTTGTCAGCGGGGGCTGGAAGACCGGGATTGCGGAAGAGGTCCGGGCAAAGAACTTGTCACTGCATAATGCAACTGAACCGGCAACATCTGCGTACCAGCTCATCAAAGAGTGGGATGTTGAAGGGATCGCAATGACAATCGGGATCTCGAAAGCGAACTAAATAGTAAAATCTTTTTTTTTTGCACCGGAGAAAACCTGTGCTCATCCCATTTTTCCGAATCGTTTTGATAAGTTTTGAGGATCCCCCCATTCTCCCCAAGGGGGGAGCAGCCCATTTAATGCAATATCTCACATCCGGGGCAGTACCGGAAACGCCCGTAAAATCGCCCGTTTCAATCTTTCTGGAAATGAGGCATTTTATTTGCCCCGTTTGCAAAAATAAGCCCATTTTGAGCCCCGTATAATGCCCTTTACAGCCCCATATTCGTGTTCTGGCGGCCTCTGTTTTCTGGATCGTCCAAGTGGCAATTTTTCCTTCGAGATCTGCCCAAAAACCGCGTTATCGGGTCCGTTTTATTTCGTCCGATTTCGAAAATAAGCCCAAATTGAGGGTGTTTTTAAACGGAGCCCGATACGGGCTCCGTTTGGGGTGAGGGCAGGGCAATCGGGGGTCATATTGAGCCCGGATTGCTTCAGGTCAATGATGGATTCCGGAGGTAGCTGGCAGGACCGGGTGTATTCGGTCACTGGACATATGCAGGCCATTTCACCATTTTTTTCTTCAGGTCGAGAACCCTGCCGTCAATGATAAAAGTGCCGTCCCCTCTGTGATGGATGACCCGGCGTTCTTTACGCTCCGGATCGACCCATGCCTCGACCACTTCCATAACGAACATGTTGTATCTATCGACAAGGCTGTCGTCCTTCACCCGGCATTCGAAATTGGCGAGGCACTCGGCAACAAGCGGCGGGTTCACTTTTTTTGCGGAGACCGGTGTCAGGCCGAACGCCTCGAATTTGTCAATGTCCGCACCGGAGCAGTTGCCGATCTCAACCACCTTTGTGGCGAGATCGACCGTGGGGACAGCGATCACGCATTCACCGGTCGCGCGAAGCGCCCGAAAACTGTGATCCCAGGGCCCGATCATACAGCCGACGAGCGGTGGGACGCCATCCTGCATCACCATGTGATAACTCAATAGTCATGATATTGGGACGTTCTTTCTTTTGCACCGTTGTCACGAGGACGACCGGCCCCGGTTCTATGAAGCGGTACACCCGGGATAAAGGAAGCTTGTCCATCATGATCGTCACTTTCCCGTGAGGGATATATCAGGATTGGGATTCCGTTTGAGAATAACCCCATAAAAAGAGGGTGAGATACAGGTTATTTTTTCCCGAGATACTGCACGCCGGCCAGGCCTTTGAAATGCTGGTCACCGGTCACGAGCAGTAAATTGTTATTTTCAGAGGTTGCACGGATGAGCCGGTCAGCTATCCCGCCGGCAAACTTCTTTTTTTCATACGTCCCGGCACGTATCGCGATTTCCGGGGTTACGGGGAGAATGCGACTACCCTCGCTGATGAACCGGACAGCACGCTCGCCCTGTTCACGGCCACCTCCCCGCTGACTGAGAATGAATATCTCTGTCAGCGTAACAACTGATGTAAACACCGGTTCATTTCCCCGGAGGATCAGAGAGACTGCCGGATTGTTATTTTTCAGGTGATCTATCCATGCCCACGTATCAAGAAGGTATGCGATAGGGATCATCCTCCTCATCCCGTACAAACTCCGGCAGGTCCGGCATCATTCCCCCGCATTCGGGAAGATTTTTCCGCCATGCACGGTACAGGAACTCTATTGCATCGTTGTACGTATCCAGTCGTTCAACCTGCTTGACATGGTCCAGCCGTTCTTTTGCTAAATCGGTAAATTGTGCCGGGTTTCGTTTCCGGGGCTTGTGGGGAGGATCCGGGACACGGACTACCGGCACCTGCCGTCCCCGCCGTGCTGTTGATTTTGCCGCTTGCATATGGTATACAGTATACAGCATACCCAATAAACGTTTACATCTGACGGATATCGAGAGGCGCATCTGAGATATACGGGGCTTTTACTCATTCATGCCCGACACAGCCCGGGTTCCCGGTTGCCGTGAGCCGCACAGTGGAATGGACGAACCGGCACGTTTTAAAAAAAGACCTGATGAAAGATATCGGTATTTTCGTCTCATTATGTGTGGTCGGCAGATCGAACGCGACAAATTGGTTTTTAATCCTTGTTCTCGTGAGGATTTACTCGAAGGTCCGTTGGGGTCCGGGATCTCGAGTTTTTTGTAGTCGCGGGCCTTGATGGGCCGGACCCGATCTTTGTTTACAGCAGAGGGGTCCGGATCCGGGCTCATTTCAGCAGTTTTACAGCACGTGCTGTAAGAACCCGGAGGAGTTTGCGGGGCCGGATTCGCGATCTTTGCCGCTCCGGTCCGAGATCGATTTTTGTTTACAGCAATTTCAGAATCATGGAGACACTGATCTGCAGTTTTTCCGGAATTTTTGTCACCTCCATAATTCCGGTTTTGCTGTAAATGACATTCTCTAAGTACAGAAATATTATCAGAATACTCTTCTTTGCTGGAACCGGGCGCACCGGTTTGCCATTTTGATTTACAGCAGTTGCTGTAAAACTGCTGTAAACGTGCTGTAATGCTGTAAATGACTTTTCGTCATCCTTGCTCTTTTTTATTGTCCTTGTCGTCATCATCGTGATCGCCATCGTGATCGTGATGGTCATCGTGCAGATCGCGGTCGAGCCAGCAGGCCCCGCCGTTCGCCCACTGCCGGTAGATCTCGCGGCTCCACGTGAACGCCTCGGTCCGGCGCCGGACAGAGAGACCTTCGTCCTCCTTTAGCATCACGGTCCGGTCGGTGAACGAAAGTGCCGGGCACTTCTCTAAAAGGCCCGTGTAATTCTTCCCCTGGCTCTCGTAGCCCTTGAGCATCCGGTAGATCGCTCGGAACCTTGCGCCGGCATCAGGTTAAGGATCACTTTCGCACCGCACATGGCCGGATCCTTATCTCCCTCAGTGGGGTAGTGATCCGATGCTATGCAGATCGAGATCCGCAAGGGACTGGCGCTCCAGCCGGGAACATTTTCTGCCGTGATCGCTCCAGAGAAGGTGATGGTTGCGGCACTCAACAGCAACGCGGATCTCCAGCGGTTCCTGTTCCTCTACATAGGGGAGATTTACTCCCGCATCCTGTCGGGCATCCAGCGGTCATCGACCAACTTTGAGATCCGCCGGGCATTTACTGCCCACCAGCTCCTTACCATGCTCAGGGAAGCCGGCCATTCAGTCGTCTTTGTCGAGCACGACCCCTCCCTCTTTGATGGGGCCATGAACATCATCGAACTGGTAGCTGGGGCATTAAAAGACGTGGGCCGGGAATCGCTTCGGTAAGTCCTATCAAAAAAATTCTGATGTTTGTAAAGGAAAATTTAGAGAAGTACTGATGCTGATGGAGATCAAAAATCGGGCAATAGATGAGGCGAAACAGGAACAAGACAAACGTATTCATATTTACAATGTTTACAATATGATCATGCCAGCAGTGAAGAGAATCCCGGTAACAGAACCGGTATGGAAGGAACTTTCAGAAATGCGTTCAGCCGGCCAGACTTACACAGAACTTCTGGAAGATTTGATTGAGGCGCGAAAAAAGGATCGGCTTGCATCTGATATGATGCGCATTGAAGAAGAGGGAATATTTGTCCCACTCTCGGAGATTAAAGATTGACGTTTGCCCTTCTCATCGAACAAAAACAGATCGATAAGATCAACGGATTCGATGAAAAAAGCCGAAGAATAACCAAAGAAAAACTGGATACCCTCAAGGAAGATCCCTATCCGGGGAAACGAGGGGATAAAGAAAAGTTCTGTCTTCGGGGGGGCTATATTCTTTACCGGCTGCACATCGGGAGATCGTGGACTGCATTTTACCGGATTTACGATAAAGAAAATGTCGTAAAAGTGTTGGACATTATGACCATCGAACAGGCTCATAAAAAATATGGCCGTTTCAAATCAGGTTCTGAATAATTTTTTAATGATTCCTTAATAACGACCACCATGATAAACTCAAGGTGGCTTCTATTTCAGTAATCACCAAATCTCTTTTTTTGCACTGGAGAAAACCTGTGCTCATACCATTTTTCTGAATCGTTTTGATAAGTTTTGAGGGTCCCCCCACTCTCCCCAAGGGGGGAGGCAGCCCATTTAATGCAATATCTCACATCCGGGGCAGTACCGGAAACGCCCGTAAAATCGCCCGTTTCAATCTTTCCGGAAATGCAGCAATTTATCTGCCCCGTTTGCAAAAATAAGCCCATATTGAGCCCCATATAATGCCCTTTACAGCCCCATATTCGTGTTCTGGCGGCCTCTGTTTTCTGGATCGTCCAAGTGGCAATTTTTCCTTGAGATCTGCCCAAAAACCGCGTTATCGGGTCCGTTTTATTTCGTCCGATTTCGAAAATAAGCCCAAATTGTGGGTATTTTTAAACGGAGCCCTATACGGGCTCCGTTTGGGGTGAGGGAAGGGCAATCGGGGGTCATATTGAGCCCGGATTGCTTCGGGTCAATGATGGATTCCGGAGGAATCTGGCAGGACCGGGTGTATTCGGTCACTGGACATATGCAGGCCATTTCACCATTTTTTTCTTAAGGTCGAGAACCCTGCCGTCAACGACAAAGGTGCCATCTCCCCGGTGGTGGATGACCCGGCGTTCTTTACGCTCCGGATCGACCCATGCCTCGACCACTTCCATAACGAACATGTTGTATCTGTCGACAAGGCTGTCGTCATTCACCCGGCATTCGAAATTGGCGAGGCACTCGGCAACAAGCGGCGGCTTCACTTTTTTTGCGGAGACCGGTGTCAGGCCGAACACCTCGAATTTGTCAATGTCCGCACCGGAGCAGTTGCCGATCTCAACAACCTTTGTGGCGAGATCGACGGTGGGGACAGCGATCACGCATTCCCCGGTCGCGCGAAGCGCCCGAAAACTGTAATCCCAGGGCCCGATCATACAGCCGACGAGCGGAGGGATGCCATCCTGCATCACCATGTGATAACTCAATAGTCATGATATTGGGACGCTCTTTCTTCTGTACCGTTGTCACCAGGACAACCGGCCCCGGCTCAATGAAGCGGTACACCCGGGATAAAGGAAGCTTGTCCATCATAATCGTGACGTTCCCTTCCGGGATCTATCATGATTGGGGTTCTGCTGGGAATGACAAAAGGAAATTGCGAGAGATCGTTCCCTTTTTTGTTTGAGGGGAACTCGTTTCCTGCACAGCCCGGTCGCACTCGCGGAACGGTTCATCCCCACGCATGTGGGGAACTCGAAAGTGAAAATAGTAACAATTCCGACATCTTGGGGACACTCCCAAAACCCCCCTTCTTTTCATTTCCAGGTATCCTAGTCCGATCCGGAGGGAGATCTGCCTCCCAAAAGCGTATATTAGCGTTCTACGAAAGCCCGATTTACCCGGAAATACGGCAATCCGGGGACAATACAGTCGAATTCCAAAAATGTGTGTAAAACTGCACCCGTTTTGTGCATTTCAACACCTTCAAAACGCTCCGGCCGGAATGGGCAGGGCCTCATTCTCCGACGGAGACTCCTGCACCGGCACCGGGGCTGTGGTTCGACAGTTTTCATCGATCCGGGAACGGGTTTTTGAGGGTAAATCATTCGGAAATTCTGCCTCCCCTACAAATTCTCCGGCGTGAACTTCCCAGGATACCCTCCGGAGCCCCATATCCGCGTTCTGTTCGATCCCACATCCTCCAGTTCCTCCCGAAAAAACCCGACCGCTGGAACGCTGCTATTAGGTGTCGGGGCTCTCCGACGTTAAAATACCCTTTTTACCCTGAATTAGTGCCTGTTTTTGGCCCATGAGTGCCTCCCGGTAGGAAAAAGGAGGTGATCGGAGCCCAATATGGGTCCGGAATATCCGGTGTCTCCGGGAACGCATGGAAGTGTCGGGTTACAGGTTTTGTGCGAGAAGAGCCAGCCACGCGGGAATGTACAGGATCTCTTTACCGCTGGCGGCGGTCTTTTCCATCATGTTCCGGGTGATGATGATGCCGGTCGGGAGGTGGCGGGCATCCATGAAGGCCAGGATGTTCCCGGCATCGGACGGGCTGATCCGGCTCTGGTATTTCACTTCGATCGGGATCAACGTACCACCTCGTTCCCGGACAACATCCACTTCGCGTTTTTTTGCATCCCGCCAGAAATAGTCCCCGGCAAAGAGCGTCTCGACATACCGGCCGAGAACGGTGTCGATGAGCTGGGTGCGGTCGTAGCCGAGGACGGCGCAGGCGATTGACGGGTGGATAACATACAGTTTTTTGTTCTTCCGCGCCCGTTTTGCCGGGCTGCCGGTGTAGGACTCCGCGACCCTGACGAGGAATGCAATCCTGAGGTAGAAGAGGTAACTTGTCACGGTCTCGTAATGGACAGAAAAGATCCGGGACAGGTTCTGGATATCGAAAAGGTTCGATGAGGTCTCGCAGGTGTACCGGAACATTTCGTGGAGGATGTCGCGCCGCCTGACATCAAATATTGCCGGGATATCCTGGTAGATGATCTTTTTTACAACAAGATCATGGATATATTTCCGGATCACGGTGCTGTCCTCTTCGTTCACGAGCTCGGGGAATGCGCCTTTGTAGAGATATTCCAAAAATTCGTGTTCAAAGTACTCTTTTTCGGTGATGCACGTGAGGTACAGCCGGTTTGTTGCGGCGAAATCGTCAAGCGCCGCACCCGCCGGTTCGATGATCCGCCCTTTCATCGCAAGGTATTCGCGGAATGTCAGGGGATTTAACGGGAATGTGACCAGCCGCCCGGCAAGCGTGGCCTTCGCTTTCGAGATCTCCAGCGATTCCGATCCGGAGACGATGAACTTGAGGTTTTTCTGGTCGTAGTAGCGCTTGAGCGTCCCTTCCCAGTCGGCCACGTAATGGATCTCATCGAGGAAGATGGTGGCAGCGCCGAGGGTATTTACCGCATAATCGAGAATAAAGACCAGCACCTCTTTCTTCTGCGTCACCTCTTCATCGAAGGAGAAGAAGAGCGCCTTTTTTTCCCTGCCCGTCTCTTCCATGAGCTGGCGCATGAGCGTGGTCTTGCCAGTCCGGCGCAGGCCCACGATAGCGATTGCCTGTTTTTTTGGAAGCCATGGCTGTATCTCCGCGTAGAGATCCCGCCGGAACTCCGGGACTGCGAGGGGATGCCCTGCCAGCTGGGGGTTGTATTCGTAGATGAGCCGGATCAGGTACTCGTTATCCACAGTGTAGTGTGGTTAACTTGGAAAGTTAATATGGTTATGGTGTGGATATGTTTGCAGATTCGAGAGTACCGGGATCCGATCCGGAAACCCCCCTTCTTTTCAGATTTATGTACCGTAATCCGATCCCGGGGGAGATCCTCTTATTAAAAGGGACTATGAGCGTACCACAGAGGTTCAGTTTGTCCGAAATACGCCAATCCGAGGCCAATCCTATCAAATCCCCAAAAATATGTACCGGAATTTGCCATTTTGTGCAGTTCAACACATTTAAAACGCTCCGGCCGTAGGGGGCAGGCACTCATTCTCCGACGGAGACTCTGCACCGGCACCTGGCCTTGAGGTTCGATGTTTTTTCTCTCGATCCGGGAACGGGTTTTAAAAGGGTAACTCAATCGGAAATTGTGCCTCCCGCAAAAATTCTCCGACGTGAACTCTCCCGGATACCCTCCGGAGCCCTCTATCCGCGTTCTGTTCGATCCCACGTCCGCCAGCACCTCCCGGGAAAACCCGGCTGTTGGAACGCTGCTATTAGGTGCCGGGTCTCTCCGGCGTAAAAAAGCCCTTTAGCGCCTCAATTAGTGCCGGTTTTAAGCCCATGAGTGCCTCCCGGCCGGAAAAACAGGGTAATCGGGGCCCAATACGGGGCCGGAATACCCGGTGTCACCGGGGATCATGGAAATACCGGCCCCGGTCGTCATGGATGAACCCGGTGACACACCAGGGCACTCATTACCAATGAGAACATTTTAGTATATCTACTAATTACTAATTAGTATGAGTTCCCGGGAGATCCTGCGTCACCTTGTGATCCAGCAGAAGAACCAGATCGAAAAAGGCGGCGATTATATCGAACGGTCGATCCTTCCTGAGGTTCTCGATGCATTCAGCGACAACCGGGTGCTGATCCTCACCGGGATCCGGCGGTGCGGCAAATCAACGCTCTTAAAACAGATCATGCAGAAGAAAACCCGGTACTGCTATATCAACTTCGAGGACGAGCGTCTGCTGGCATTCCGCGCAGAAGACTTTGAGACGCTCAATGAAGTCCTCTTCGAAGTGTACGGTGTGCCTGAGATCTATTTCTTTGACGAGATCCAGAACATCGACCGGTTCGAGACCTTTGTCCGGCGGCTCCAGGACCAGGGCAAGAAAGTCGTGCTCACCGGCTCAAACGCCGCACTGCTGAGCCAGGAATTCGGGACCCGGCTCACCGGGAGATACAAACTCTTTAGCGTCTACCCGTTCTCCTTTGCGGAATTCTTACGGTTCAACAGGATCGATACCGGCAGGGATTCTTCGTACCTGACGGAAGAACGGGTCAGGCTCATTTCCGCATTTGAGACATATACCCAAACCGGCGGGATGCCGGAATATCTCAAAAATTCCGACCCCGACTACATCAGGACGCTGTACGACAATATACTCTACCGGGACATCATTGCCCGGTATTCCATCCGGAGACAGCGGCTCGTACGGGAACTGGTCGGCATGCTCGCCTCGTCCATCGCGCTCCCGTTTACCTATAACTCCTTAAAAAAGACGCTCGGGCTCAAAAACGCGATCACCGTCAAGGAATACGTCTCCTACCTTTCCGGCGCATACCTGTTCTTTGAGCTCTCCCGGTTTGACTATTCCGTAAAAAAACAACTGAACTCCCCGCGAAAAATCTACATGATCGACACCGCGTTTGGCATTCTCAATGGGTTTTCTTCCTCGCCCAATACCGGGCGGCTTCTTGAAAATATTGTGTTTGTCGAGTTGCTGCGCAGGGGCAGCGAAGTGTATTATTATTCCGGGGATCGTGAATGCGATTTTATCATCAGGCGCGGCCGGAAAATAACCCGGGCCATACAGGTATGTCATGAACTCAATAACGACAACGAGGACCGGGAGATCGGCGGGATTCTTGAGGCCATGGACAGTTTCGGGTTGCACGAAGGCATTATCCTGACAAGCCACCAGGAAGAGACCCGAAAGCTTGGTGATTCGACCATCACCATTCAACCGGTCTGGAAGTGGCTCATGGAAGAGAGCACGGGATAAAGATCAGGTCTGGCCCCGCGTGCAGGAAAAGAAAAAAATCCCGGCCAAAAATATACCCCGCACCCGCAATGGGGCAAATGAGACACGCCAAAAAATTTAAAAAATTTTCTTTCTCCACATCAAAACGCCCATCGCTGCCGAGATCATAAACGAAATAATAAAGATCGTTTCAAAGGCAAAGGGCCTGCCCGACAGCGGGATATCCCCGACATTCATCCCGTAAAAACTTGCAATCATCGTGGGGATCGCAAGGATAATCGTAACGGATGCCAAAAACTTCATCACGATGTTCAGGTTGTTCGAGATAATCGTCGCAAACGTATCGGTCATACCGTTGATGATGTGCAGGTAGATCTGCGACATCTCAAGGGCCTGCTTGTTCTCGATAATAACATCGTCTAAAAGTTCGGAATCCTCCTCGTACATCCGGAGCGGTTTTACCCGCATGATCCGTTCGAGCACAACCTCGTTGCTCTTGAGCGATGTCGAGAAGTAAATCAGGCTTTTCTGCATCTCCATCATATGGAAGAGCTCCTCGTTCTTCATGGATTTGTGAAGCTCTGACTCGATGTGCGAGATCGACTTCTCGATCTGGCGGAGGTGCGTCAAATAAGAGGACGCGTTCCGGTAAAAAATCTGGAACAGGAACCGGGTCTTCTTGAACGTCGCAAAGTGGCGGACTTTCCCCGAGATAAAATCATCAAGAATGTGGGTCTCGTACTTGCAGACCGTGACGAGATTTTTTTCGGTGATGATGATCCCGAGCGGCAGCGTCGTCAGGGTGCGGATGCCCTCGTTCTCCATCACGGTCGGGATATCGATAACAACAAGGACGACCCCGTCTTCCATGTCGATACGCGGCCGCTCTTCCTCATCGAGCGCTGCTTTCAGGAAATCAAGGGGGATCCCACAGGTCTCGCCTATGATCTTCAGTTCGGGCTCCGAGGTATTGAACAGGCGGATCCATGCACCGTCTTCGATCCCGCTGATATCGGCCGTGACCTCCTGGAGCCCATCCTCTTTTTTTGTCCTGATAATCTGCTGCATCTCTTCCCCCGATTATTTTTTTATGAGTTTCCGGTGACGGCGCCCCGGTCTTTTTAGGGAGCCGGTGTACGGAATCTTTCCCGCTTCGTTACATTACAGGGAAAACGGTCCCGGGTGCTATTGACAGTACTGGTGAATCTTTGACCGCTTCCATAAAACTGCTTTTTGGTTTTAAGTCCGGCCGGGATCAATAAATCCAGGGGGATTATCGGGACGAGAACCTGCCGGAGATTACGGGCCACCGGTGCCACCGATCAGCTTCTTCAAGAACGCCTGCCCTTCCGGTGTCGTAAAGAGCGGGAGGTCGCGGTCCGTGACAACCATGCTCCGTGTCACCGTCACGTGCTCTTTTGTGATCGGATTGTAGCCTTCTTTTTCGATCTCCTTTTTGCAGACAAGCACTCCCCGGCGCTGCCAGGCCGGTGTCTTTGCGAGATTGACACCCCGCTTGTGCATCATCTCGTGGAGCTCCTGCGCCGGCATCCCCTTGAGCTTTCTTGCCGCGTCGGTCCCGTCCATCCCTTCACTGATCAGCGCCTGCTGGCAGTAGGCATTCAGGTGGTCGCGCCATGCCTCGTCCTGCCGGCCGGTTATGTACTCGATCGCGGACTCGGGGGTTGCCTGCACGATCCGCGCATCAAACGCGAGCGGTGCTTTTGCATCAAGCGCAAGCGTGAGAGCGCTTGCCGCATACGAAGCGGCGACAGAATCGATCTTCTCAACCCGGCCCGAGAAGGGAAGTTCGGTAAGGTACAGGCTGATCTCGTCCGAGAACGTGTACGCAAAAACCGGCGTAAGGCCGCTCTCCCCGACAAGTAACCGGCAGACTTCGACCATCGCATTATTGAACCGGTCGTCAAACGGTTTTACAAACCCGAACTTCCTGGTCAGCCCGTGGAACGCGCGGCCATCGAGCCGGACAAAGACCGGGGAAATCGTGGCTAGATTTGAAAAGATCTCCCGGTTTTCCATGAATACCACCAATGCGGAGAAAAAAAGGGGGCGGCCCCGCACCACCCGGACTATCGTTACTGCTAAAACCCGGTTTATTGTTCCTCAATCGTGCCGGATGCGAACGCGCCCGGCAGGTGGCGGATAAGCACGATATCATCGATAGCGCTGATGATCCGGTAGGGGATCTTGAGGCCCTTATAATTCTTGAGCTCGAAGAGCTGGTCGTTTACCTTACCCACCACAAGCGATTCGATCTTCTTAGAGTCCACATCGATGACAACATCGTCGACTTCTCCGATGTACATGCCCTTGTCAGTGTAAATCGAAAGCCCGAATAAATCCGTAATCTGGGTTTCCATCGTTATCAGATGAAAGTATATACCATATGGGTTAAAAAGATAATCCATACTTTATGGACGGATCACTTCGAATCGGGCGGCTTTTTGACATCCCGATCCTGCTCCACTACACCTTTCTGCTGGTCATCCCGCTGTTTGCGTACATTATCGGCAGCCAGATAACGTCCACGACGGACATGCTCATAGAAATTTTCCACGTTACGATCGATACGAGCATAATAACTTCTGGTTTCATGCCCTGGATCCTCGGGACGCTTGTCGCACTCGGGCTCTTTCTCGGGGTGCTCGTCCACGAGCTTGCCCACTCGCTTGTCGCGAAGGCTAAAGGCATCAAAATGCAGAGCATCACGCTCCTGATGTTTGGCGGCGTCGCCCAGATGGACGAAGGGGCGCCGGAACCCCGGACAGAACTCCCCATGGCGCTTGCCGGGCCGGTGATGAGCCTCGTCTTTGGTCTTTTCTGCTGCGGGCTCGTGTACATAACCCCGGCGATGGCAGCCGACGCTCCCACACAGGGCGTTCTTGTCTTCATCTTCGGGTACCTCGGCGTGCTCAACATCATCCTCTTTGCGTTCAACCTGATCCCGGCCTTCCCCATGGACGGCGGCCGGGTACTCAGGGCGGTGCTTGCGATCAAGATGCCGCTTGACCGTGCAACGCGGATCGCGGCAAATGTCGGCAAGGCATTCGCCGTCATCTTCGGGATTATCGGCCTCTACCTTTTCTCCCCGTTCCTGATCCTGATCGCGCTCTTCATCTACATCGGGGCGAGCATGGAATCGACGGCCGTCCAGTACAACGTCCTGTTACAGGATGTGACCGTGGGCAACATGATGACTGCCCCGGTGACCACGGTGCCCGAAAACATGCCGCTTTCAAAAGTGATCGACATGATGTACGCGAGCAAGCACCTCGGTTTCCCGGTCACCGAACGCGACATGCTCGTGGGCATGGTGACACTTGCGGACGTGAATCACACCTCGCCTATCGACCGCGAAGCGATGCAGGTAAAGGATATCATGACCCGGGATATTGTCACCCTCCCACCAACGGCATCGGTGCTGGACGCCCTCCGGATCATGTCAACCCGGAACATCGGCAGGATACCGATCGTGCATGAGGACCGGATTGTCGGGATCGTGACCCGGACAGATATCCTGAAAGTTACAGAATTAAAAAAGATGTAGGCAGAGAATCCCGAAGGATTCCTGCACGCTTAACGTACCAGATCTTTTCTTTCTGCATAACTATTTTCAAGATTAATCCCAATAATTAAAGACAATTCTTTAGGATCCTGTCAGAATTAGGGCACATCATGATATCCGTAATCATCCCGGCATACAATGAAGAGGCTAATATCCGGAGGTGCCTGTCTGCCCTGTGCAGCCAGACGGTTCCCCGCAGTTCCTATGAACTGATCGTCGTTGATGGAAATTCCCGTGACCGGACACGGGAGATTGCAGCAGAGTACGCGGATCTTGTATTTATCCAGGAATCTGAAAAGGTCTCCGGTGCGCGAAACGATGGATTTCGCCGGGCGAAGTATGATATCGTTGCGACAACCGATGCTGACTGTATCGTCGCCCATGACTGGATTGAACAGATCCTTTTTTCATTCCAGGAACCCCGTGCGGTCCTTGCCTTTGGCCCGGTAACCTCGATTGAAGATACGCCAAAAAACCGGCAGTATGTCCTGCTGTTCAATTTCCTGATACGATTCGGGGCTGCCACCCGGATGTATTATTACACGCTCGGCTGTAACACCATCTTCCGGTATGACACCCTGAATCGCATCGGGATGTACAGGATTATGGATGCCGGGGACGATCTTGAAGTGGCGACCCGGATGAGAAAAGAGGGAAAAGTCGTCTTTAACCCCGACCTGAAAGTCGGGTTCGATTTCCGGAGATATAACCAGTACGGGTTCTGGAAAACAATCTATGAATGGTATCGTATCATCCTCGACGGAGGAATTTCCAAAAAATATACGTATACCCGGCGGGAATACAAAACGAGCGCCCCGGATGAAGAGACCGTGATGAATAAACCCCCGGAAAAAGAGCGGGTATAACCGGGAAGCCACCCCGCTTGTTTATCCTGATTTCTGGCTCTTGTCCTCCTCTTTTTCCTTGTTTTTCAGCTCCCGTTTGAAGATGGCAAGTCCTGCAACGGCGCCGAGAATGATATTTAAGTAGAATGTCACAAAACGCCACAGGATGACAAAGATCCCGATCATTCCTGAGGGAATGATCAGTGCATACAGCGAAGATGTGGAGAGCTCGGTGATCCCCGATGACCCTGGTGTGAGCGGGATCATCATGATGATGGCAAGGATGATCTGGAAGAACATGGATTCAAGGATGTAGGGGCTAAGGCCGAGACCCATCATAATAACCGAAGCGACCAGAAACTCACTCGTCCAGAAAAGTCCTGTTAAGATTCCACCGACGACAAGACCCCTTCGTGCAGGTCCGGTAAACCGGGTCGTGCCCTCAAAAAAATTTTCAATCTCGCGTTCTGCCCGCCCGGTTATTTTCTGGTCCGTATCAGAGGATTTGAAGAACCGGGCAACCACCCAGTTAACCAGCCTCATCACGAGAGATTTTGTTTTTTTCGGGTATCTTATGGCGAGAACCAGGAGGACAAGGACCCCGATCATGAAGACCAGGGCGAAGGCAACAAGGATTACCAGGGCAGGACTAAACGTGCCGAGGAAATACGGCAGCATCACAAAGAGGATAAGAACTCCCATGACAGAAAGGATGAGCCCGTCAAGGAACCGTTCCATGATAACAACCGCGATGGCATCTCCCATCCTGACGCCGCCACGGTAAAGTTCGTGCACCCGTACCGGGTCGTTTCCCACCTGTCCGGGAGTGATGGTGCCGGCAAGCAGCCCGGCAAGTACCATGTTGATGCAGTACGGGAGCGGTACACGATAGCCAAGGGAAGCGGACATCAGGTGGACCCGCATACCCCAGATCACCAGCGCAAGCAACCGGAACAGGATAGCAATGACCAGAAATACGAGGTTAAATGCGAGGATGTAGCCGATCGTTTCTTCGTTGAAGGTTGTGGCGAATATGATGACGATAACTACAAGGCTGAAGAGGATACTGAGTGCCATCCAGCCCCGATTTGATTTTTTCACCATATTCCTCCCAGACTAAAAGGGTACGTATCCCGATCGTCCTAGTGAATTCGTATTGTCGGGTTGTAATGATTTGGATGTTTTTTTATTTGTGTTAACATTCCAGAAGCAAATCGAGCGGCGAGTTCCCCGCAACTTTATTAAATTCTGCGATATCTGCAAACGGGCGCTTCGCAATCACGGCAGCCACCCGTTTCTTCCCGACGCCGGGCAACCAGCGGAGCGCTGAGACTGGCAGGGTGTTGACGTTGAGCGGGAGCGGGAGGGCGGTGATCGAACGCATGCCCCAGTCCACCACCACGGCATCGATCACGGTGCGGACGGGCAGCTTCACCGGGATGCCCGCGAGGATCGGGTATGAGCCCGGCTGCCGGCCAAACGAGAGTTCGCCCGAAACCTCGATCCGTACATCGCGGAGGATGGTCCCGATGGGAAAGACCCGCTGGAGCATAGGGAGATCGATCTTATTCCTGACATACTCCTTGAATGCCTTAAAGCGCCGCTCGTTCTTCCCGAGCGTGTTATCCGTGTACGCCCGTGTCCCCTCAAACGGCATCACCTGCCGGATGTTGACACGCCGGACCATGAGGCCGGCCGCGAGCACCCGGGCGAGGAACTCCTCGTTTTTATCGTAGGTTGCCGGGGTCTCTCCCGCAAGCCCGCAGACGAAGTTAAGGCCGGGCAGCAGGTCGGGGATCCCGTCCTTTCTCGCCCCCCCGACTTCATTGACAATTTCTATCGCCCGTAAGACCTCGTCCGGCTGCGCCTTGAGGTTGTTTGCCGCTATCACGGCCGGGTCCGCAGTCTCCATACCGAATGCAGCGACATCACCGGACGTGTGATGCCGGCAGATGGCGCGAAGCGCCTCCCGGCTCTTCTCCTCGTGCCGTGCGATGGTAGCCGGGTTCGTGTTGTCGATGTGGAGCGTTTTCAGATCCGGGGCTGCGGCCCGGATCCCGGAAAAAAGTTCTTCGAGAAGATCCGGGCGCGGTGCCGGGTACTCCCCCTCCCCGGCACCATACGCAAGGATATCCGGCTGCCGGCCGACCCGAAAGTGCCGGGCGCCGCTCGCCGACAGTGCCGTAACCTCGGCTGCAACCCCGGCAACGGACCGGTACCGGGGCCGGCCATAGAATGGTTCGGTGCAGAACGAGCAGCCGCCGGTCGCCCCGTGGGAGCAGCCCCGGGCGGTCTCGAGCTCGCACATCACGTACGGGAAGTCCGGGTGCTGCGTGATGATGCTGGCCCCCGCGACGCTCCACGGGTCGGTCAGGGCGTAATCGAAGACCCCGTTGGGCTCTCCCCCGGTAAGGTACCGATCGAGCGCCACGGCTGGCTCTCCGGTAAGCAGCGCGTCAAATCCGGTGATCAGTTGCCGGACGGCTTTTTTCCCGCCCTCGCCGGCATACCCAAAGCCGATGGGACCGCCGATCAGTTTCTTTGGGCCCTTCACCATATGGCCCACCTGCTGGCACTCGGTGATGGTGGCAGGAGTGCCGCCAAGGTATTTCCCCGGCACCGTCACCCCTGCGATCATCACAAGAATGCCGGCCCGGTTCATCGGTATTGCCAGCTGCGGATCGCTTCTGAGCTGGTCGATGGTAAAATACCGGACAGAAAAACCCCGGACTGCAAGCGCCCCCGCAACCGTCCGGATATACGGCGAGATGTACGGCGGGACGCCGAGGCATGCGGGCTCGTCCACGTACCCGTCAAGGATCACCGCCTCCCGGTTTTTGTCGCCCTCAACCGTCATGGCCGATCAGGGCAAGGAGTTTTTTTGCCCACATAAGTTTTCCACGCTTGACCGGGTCTACATTTTTGTCGTCGAGGTCAAAGCCGACAAGCGTAATTGTTTTCGCACCGAGCGCATCGGCGGCAAAGACTGCACGATCACCATCCGAAAAACCGCCGAAGTTATGGACATGCGGGAGCGGTATGCTCTGCGTAGTGGCGACAAGAGGGCCGGTGAATTTTTTTGTCCAGTGCCGGAGGAGCGGCACATTGTCGCCGTGTGCATGGACCACCACAATGGTTCCGGTTGCGTTCATTTCCAGGAGCAGGTCGGTGGCTCCGTCAAGGTCCGTGAAGACCGCGTCAGGCCGGATGCCGTGAGTGAAGAGGACGTCGGCCGCTGCATCGGCGGCAAAGACCACGCTCCCTTCCGGGATGCGGCCGAGTTCTTTTATGAGGCAGGGGGCGTTCCCGCAGACCACGATGTCACGTCCCGTGACAAGCCCGGCAAGTGCCGGGAGATCGTCGCGGGAAACGAGCGTAGCAAGGAGTGCAGCCGCTCTCTCATCATCCTCGCGGGAAAATCCAAAATAATCGAGGATCTCGCGGTAGTGCGGCTCCCAGAGAGAAAAGTCCATGCGGTCACCTGGATGGATGAGGAGGGGCCGGCACGGCCTCACTCCTCATTTTTCTTGTCCTCGTTTTCGAGACCGACGAGGTTCTTGAACTTCTGGAGGATCGGCTCGATGGTGATGTCGAGGAGCGCCACCTTGTCGGAGACGTTCCCGAAATAGTGGAGCGGGAGGTTTGCCGCCGCCATGTTCGGGTGGCCGCCGGCGTCTCCCATGTCCCCGAATGCCTCGGCAAGGGCATTCCCGACGTGCAGCCGGATGTCCCGGTTCCGGGCCGAGATCACGATCGAGGTATCCGTGATCCCGTACACGAGCGCCGTGTTCACGCCTTCGAGCGTGATCAGGAGATCGGCTGCCTGCGGGAGGGCGTCCCGGTTCATCACGTAGCCGACGTTCGAGAAGAGGTACCCGCTCTGGATCTTCCGGTTCTGGATCGCCTTTCCTATCACGTCCAGCGTCTCCTGCGACATGGACGGCGACATGATCTTATCGAGGAGATCCGCATCCGTAAGCGGGAGGAGGAAACCTGCGTTCCCCAGATCCTGGGGGGTAACGTTTCTTTTGAACTCCTTTGTGTCAGTCCGGATACCGTACAGGAGTGCGGTTGCCACCCTCTTGTCGACCGGGATGTCCAGTTCCTGGAGATACTGGGTCATGATGCTCGCGGTCGCACCGATACCCGGCCTGATATCCGTGAAAGTCCCTTGGCCGGCCGCGTGGTTCCCGTCCTTGTGGTGGTCGACGATGATATGGATCTTTGTCTGGGGCGGGATGTCGTTGTTGGAACCCGGGCCCGGGCAGTCCACCATCGCAAGGTAGGTGCATTTCTGGAGTGCTTCGGGCGTTACGTGCTCCATCTTGATATCGAGCAGGTTCACAAACGTCCGGTTCTCCTGGTGCCCGATGTTTCCCTCGTAGAAGATCCGGCAGGTGAGCGTCTTTGAGTTCGCGTGCCGTGCGATCTCGGCAAGGGCCATGGCGCTTGCAATCGCGTCAGGGTCCGGGTTCTTGTGGGTGATGATCCCGAGAATGCCATCCCAGCCGGCAAGGAGCGAGAAGAGTCTCTGGGAGACCCGGCTCGCGTGCTGCTTTTTGATCTGGAAGACGGCAGTCTTTGCGACGACTTCCTGCGGGTAGATGACAAGATCCGCACCGGCGGCCGTGAGCTTCCCGCCGGTCACCGGGTCGACCGCCCGGGCGATCACCTGCACTGTCGGGTACCGTCTTTTTACGGCAAGGACGGCGGCGAGATTTGCGTCCGCGTCGCCGGTCATCACAAACGCGATCTCGAACGCCGGCAGTCCAACGAGCATTTCAGACGAGGTGATGTCCCGCATATATGCGTCGTACTTCTGGTCGCGGAGGTGGCGCACGCGCGACTCGTCACGGTCGACGACGATCACACGTTCGTTCTCTTTCGCGAGTTCGAGGATAATATTGTACCCGTTTGTCCCGCACCCGAAGATACAGTATTTTATCGGGGCTGCCGACTCAAATGCGGCGTTATCAGGCATGTTAGATGAAGATGTACCACGCCCACGTATAAAGGAATTCTCCGGCCATCCGGGCTCCGGGTTCCAAAACATTTATTCGGCTGTACCGGCCACATTATTAGGCTACGTGGGTCTGTAGCTTAGTTCGGCATAGCGGCGGACTCTTAATCCGCAGGTCAAGGGTTCAAATCCCTTCAGGCCCGCTTTTCTCATCTTTCATTGTTCTTCACGGCAGAGTCTATTTTCGATGGCCTGCTCCCCGCCATGAGGAGGTACTTTAATAGCGATTGCGTAAACACAGACTGTACTCCCGTCTGATATTGTTCGGACGTGTAAAGGGGGCAGGGCTCACGTTTACCTTCGACCTGATCATCGGGATGCTGTTTGTCTCCGGCATCAGCATGGCAAGTCTCGGGCTGTATGCCAAGAAGTTCGTCAACAGGGTTCCCGCGGCAGCACCTTTTATCCTGCTGATGTTCTGCGGGGCAGCCTGGTCTGTGCTCTATGCCCTCGACCTCCTGACCGCATCCCTCCCGCTCAGGGTCTTCTATCACAACCTCCGCTTTCTCGTCCTCCCGTTTCTCTCCATTATTGAACTCTGGCTGGTACTCGCGTACGTACATAAGACGGAATGGATGCACCGGGACTGGGCAGCCATGCTTCTTGTCATCCCGGTTGTGTCTGCACTCCTTGCGATCACGAGCCCCTATCATACCCTGTTCCGGTACAACTTCTCCCTCAATACGGCCGGCCCGGTACCTGTGCTCCAGTATTCCGAGAGCACGTTCTTTATCCTCTATTCTTTCTACTCGTTTATCCTGCTCGCTCTCGCGGTTATCCTGCTGGTCGTGGAGACTCATAAGAAGGGGACGCTTCGGGAAATGCCCACAATTCTCCTGCTTCTCGCCCTCGCGTTCCCGACCGTACTCAGTTACCTCTCCCAGATCTTCCTGATCCCGTTTCCCGGCATCAATCTGACTCCTGCCCTTCTCTGGATCCCGGCCATCCTGTATGCCGTGGCACTCTTCCGCTTCCAGTTCCTGGATATCATGCCGATTGCGCGGAGCCGGCTGATCGAGGCATTAAGCAAACCCGTGCTGGTGCTGGATAAGGACCTGCGTGTCATTGACATGAACCCGGCGGCAGGTTCGCTTTTTTCCCTCCCGCCTTCCTCTGCCTTGGGGAAATCCATTGACATGATTGTACCGGACTGGCCGGATTTCCTGTCGTTATGCAGGGGGGTCACCGTGCAGAAACAGGAACTCGCCCGGGCCAGGGACGGCGTCACGCACTACTATCTGGGATCTGCCGAGCCGCTCCTGACTCATCAGGGCGATACGGAAGGCCATCTCATCTTCCTGCAGGATGTCACTGACCTGAAACAGACCGAACAGGCACTCCGCGAGAGCGAGAAACGGTACAGGGATCTGTTTGAGATTAACAATGCGGTCATGCTCATCGTCAATCCGGAGACCGGCAGGATCGTGGACGCGAACACCGCTGCCTGCCGCTATTACGGATACAGCAAGGAGGAATTTGCCGATATCGCGATCATGGATATCAATATCGCAGATCCGAAAACGACCTACCAGAACATGGCCCACGCGGCATCAAACGGGGGCAAGGTGTTTTCATTTCGGCACAAAAAGAAGAACGGGGAGATCCGGGATGTTGAAGTATTCAGTGCCCCGGTTATACTTGACGGGCACCGTCTGCTCCATTCGATCATCCAGGATGTGACGGAAAGAAAACAAGCAGAAGAATCCCTGCGGATGAAAACCGAGGAGCTGGACCAGTACTTCACCACAAGCCTCGACCTCTTCTGCATAGCCGACACTGACGGATATTTCCGGCGGCTGAACGCACAATGGGAGAAATCACTGGGGTATACACTTGCTGAACTTGAGGGGAAACGGTTCCTGGATTTCGTGCACCCGGACGACATGCAGGCAACCCTTGACGCGCTATCCACACTAAGTGCCCAGAAAGAAGTGCTCAACTTTACCAACCGGTACCGCCACCGCGACGGCACGTACCGCTGGATCGAGTGGCGGTCGTTCCCGAAAGGGAACCGGATCTTTGCTGCCGCCAGGGATATCACGGAACGAAAGCGGGTTGAAGAAGCCCTCCGCGAGAGCGAAGAGAAGTACCGCTCGATCATCGACGAGATGCAGGACATCTTCTACCGGACTGATCTCTCCGGGAAGATCACGATGCTGAGCCCATCCGCCGCACGGCTGGCCGGCTACGAGTCAAACGACCAGCTTATCGGGCAGGATGTTATTTCGGTGTACGTTGACCCGGCCGGCCGAGGCAGACTCCTTGCGGCCCTGCGGGAGAAGGGATCCGTGTATGCGTATCCCCTGATCCTCAGGACCCGGGACGGGACGATCAAGCATGTGACAACGAGCAGTCATTTCTACCATGACTCTCACGGAAACATCCTGGGTGTGGAGGGCGTTATCCACAATATATCAGACCAGATGCAGGCCGAGGACGCCCTAAGGAGGAGCGAGGAGCGGTACCGGACCATTATCGAGAATATCCAGGACGTGTATTTCCGGTTCGACCGTGAAGGCCGTATCGTCATGGTAAGCCCGTCGGCTGCACCTACATTTGGTTTTGCTGCTGCTGATGAGATGGTGGGCGGACCCGTTGCATCAATCTGGAAGAACCCGCGAGAACGACAGCAGATGATCGATGCGATGAGTGCGCACGGGGGGGCCGTGCAGGACTGGGAAACGGAGTTTGTAAAAAAGGACGGTACTGCATTCTGGGCCTCGGTGAGTGGTCACCTGAATACGGACGAGCGGGGGGAGTTTGACGGAACGGAGGGGATCATCCGGGATATTTCAGAGCGCAAGAAGATGGAGGAGGCGCTCAAGAGCACACTCACGAAATTAAACATGCTCTCCTCCATCACCCGGCATGACATCTTAAACCAGATCATGGGACTGCGGACGTTCCTGGAACTCTCGCGGGAGGATCTCAAAGGCACCCGGTTCGCCGAATTTATCGAGAAAGAGGATCAGGCCGCAGAGGCGATCCAGCGGCAGATCGAGTTCACGAGATTTTACCAGGATATCGGGGTCAATGCACCGGACTGGCAGGATGTGGCTACACTCATCCATTCAGTAGTTACGCAGCTCAACCTTGCAGCAATCGAGGTGAAGGTCGCGGTCACTGGCGTGGAGATCTTTGCCGATCCGCTCATAGAGAAAGTCTTCTACAACCTCATGGAAAATTCCCTCCGTCACGGGGAGCGGGTGACAACGATGGAATTTTCTTCCCGCGAGTCGGCGGAAGGGCTTGTCATCACCTATCGCGATAACGGCGTGGGTATCTCAGCGGAGGACAAAAAGAGACTCTTCCAGAAGGGATTCGGCAAGCATACCGGTCTTGGCCTCTTCCTCTCCCGGGAGATCCTTGCGATCACCGGGATTACCGTCACCGAGAACGGAGAGCCTGGTGCCGGGGTGAGGTTCGAGATCACCGTACCAAAGGATGCGTACCGGTATACCTCCTGAAAACCTGTACGGTTTTCTTCGTTATCGGGACATTCAGGGAGTTCTCCCGGAATTGCCCCGGTACCAGATCCGGCAGATACAGGTTCAGGTTTTTAGTTTTTTTCGATTCGCAGGGCAGGTTCTGGCCCGGGATCTATCCGGGTTATGGGATCCAGCCCATTCTCACCCAGCGCTCATACTCTTCGGTGCGGAGATCCCGGTTCTCAAGAACGATGGATTTGAAGTACTCGCGGTTGTCCGCGAGGATCGCTTCCTGCGCCCGATCGGTATACCCGTCACGGCACGCCACCGCAAGTTTTTTCCCGAGCGCCCGGGCGGCAGGCTCAGCGGCGTCAAGGGCACCGGGTTTTTCCCCGTCGGCAATACTGATACCTCCCACCGAAACGACGCCAAGGTAGTTGAGCACATGGTTAAGGTACGCGACAACCTCATCGCCACCGGACTCGGCCGTCGTCGCAACGGCACACCCGAATTTGCCGGCGAACTGCTGGTAATGGATCGCATCTGCCAGCCGGTCGAAGAACACCTTCATCTGGCCGGAGATATTGTCGATATAGACCGGCGAGCCAAAAACGATGGCATCTGCCGCCTGAATCCGGACGATGAGTGAGGGAACATCATCATCGTTGACACAGATGCCGTTTAAGGTGCACGCATCGCACGCGGTGCAGGGAATGATCCGGTAATCCGCCAGATCGACAATCTCGGTCTCTGCACCAGCCTCGGCTGCTCCTTCGAGCACGAGACCGGCAAGTTTACGTGTGCTGCTCCGGATCGTACGGGGGCTCCCGTGGATGGCGAGGATCTTCATGTATGACTCCTTTGTACATCTGGTTGGACGAGGAAGAATATGAGGAAATGGGATGCGACGCACATGCACCATACGTTCGGCAGTTCGCAACATTCATTAGATTCAAGACCAATTGCCTGTAAATCAGACAGCGTGCCAGCCACCACGCAAGAGTGTTCCGGTATGTATTCTCTCCTCTATGTTGACGATGAGCCGGGACTGCTTGAGATCGGCAGGCTGTTCCTTGAACAGACCGGTGAGTTTACCGTCACCTGCGCACTCTCGGCAAAAGAAGGACTCGACCTGCTTGGCAGGAACAGTTTCGACGGGATCGTTGCCGATTACCAGATGCCGGGCATGGACGGCATTGAGCTCTTAAAAGAGGTCAGGACCTCGCACGGGCAGATCCCGTTTATCCTCTTTACCGGGAGGGGCAGGGAAGAGGTTGTCATTGCCGCCATCAACAACGGCGCAGATTTCTACCTCCAGAAAGGCGGTGAGCCAAAAGCGCAGTTTGCCGAGCTGGCCCACAAGCTCCGGCAGGCAATCGGCAGGACACATGCCGAAAAAGCCCTCTCTGATTCGGAGAAACGGCTTACAGATATCATCAACTTCCTCCCGGACGCCACGCTTGCCATCGATACGAAGGGGACCGTGATCGCCTGGAACCGGGCGATCGAGGAGATGACCGGGACTGTGGCTGCGGACATTCTCGGTAAGGGGAACTACGAGTATGCCGTTGCCTTCTACGGGAAACGGCGGCCCATGCTGATCGACCTGGTCTTTACTCCCGACGGGCAGTTCGAACAGGATCACTACATCTATACCCGGCACACACCGACAACCCTCACGGCAGAAACCGAGTTTGAACGAGAGGGGCAGACCCCGGCGATCCATCTCTGGGGAAAGGCGAGCCGGCTCTTCAATGAGAAGGGGGAACTTACCGGTGCGATCGAGTCCATCCGCGACATCACGGATATGAAAAAGTCCGAGATGGAATTGCGTGTGGCAAACGAGCAGCTGGCAGCATCCGGTGAAGAACTGCGCTCCCAGTATAACGAACTGGCTGCAAGCGAGAGAAAACTCCAGGAGAACGAGGAGAAGTACCGGACGCTCGTGGAACACAGCCAGGACGGGATATTCATTACGCAGGACGGCCACCTGGTGTTCCATAACCGGGGGTTCCGCGAGATCCTCGGGTATGCTGAAGGGGAGCTTGACGGGATCTCCATTGACCGGTGTCTCGCCCCGGAAGACCGGGAAATTGTGCTGGCCCGGCACTATGCTCGGCTTTCAGGGAACAGGCTGCCGGAAATGTACGAGTGTTCGTTCCTCAACAGGGACGGCACCAAGCGAAGGGTGAAAATGGATGTCGGCCTGGCATCCTACCGGGGAAAACCTGCTACCATCGGAACGATCCATGATGTGACCGGGGAGCGATTGCAGGAAGAAGAACTGCGGGTAAGCGAGGAGAAGTACCGGTCACTCGTTGAGAACCTCCAGGATGTGATATACCGGACCGACCGGGAGGGTCGGTTAACCATGGTGAGCCCGAGCGGGCTGGAACTTTTCGGCTACGATTCTCCCGATGACCTGCTGGGAAAACCCATTGCAAAGTCATTCTACCGGGTCCCGGAAAAACGGCAGGAGTTTCTCGATGAACTGTACAGGAACGGTTCGGTAAAGAACGTCGAAATCGAGCTCCGGCACCGGGACGGGACACCGGTCTTTGTTTCGACGAGCAGCCATCTCTATTACGACAGGAACGGGACAGTGCTCGGCATTGAGGGTATCCTCCATGATATCACGGCCCAGAAAAAAGCCGAAGAAGAGAGCCTCAAACGCCGTCAGCAACTCGAAGAGATAACGGCAACCGTGCCCGGCGCCGTGTACCAGTTTTATGCACTGCCGGATGGCAGCTGGAGGATCCCCTATGTGAGCACCCGTGCAGGGGATATCTTCGATGCCCCAGGAGATATTGGGGATTTTATTACCTGGTTTACGGATCATGTCCACCCGGATGATCGTGCCCGGTTCATGGCATCTGTCGAGACTGCATTACAGGCCCGGCAGAACTGGCAGTTCGAAGGGCGTTTTGTCAAACCTTCGGGGGAAGTCATCTGGGTTCAGGGAATTGCCAGCCCGGTCCCGCATGAGGACAACCAGGTATATTCCGGGGTCTTCATGGATATCACCCAGCGGAAACTGGCCGAAGAGGCGCTCAGGGAGAGCGAGGAGAAATACCGGCTCATTGCAGAAAATTCCCCTGACATGATCTATTTCGTCGACACCGGGGGACACGCCCGGTACGTCAATACCCTTGCAGCAACTGCACTGAATGAAAAGGCCGACAACATTATCGGGAAACACTTAACAGAGATCTTCCCGATGGAGGCGGCCCGGCGCCTCGATTTGCTCCACCAGATTATTGAAAGCCGGACCCCTCTCCAGAAGGAAATTGTTGAAACGTTACCCTCCGGTAAAATCTGGATCGACGTCCGCCTCTCCCCGGTAATTGACGCCGCGGGCCGTGTCCTTGGGGTTCTCGGGGTCTCGCACGATATCTCTGACCGGAAACAAACAGAAGAGGACCTCATTGAATCCGAGATGAAATACCGCATGCTCGTGGAAAACAGCCACGATATCATCTATACCATCAACCCTGACGGGATTTTCACCTTTGTTTCCCCGGTCTGGACCACCCTTCTCGGGCACCCGGTCTCCGAAGTTGTCGGGAAACCCTTTCAGACGTTTGTCCACCCTCTCGACATTTCCCCGTACGAAGCGTTTCTTGCGGAGGTAGTCAAAACCGGAAAACCCCGGGCCGGAACCGTGTACCGGGTGTTCCATGCGGACGGTTCGATCCGGCTCCATATGTCGAACATATCCCCGGTCTTTGATGAGCAGGGCGCACTCATCTTCTATATCGGAACCGCACAGGACATCACCGATGTCCGACAGTCGGAGAACGCGATCCGGGAAGCAAACCGGAAACTCAACCTCTTAAACAGCATCACCCGGCACGATGTGGCAAACCAGCTCACGGTCATGCAGGGGTATACGCAGCTTGCGGCACAGAGAAAACCCGAACCGGCCATTGCGGATTTCCTTCGTAAAATCGATGCTGCCGTGAACGTGATCCAGCGGCAGATCGAGTTCATGCGGACGTACCAGGACCTGGGTGTGAAAGCCCCGGCCTGGCACCGGATCGATGAACTTGTCAGTGCGGCTCGGATCCCGGACGTCACGGTTACCAGTGCCTGCGGTACCGCTGAGATATTTTGTGACCCGATGATAGGGAGGGTCTTTTTCAACCTCTTCGACAACGCGGTCCGCCACGGGAAGACCGTGACACACATCACGGTGCAGTGCGAACAAGTTTCAGAAGACCTGGTGATCACGGTTGAAGACAACGGCACCGGGATCCCGCCTGGTGAGAAACAGAAAATCTTTGATAAAGGATTCGGTAAGCATACGGGTTTTGGGCTCTTTCTTGTCCGGGAGATCCTTGCCATCACCGACATCACCATCCACGAGACGGGATCCCCGGGAAAAGGGGCGAGATTCGAGATCAAGGTACCAAACAAGGCGTACCGGCCCGCAGTGAAGTAAGCAGCCGTTCTGATCGTATCCCATGCAGCAGCCCGGGATGGCTATTACACGGGGACGATCCAGCAGAGTATAAATTGCAGGCCGACAGACTGGATAAAAAAGGGTGCGTATTTCATGAAATTCAAAGGCAGTAAGACGGAAAAGAACCTGCTCGCGGCATTTGCCGGCGAATCGCAGGCACGGAACCGGTACACCTTCTTTGCGAGCGCAGCAAAGAAGGAAGGCTACGAACAGATTGCGGCGATCTTTTTGCAGACCGCTGAAGAGGAGAAGGAGCACGGGAAACTATTCTTCAAACAGCTCAAAGGCGGCGATGTGGAGATCACGGCATCCTATCCTGCAGGCGTGATCGGGACGACAAAGGAGAACCTCGCCGCTGCGGCTGCAGGCGAAGAGATGGAGTGGGGCACGCTCTACCCGAAATTTGCCGCTGCGGCTGACAAGGAAGGATTTTCTGATATCGCAAAACTCTTCAAGATGGTGGCAACCGTGGAGGCCCACCATCAGCAGCGGTACGGGAAACTGCTCGAAAACATGGAGAACGGTACCGTCTTTAAAGTGGAAACCCCGGTAAAATGGTACTGCCGGAACTGCGGGTTCATCCATGAGGGGAAGTCTGCCCCGGCCAAATGCCCGGTCTGCGAGCATCCGAAGGCGTACTTCGAACGGGCGGCAGAAAACTACTGATCTTTTTTTCTCTTTAAAAAAAAGACCTTACGGGGTTACTCTTCCACGTCCGGCATGTTCCGCCGTACATCCACATAATCGCTGTACTTTGTAAGCAGGTCAACTACGACGGGAAGCGGATCGCTGAAGATCCCGGTCAGGTCGGCCTCGCCGGATTCTTTCGGGACAAACGCAAGGTGTTCTTCCGGTGGCGTAAACTCCGCGTGCACGTCCGCCCGGTTGCCCCGGGCATCGGCCCGGTACCACCCAAAGGGTTCAAGCCAGACCACATTGAGGCCGTGCAGGTAGAAGGACGGGCCGACATCGCCGTGGTTTTTAAGGCGCTGGTAACAGAGCCCGGCGGGGATCTTGTTTGCCCGAAGAAGGGCGGCAAGCAGGTGGCTCTTTGCAAAACAGTAGCCGGTGGTGTGCGTGAGGACTGCCGAAGCCGAGAGCGTGACCGGGTTTGCCTTGTAGTCCCAGCTGTGCCGGATTTCGTCGCGGACAAACATAAAACAGTTCCGTGCAATCTCCGCATCGCCCGTGCAGCCTTCGGCGAGGGAAAGGGCCTTCTTTCGCACGGCCGGGTTGTCATGGTCGATGACGGGTGTTGCACGGAGGAATTCTTTGTGACCGGTATGCATCATGGTACGGGAGCGTTCGTCACGTGAAGGTAAAATAACACGGGTGCCGGGCAGGATGATGCCGGGTTATTTTTGCCAGTAGATCCGAAAGGAGATTTGCATCAGGAAATTCACCCTTCGGAAGACCATCCACATTCCCGGCATCTATTAAATCGTGCGGTTGTTGCACACTTTGATTCTGATCTCCATTGTCGCTTTCACCCTCACGCACCGGATTGGTGCCCGGGAACAAGGGATCTGCATTGTCACTATCTCATGACAGAAATACCGGCATGCTGCCCCTACATTCCGGCAGGACAAACGGCGGTCATTAACCCGGATAAGACAAAAAGATATGGTATCAGCTTAGTAGTATGTTGAATCGTTGTTGGATGGTAAGGCACACCTTCATGGACCTCGCCAGCATGACAACGGATAGTGGATGGATATGACTAACACGGGCTCCGGTGATGAAATGAATCCTCTTCAAGAGGATACTCACCATTTTGACGATTCTGTCCGGTTTATTACGGCACTTACCAAGGTTATCGATCAGTATGGCGGCCATTCCCATGATACTGACAAAACCATCCAGCATATCATAAAAGTACTGGGACTCAACGGGGAGATCCTTGCAGTACCCAATACCATGATCCTCGCCCTCTGGCAGGATGACATGCACCACCAGACAATCCATATCGCCACAACACGGCAAACGAACTATGATATGGCACGGCTTGGAAAGGTGCGGGACCTTATCGGGGAGGTGGAAGGTGGCCGGGTCAGTCCTGCCGATGGACTCATACGGCTTAAAGAGATCGAACGTGCCCCTGCCCACTATGGCAATTATCAGAAGGCGTTGGCGTTCTTCCTGGCCGGGGTGGGTTTCGGGGTAATCCTGGGTATTTCATGGCTGGATGTGTTTATAGGGGGCGTTCTTGGTCTCATGGCATTTGGTGTTGAACTCCTTGCCGCCCGAACATCCCTGGTGGTAAACAACACCCCGGAACTGTTCATCTCTTTGGTGATTGCATTCCTCGCAGGTATCGCAGGTGTCGTGCTGCCGGGGATACACCCGCTGGCGGTGACGGTCTGTGCTCTCACCATCTATATTCCGGGTTTTGCCCTCACCCTCGCCCCTCGGGAGGTCCTCTTCGGGGATACGCTCTCCGGCCTCATTTACTTCACCAATGCCCTGTTTATCTCCCTGAAACTCTTATTGGGTACGATTCTTGGCCTTGGGATCGCCCATTATCTCTTTCCCGTGGCGGTTACAGAACCCCTTGCAGGAGTAGATCCTGTTTTTATCTGGGTTTTTATCCCTTTCCTGCTGGTAAGTAATGCGATTCTGTTTGGCGTTTCACGAGATCATCTCTGGCTGGTTATCATATGCGGGTTGCTTGTATGGGCGGGAGTACAAGGGGGAAATACGTTTGGTTTCTGGCAGGGCTACTTCATCGGGGCAATAGTTCTTGCTCTTTATGCCCGGATTGCGGCCCGCAGGTTCAGCATTCCCCACTCTGCCGTTCTGCTCCCCGTAGTTCTCATACTGGTTCCCGGCTTTTTGTTCATCCAGGCGTTGTATATGTTTAATGCCAACCAGGTCATTGCCGGAATCAGCGCGGGCTTTCAGGTAGTTATCATCATCGCTGCCATCATCTGCGGTATATTTATTGGTGACATCATGGGGTCATGGAACGGGATAAAAAAACGCGGATGAGGAAATAAAAGAGAGATAACCTCAAGATTACTAAAAATCTCATCGCTCATTTGTTCTTATCACTACGGGTTACACCAGTATAGATCGTTTGAAAAAACCAGATTATGCTATTCGATGCTGCCTGATGAATCCCGAATCCCGTAATCGGATGAGCGATGGAGAAGGGTCGCTTTCTTATCTGATCTAAAAGAGGGTTATGCCTGTTTATAGACGATACCCGCCTTCATAACAAAGTTGACCTTCTCCATGACCGTAATATCCTCAAACGGATTTCCAGGAACTCCGATGATATCTGCACATTTACCCGGTGCAAGCGTTCCGATATCATCCTTCATGAGCAGCTCTGCCGCCATACTTGTTGCAGCACGGAGTGCACGGGCCGGTGAAATACCATTTGCCACCATCTCACCAAACTCCGTTGCCCCGTTTATGGTAAATGATAATACTCCGAGATCGGTCCCGAACGCGATCTTGACATTGCTTTTTGCAAGATGATGTGCCGTTTCGAGAAGGGCGTCTTTGTATTTCCTGATCTTCATTCGCATTAACTGCGATGCGCCCATTTCATCCCAGTATGCGTCGCTGTCAGCAAACCGGGCTGACCGGACCCCGGCATACTGTGTCGGAACAAAATAGACACCTTTCTCCTCGATAAGCGCCAGGGTCTCCTTCGATGCCATAGCGCCATGTTCCACCGAGCGGACACCGGCAAGCACTGACATCCGGACGGCATCGTCGCCATGGAGATGTGCCGCGACCGGCCGGTGGAGCGCGGCAGCAGTAGCAACAAGTGTATCCATCTCCTCCCGGGTATAGGTCACCTCGACCGGATCGTCAGATGGGGTTGCAAACCCGCCCGATGCCGCATACTTGATCCAGTCGGCACCCCATTTGATCTCGTTCCTGACGACAGTCCGGATCTCATCCGGCCCATCGGCAAGGCAATTTTCCCTGGTATCGCAATAAGGAGAGAGAAGTACTGTAACATCCATATGGCCGCCCCGACAGGAGATCATGTGGCCGGAGGTGACCAGGCGGGGTCCCTGAATAATTCCCTGGTTAAGGGCGATCTTCAGATCCCGGGTCGTATACCCATGAAAATCCATGTCGCCCACATCACGGACGGTCGTGAACCCGTTCATCAGGATAATCCGAAGTGCCTGGGCACCAAGGAGCGCCTTGTATGAGCCTGAATGGCTCCAGAAGGTTGGCGATATTTCGGGCCTGATTGTCAGATGGACGTGACAGTCGATGAGGCCGGGCATCACCATCCGGTCATGGAGATTGATAACCTCTGCACCTTCAGGGACCGGGATATTTTCTGCAATCTCTTTAATGAAACCGTCTTTTATAAGGATATCACGAGGACCGAGTGGGGCATCAGATACGCCGTCCCAGATAGTTCCTGCCCGGATGAGGGTAACCGGCATCAGACATCCCGCCTGAGGTTATGCCCGGCAGGGTTCTTACATCTCATAGAGTTCTTTGTCATGATGTGCCAATACCGTGATTCTGTGGTTTCTCCTCGTAATGTGATAACCATTCCTCCTTTGATATATCATGGATGGGGTAGTGCCTGATCTCTCCCTATACTCCAAACTACCCGCAACTTCTCCCCATTCGTATCTAATCTCAGTACTTCTCTAATATTTCCTCCAATTGGATATAATTGACAAGCACACCAATCGCCATTTTTCTAACAGGCCGTTTTCCCCGGGAGGGTCACCCGCCCATGATAATGAACAGGGCGACAAGAAGGAGGAGCACAATTACCACAATCGCCACAATCGCGATCTTCAGGTACGGGATAGTTCCAGTCACAAACGAGAGCAGCCCGGGTTTTTTACCTTTCAGTGCCGCCGCGTATCCGCCACCGTATGCTGCTGCCCCGCCGCCGCTATACCGGATGCCAACACCCGGCGCCGGGGTCTTTTTCCATTCCGCGAGACCGGCGCACGCGTGGTTGGGCGGCAGCCGGTGCTCGTCGCAGAAATTTTTGCCGCAGTACTGGCAGTGGAACGGAAGCGAGACGTTTTTCCCGCAGGTGTCGCAGCGAGACATTCCTCATTTCACTCTCGTCCGGGATTACATAAGGACTCCGGTAGTCGGTGCATTCATGGGGGGGTCGTGCACGATCATAATATGACCCCCCTGTTTTTATGGCAGTCTGGCGGTATTTTGTGATGTGCCGGCCCGGGCAATTTTCAGAGGGAAATCTGATTGAACAGAATCCCCCGGGCCGCAGGATTGTGGCGTTTGAAAAAAGGGTGCGACCCCCCCACAGGTTGAAAGGATTTTGTGGGTCAGAAAATCTAAATTTATGACGTGAAGTTTGTGTAAAAAACAGGAAAAAATGGACTGGAGGCTGAGGGGGGTCGTACCTGATCCTGGTGTGACCCCCCCCCTCTTTCCAAAGGTTTGACTCGTCTGACTGGCTTCCCAGAACTACTAAAAATTGATCCGGCAGAAACGGGCCTGCCCTGATCGTTTTCACTCAGGAAACCTTGAAAGCCGGGGAAAAATTGTGAGGGGGCCCCGGTTCATGGCCCCTCCGGGGCACAGGGGGCATCCTCACACTTGCCGGATGCTTTCATTGTCGGACATGATTTTCTTTATTTTTCCCAAGGGTTTGTGGTTGTTAAAATGAAAACAGGAGTGCCATTAACCGGAATGAAAAAGTCAGGAAGATTATTTTTCACTATCGAGCACAACCAAGAACTTCGGCCCGTTGAGATGGATCATATGGTCGGGTTCCTCAGCTAACCAGACCTCCGTTTCCCAAGCGGTTTCATCGAAATATTTCTTGAATTCTTTTTTTGTCGGGAAAGCCGTGATATAGATCTGCCTGATGCCGCACTTTAACAATAATTCTGTCAGCTCATTCACCCGTTTCGGCGACATCGGGCCGTGGGAAGTAACGGCCTCGATTAAAAAGAGCACGTTCTTTGTCCGGTCATAGAAAACAATATCCGGTAATTTGTCATGCTGCGTGATAGGGAAGTGTAATTCTTCGACAAGTTTCGGGTTTATTTTTAGCATTTTATTTGCTGCATCACCGAGATAAAGCAATTCTGCACCAGAGAAAAATCTTGGGTAGAGATCCCGAAGGATTGCAATCTGTAATTCATTATGCGCTCCTGCGGTCAGGGTCAGTATCTCATCGTTTAATGTGACCGTTAAATCGTGCTCATGTTTCCGGCCTGCGTATTTTTCTATGAGTTTTCCGTGATCCGCCGTAAAATGACGTAATTCTGCATCAAAACCCGGCGTCCCGAACGCCCGAATTACCGATAATGCTTCCGGTGTTATTGTGTAATTGTTCTTCGGACTGTTCGTGGATAGGGTGGGATCCTCCTTATTCCGGATAACAATCCCGGCCTGTTCGAACTGGTGGAGTGTCTGTCTTCGTATCGTTTCCCGGGAATTTTCAGCGTAGGTCACCGCATAATTCTCTTTGATGAATCCCATGATATCGTGAATAATAATCGGGCGCTCTTTTGCATTTTTCCAGGGAGTTTTCTTCCTGATATCGAGCACAGCGAGAAGTGTTAATGCGGATCGATCGTTTTGCTGGGCTTTGGGTATCCCCATTACGGTGAGAATTTTCAATGCGTCGTCAATTTTACTCATGGCAGATCAGCGGTTTTCTGGTTTTACCAGATATTTTTCGATATGTAGTACTTTTGCAATCGCATCATCGCAGTCAGATTTTGAATCCGGATCTTTTTTCCTGATCAATTTCCCGATGGCAACAATTTTTTCATACTCCGGCAGGGATACCACACGGATATCGGTTGCATTGACCTGTGTATTCCCATTCAGCGCTCTGAAATATTGATCGATAATTGTGGTATTCATGACTGCGGCAATGCCATACGCTTCATCAAGCGTCATGATGGCTCGTTTTTTATGAATATAATTCAGATGGTTTTCAAGGCCAATAAATTCAAAATCCGGGAAACGGTTGGCATCCAGTACTGCGGCGTGTACGCGTTTCTTCTGTTCTTTGGAGGTAAAACGTTTCAAAAGAACATAATTTCTCATCGGCACGACAAGGTTTTTTGATCCCGGAGTAATTTCGATAGCCTTTGCTTTCCCGTTTTTCTCGACAGACCATTCCACATCGATACCCCGGATATTGTGCATCCATAGCAGCGGGACACACTGCGAATTCTCTATCGTGCTCCTGAGATATTTCAAAGCACGGAAATCGACAACGGGACCGGTAGAGACTTCAAAACCCAGCGTATTGAGGGTCTCTGGCCACGAGTCAACGATCTCAATAACCGTAAGATCGTTTTCTGATGTGGGAATCCGGATATAGCAATCGTCTCCCCGGCAAAATGCAACATCGGATGATGGAACCGTTAATTCCTGGTACTGGGTGAACTGTCGATCATAACTCACACTGATCAAGGTTTTTCCATCAGGTTTTGGCTGGGCATTTGTTGCATGGAATATGAGATTTTCCTGCAGGATTTGATCGTCTACAAACACGTCTTTGCGGGTTTCAAAGAGGTGAAGCCGGTCAAGAGTGAGGGTATGTACAAACCATCTCCTGATTTTTGAATAATAGAGACCGGAACAAAAACTTCTGGGGGTGATGAATACCATCTCGCCGGTTTCACTGAGTAACATCCCGGAAAGAAGCATAAAAAATGCGTAAATGTTTGGCTGTCCGTAGACATATTTTTCGAGTGCCAGCGCTTCTGGTGAAGATTTGTTCAGTTTGTAGTAAGGAGGATTTGAAATTACCAGATCGTATCTGGTATTCAAATCAAGGGAATACGCGACGTACTTCCCGCTTTTTTTGACTTTCGCATGGTGAAGAATAAAATCGTTATCAAAAATCTGATAATCCATCGAACAGTTCACGTTATTCAGGGCATTTTTGCAGGTTTCTAATGTCGATTTGAGAAACGGCAGGACATTTTTATCGTTCTCATACACATGAACCGATATTTTGAGATTTTGTCGATTTTCCTGAATAAACCGATCACAGACCGCTGCGACAAGTATGCCGGTCCCTGCACCGGGATCTAAAATCCTGATCGTGCTTTTTTGTGACGCGAACAGCCCCGCCATGAATGACGCTATTTTGGGAGGCGTGAAGATCTGACCTTTGAGTTTTCTGCCAGAAACGGGATTTGCTTCGCAATACAGTTTTGTCTGATTGTTGGCATACCCGGTAAGATTCTGGAAATCAGGATTCTCCAGGGGATAGATATAGGGTGTAAGGTTTTCCTGATTTTTTGAAACTATCGAGGTCATAGCCAGTTCTCACCAATAATTAAGAGTCGGATATGATAGATTATCGTTTAATGTCCATATCCGTTTTTGTTCCAGCTTCTGCGTTTTTCCATAAATTTTTTATTTGTTTTTTCCCTGTAGGGATATTAAAGAGGTCGCAGTGGAACGTGAAAGTGATGACAGCCCGGGAAACAGGTACAATACCTTCAGTCACCAGGGGTTTTGTAATTTGTTGAAAAACTAGATCGGCAGAACTCATTGAGATCGTATGTTGACGCTCTTGGGGGCTGCGGTATTTTATGCCCCCGCCGCCGGGGCATCCCCAATTTATGATAGTGCTGTATTACCCAAAAGTGTAGAGATTTTCTGTATAGGTAATTCCGAGGTATCACTCTGCACCCCGTCCCCCTCGGGGGACTGGTGGCGCATGAGGGGGGCTTCGTTTCTCAGTAAAGGTTTTCAACAGTACAGAAAAACTGAGGTTTTCTCCCAATCCCCCCCAAAAAAGATCCCGAATCCCGGTTCAGAACACAATCTCACTGAGCGGAAACCGGATCTTCGCCCCCGGCTTATCCGCCGCGTACCCGATCGGGCAGAGCATCACCGGAGTGAGGTGTGCCGGTATTTTGAGGATCCGGGCATATGCCTTCGGGTCAAACCCGCCCATCGGGCAGGAATCAAAGCCGAGCGACTTCGAGCCGTTGAGTGCATTCCCAAGCGCGAGGTAGGTCTGTGCCTGCGACCATGCAGCCTGCTGCTCTTTTGACATACTCCCGGCAAACTTTGCTGCCATGCCGGTAACCATTTTCACGACCTCTTCCGGCACATGGTTAGCCTTCATCAGCGCCCCGAGGCGTTTTATTAAGGCGTCGTAATCCGCATCCGCGCAGAAGACGAGCAGGTGCGAACAGGTCGTGACCTGTTCCTGGTTGTTCGACACCGGGCGAAGCTGTTCTTTCACCTTTTTGTCCGTTATGACCTTGATCTTCCAGGGCTGGAGGTTTAAGGCTGACGCCGAATACCGCACCAGTTCCAGTAGTTCGTTCACCTTTGCTTCGGGAATGGTCCTGCCATCAAATTTTTTTGTAGCATACCGCTGCATCACGCATTCTGCAAACTGCATTTGTCTCACCACCGTTCCTATGATCCGATGATCGGGCGCCCGAATGTAAAGGGTTTCTCAGGGCCGGGTAGTATGGGCTGCCGGGATTATCCGGGTCCGCAAGGGGGCCAAAAAAACCAATCAATTGCCTTATGCTTTCCGGTGCCGAACTATCCGGGACATGGGGAGTTATGTGCGGGGCGACGTGATCCTTGCCCCGGTCCCGTTCGATGAGCGAAAGGGTGCGAAGACCCGGCCTGCCGTAGTGGTGGCCGCACGGGAGAACGGAGAGGTCTGCGTCTGCCCGGTCAGCAGCAGGCCTCCGGTGGACACGCCCTGCATCCCCATCGGGCTTGACGATTTTGCAGAAGGCGGCCTCGATCTCTTCAGCGAAAGTTTTGTCCTCACTTCAAAGGTCACCGTGCTCCGGGCCGGCGACGTCATCGGGAAGAAGGGCCGTCTTGCGGCCGATGCCATCGATGCAATCAGCGAACAGGTGCCGCACCCGCCCGGCCCCCGGAAAAACCGGAAGAGTTCCACAAGATCCTCCAGGAAATAATATCGCTGTTTTTGCCGTGATTCTCCGGGCGGATCAATAACCTTAATATTTCCGGCATGGAGGTTGTGAAGATGGATATCGCACACCGCCTCAAAGAGATCGAGGAGCATGTGGGCAGGCTCTCCCCGGTACAGAAGATTCTGCTGGGCACGGATGGATCGGTCACGCAGCTCTTAGAATCGGTCACCGGTCACCCGGTAGCAGTCCGGACCCGGGAACAGGAAGTCAGGAAAGCCGACCCTTGTGTCGCAGAGCGTCTCAACATCGCGCCCGGCGATGCGGTAAACCACCGGATCGTGGAACTCTGCGACGCCACGACCGGAGAAGTGCTGATCTACGCGAAATCGCAGACGCCGGTGGCCCGGCTCGCCCCGGAGTTCCGGGACGACCTCATGAAGGCAGATATCCCCATTGGCAGGATCATCGAACGCCACCATATCGAGGCCCGGAGGGAGATCCTCGCCGCCCGGGTAACTCCCGCAAAGGATGACGTGAGCGGGATCTTTTCGGTCTGTAAAAACGAACCGCTGCTGATGCGCCAGTACCAGATCATCCACGCCGGGGAACCGCTCATTTTTATTGAAGAACAGTTCCCGTACAACAAATTCCTTGACGGGCGCCGGGTGATTGTGAGGACGCCGTCGCGCCTTCACCTCACGCTCCTTGACATGAACGGCAGCCTCGGGCGAGTGGACGGCGGGATCGGGATCGCCCTTGACGACCCCGCGATCCTTATCGAGGCACAGGCAAGCCCGTCGCTGGAAGTCCGCGGCTGCGACCCTGTGACGGCCCAGCGGGTCCGGGACTGCGCAGGAAGCGTGCTCGCCAAGATCCACGCGGGAAGCAGCGTGTCGATTACCGTAAGGGAACACTTCCCTGCCCACACCGGCCTCGGGGGCGGTTCCCAGCTCGCGCTTGCCACGGCCCGGGCCTGCTGCGAATTGTACGGGAAATCCATGACCCCGGGGGAACTCGCCCGGATGGTCGGGCGCGGCGGGACTTCGGGTATCGGGACGGCCGCGTTCGAGCACGGGGGTTTTATTCTGGACGGCGGGCACCGTTTCGGGCCGGGCTGCGAGAAGACCGGCTTTGCACCTTCATCCGCGTCAAAAGGGGTACAGCCGCCGCCGGTGCTCGTGCATCACGATTTCCCCGGCGACTGGCGTATCCTGCTTGCGACCCCGTCACTCCCGGAAGGGGCGAGCGGAACACGGGAAGCCGAGATCTTCAAAAACTGCTGCCCGGTCCCGCTTGACGAGGTGCGGACACTCTGCCACGAGGTCCTCATGCGGATGCTCCCCGGGATCGCGGAACGGGATCTCGATCAGTTCGGCACATCGGTCAATGCCATCCAGGAACTTGGTTTCAAGAAAGTCGAACTCTCCTTCCAGCCCCGGGAGATGACCGGTCTCCTTGATACGATGCGGGCGGCCGGGGCCGCCGGGGCCGGCATGAGTTCGTTTGGGCCCACGCTGTACGCCATCAGTGATACGGGGATGCAGGATGTCGAGAGGGCAGCGCAGTCGTACATGCAGGAGATCGGCGGGGGAACCACGCTTGTCACGGCTGCAAGGAACAGCGGCGCAGCGGTACGGATCGCCTAGGGATCGTCCGGTGCCGGGCCGGAAATTTTTTTTAAGACCGTTTCTTACCGGATAATCCCGTGACGCTTGCACCCGGGTTATCGTTTACAGCACGGGAAGAAAAATAAAAAAATCCGGTTGCAGATCGTTTCAGATCTTCCGCTCCATCCAGACGACATCGAACGTTTCGCCAAACTTCTCGCCCACTCCAGCGAGCGTGCCGGCAACCGTAAAGCCGTGCTTTTCATGGAACCGGATGCTTCCCGTATTTTTCGAGGAGATGTTTGCAAGAAGGGTAGTGATCCCGTGTTTGTGTGCGTCTTTTACGAGCCGGTCTAATATCTGCGTCCCGAATCCTTTGCCGGTGAACTCCGGCGCGATAAAATACGTCAGCATCCCGGTCTTCTTGAACGCCGGGAACGGGAAGAAGGGTTTGAGGAGGCCAAAGCCGGCAATACGGGCCCCTTCGTCCAGCACGATCGCGGAGATGGCCCCCTCACGGAGATGGGGGAAGAACTGCACCGGGACCGGCCCTTCCGGGTATGCTGCAAAGCCGGTTGCTGCATAATGATTGAAAATCTGCATGACCGCCCCGCTGTCCCGCTCATCCATTGTGCGAATGTGCATTTCATTCATGCAAAAAGACCTCATAATAAAAACGGCATCAGGTATGGCCGCTTCTCTGTGTTTTTACCAGATAGTTGTCCGGAAAGACAAAAATCGTAGCGATCGGCAGGGGTTATTTCCCGATCGAGACGAGCATCTCTTCGAGTGACGGGTACCGGGACTCGATCCGTTCCACCCTCCCCCCGGCAGCCGTGATGGCGGCGGAGATCGCGTTAAGGCCGGGTAAGTCCGGGGCATCGCAGGCCAGCGCCCCGTCTTCCTCCCGGTACGGCACCTCGTGCCGGTCGATGCGGGCCGGATCGGCGGCAGAGAACCAGAGCGTGTACGTGATCGAGCCGAACTGGTCGCGGAGCTCTTTCATCGTGCCGGACGCGACCACCTTTCCGCGCCTGAGGATCATCACCCGGTCGCAGATCGCCTCGACCTGGAACAGGTTGTGGGCCGAGAGCACGATCGTCCGGCCCTCGCTTTTAAGTTTTTTCAAATAACCGGCAATGAACCGGGAGGTCATCGGGTCAAGGCCGCTTGTCGCTTCATCGTAGACAAGAAACTTCGGGTCGTGGATGAGCGACCGGGCGATCGCGGTCTTGCGCTTCATGCCCTTGCTGAACTCGCCGAGTTTCTTGCCGTTTGGTTCAAGCGAGAGGGCGGCAAAGAGCCGGCGGGTCCTGATTGCAATCTCCTCTTTCTCGATCCCGTAGATGTCGCCGAAGAACGCGAGGTAGTCCTCGGCCGTCATCGTCTCGTAGAGCCGGGATTCCTCGGGGAGATAGCCAAGCGTCTCCTTGAGTGCCATCGGGTCACGGACGACATCGATCCCGTTTACCACGAGTTCCCCGGATGATGGTGCGATCAGCCCTGCGATCATCTTTAAGAGCGTGGTCTTGCCGGCCCCGTTGTGCCCGATGATCCCGAAGATCCCGGCCTCGGGAAACGAGAAACTCACATCGTCAAGGGCGGTAAATGTATCGTATCGCTTGGTCAGGCTGCGGGCGGAAATCACGGCGGGTTCTCCGGGGGTGTCCTCTTTTTTGGAGGGGAAATTTTGCTTAATGTAGACTTGTGGGGGGTGAATCATATAGGTTGGGATGGGGACAGCCGGTATGAGAGGGTCCCGGATATGTCCTCGACAGTACCTTGTCAGTACCGAACAGTATTTGACCCCGGTACCCACAACTATTGATAAAGATCTCCCTCATGAGGGAGCCGGACGGACATCATGAGTGCAGGCAGGGATATTGCAACCATCGCACGTTGGGAAGTGAAAAAGACCTTCTCGATCATGTCACGCGATGTCCTGCCGATCGCGATTGTCCTCTTCGTCCTCCTTGTCGTCGTTACGGGTTTTGCCGCCCAGAGCGGCCTGCACATCCAGGACGGGATGTACCGGATCGGTGTCGATGACCAAAACGTCGCCGCCCTGTTTGCTTCCGACGCACGCTTCACGGTGGACGAGGCCGATGCTGCAACGCTCTTGACCAACCGCGGGGCGTACGACCTCATCATCGTGAACGGGGCAGCGTACGCGACCCCGACCGAGAAGGGAAAAGCCGCGATAAAGACCCTCGAACGGGACTACACGAAGTACAAGAGCAGCGTGTACACGAACGCAGACGATCTCTTTGCCGCCTACCCGCTCTGGATCGATGCCGAGACCGTGAAAAGCGAACTCAATTTTTCTGCCCCGCAGAACGGCCAGTTCGTGCCGGCGCCGCCCGGCCGGGGCACGCCGGTCCCGCAGGGTACGGTCGAGGATATTGCCACTCCTTCGCCAACACTCGGCGTCACGCAGGATGAACTGAGGGCAAAACTGGTCACGTCATCCTCACAGAATACGCAGGTCTCCCGGTACACGGACGCCCTCTCCTCGCAGTCCGCGATGGGAACTTTCGTGACCCCGGACCAGCTCTCGCCCCCGCTCCCCTTTGACTCGATCATCCTCGTCTTTGTCTTCATCTTCCCGCTGTACTTCACCTCGCAGTTTTTTATGATGAGCATCATGAACGAGCGGATCGAGAGAAAAGGCGAAGTCCTCCTCTCCCTTCCGGTCCGGTCCACCTCCATCATTTTCGGGAAGATGCTCCCGTACATCCTCGGGATGCTTGTTATCTGCGCCGGCATCACCCTCTACATCGGCGCCTCGCCGATCATCCTCCTCCCCCTTGTCCCGATCATTCTCTTCTTTCTGGCAAACGCCCTTGTCATCGGGATGCTTGCCCGGAGCTTCAAGGAACTCTCGTTTATCTCCATTTTCTTCTCGACCGTCGCCACCTCGTACCTCTTCTTCCCGAGTATCTTCGCAAACGTGCACGTGATCAGCCTGATCTCCCCGCTCACACTGATCGTGCTCACCATCCAGGGCACCGCGTGGACGGTTTCGGATTACTGCTACGCGACCGCGCTCTTCTGGCTCACGAGCATCGTCCTCTTCTATGTGGCGTCAAGGAACTTCAACGAGGAGCGCCTCTTCTCGGAAAAGACGCTCCTGCCCCGGTGCCGCGAGTTTTTGGCCGGCGCCCTCTCCCGGCCCCACCCCTATGCGTCACTCTTCTTTGTTGCCGCCGCCACGATCCCGTTTGTCTTCATGGCGCAGATGATGGGCCTTGTCCTCTTCTTCAACCTGCCCATGCCGCTCTCGCTCGTGCTCCTCCTTGTCCTCGCGGCATTCATCGAGGAGACGGCAAAAGCAGCCGGCATCTACACGCTCTTTGTTGCAGATCCGGCGTTCTTCTCGTGGAAACATCTGGTCTATGCCTGCGCTGCCACCGCGATGGGATTTTTGATCGGGGAAAAACTCCTGCTCTTTGCCACGCTTGCCGAGATCACCGAATCAGTCTTCGGGAACATCCTGTTTCTGTCGCTCGGCGTTCTCTGGCTGCCATTTATGATCCACTTTGTCTGCCTCCTCATCGTTGCCGTCTCCTTAAAGAAGTGGGGGAGGAAGGGCGCCGTTGCCGGTCTTATTGCCGCAAGCGTGCTCCACTGCAGTTATAACCTGTACTTCATCTGGGGGTGGATCAAATGAAGGCCCGGCACGTCACCATCATCGCAAAAAAAGAGTTCAAAGGACTCTTTTCCGAGAAGACGATCCTCCTTGCCGTCCTGCTCCAGCTCTTCATCGCGCTCTTCTCGTCGTTTTTAATGGTCGGGCTTACCTCGATGTACGACCCCACGTCGCTCTCGAAGTATTCGCACTTTAAGTACAACATCGCGTACGCGGGAGACGAGTCGCCGCTGCTCGGGGACCTGGAGAACAGCCAGGACTTCCGGGTGCACAGGATCGATCTCTCGACCGCGGTCGAACTGCTCAAGGAGCGCCGGCTCTCTGCCGTTGTTTACGTCCCCGACACCGCGACAGATGCCACAGACCCGGTGAAGATCTCGCTCTACACGCTCAGTAACGATCTCATGGGGGCTGTCGTCGATGTGAAACTGAAAACGATCTTCCTCAGGTACGAGAGCGAGCTGCGGGAGATCCGCACGGACCGTATAAGCGAACAGCCCCTGCCGATCGAAATCCCCCCGTCATCGGATAGCAGCGGGTACTTCGAGTTCGTATACGGACTCCTGATCCCGCTCCTGGTCTTCCTGCCGGGGATCATCTCTGCCGCGCTTATCATCGATCTGATCACCGAGGAGTACCAGCACGATACCCTTGAGACCCTCCTCTCGACACCGGTGACGTTTGCTGAGACTGTCTGGGGCAAGGTGCTTGCCTGCACTTTGCTTGTCCCGCTCCAGGCCGGGGTGTGGATCCTCCTTCTCTCGATAAACCGGATACCGATCCAGAATCCCGGCCTGATCCTGCTTCAGGTCACCCTCGCATCCCTTGTCCTGATCCTGATCGGGGCACTGGTCGCGCTGCATTATCGCGAGCGGACTGCGGCGCAATTCGTCTTCTCGACCGCGCTTGTCGTCATCATGCTCTTTGTGCTCGCCCTGCCCTACAACCCGCTCAACCTGATCGCCCGGCTCGCAGTGGGAACGGCGGGCGTGGAGCAGTGGATCGTTCTTGGTGCCGTGAGCCTTGCCGTGCTTGCGCTCGGGTACGGGATGCAGAAGTATGCCGGGAAGGCCGGGCGGGAACTTCATTCAGGATAACGAAATAAAAAAAGGAAAACGGCCGGGACCGATCACTGGATCGGGTAGAGATCCTCGTCAATGATCTTGTAGACTTTCCCTGCGGTCGTTACCCAGACCTCGCAATGATCGCCGGTTCTGGTTCCCACAACGACCATCTCGTCGCCACGCTTGGGCTGGTTACCCCCGTCCAGGAGCTGATCAGTTACCGTGCCATCCGAGCGGGTGACTTTCAGCCTGACGCTCTGGACAAAAATTTCGCCATTGCCACCATTGTACAGCATGTGGATCTTGCTGGTGGGCCGGTCTTTGGTCAGCCGGACATCGACATACAGGTTGGCAGGGAGCGGGACGATGGATTCTAACGTAGTGGTAGTCTCTACTACCGTTACGAGGGTCTCGGGCACTACAGTTGCCGTAACTGTCGTGTCAATGGGTTTTATCTCGGCCTGGGTCGGGCTCGTGCACCCGGCAAACATCGCACAGAAAAAAAGCGCGACGCATGCGGCTGCTAGGTTGGCGTATTTCATGAATACCCCTTTTGTATTTTGAGATTTTTTATCTTGCGTTTAGAATTGTAGTGGAATCGCCCGGACGAACTACCCCACTATCTCCGGGGATCTCTGCCGGTTTCGTGCGTCGGACAGGGAAATTCCTTAATATCCCTGAAAAGAACAGTTAAATTAAAAAGGACACCGGAGTAACTTTATCTATCAGGAGTATGAGGAATGTTCTGTCCAAAATGTGGAAAAGAGACTGACGCTTCCGGACAATTCTGCCAGTGGTGCGGAGCCCCGATCGAGGCGGCTCCGGCAGTACCGGCAGGGGTCGTTGCGCCGGAGGTTGACGAAGCTCCCGATGTCGGCATCTATGCCGGCCTTGGGAGACGGTTCGTCGCATTCATCGTAGATTTTATTCTTATCGCCATCTTCGGTATCTTTGCGATTGCATTCTTCAATGTGGCGAATGGGATCATGTACCTGTATTATCTCGTGGTTTCCCATGCGCCGATCTCCTCGTTAACCGAGGCGGGAACGCCGATTGCTGCTATCGGGCCGATTGTTGCTGCAGTCGGACTTCTGATCGTTATCGTTCCCTGGCTCTACTACGCGGGTTTCGAATCCTCGCGGGGACAGGCAACCCCGGGAAAAATCCTGATGCGCCTTGAAGTGACCGACCTTGAAGGCAACCGGATCTCCTTTGGCCGGGCCACGCTCCGGTTCTTTGGGAAATATATCTCGACCCTGATCATCTTCATCGGGTTTATTATGATCGGGCTTACCAAAAAGCGCCAGGGACTCCACGACAAGATTGCCGGCTGCCTCGTACTCCTCCAGGATTAAACTCTCTCTTTTTTTCGCCGAACGGCGGTATACTGGCACCCCCGGGGGTCACCATTTTTTTAAACAAAAAATATCTGCCATTCCGGGAGAAAATACAGGAAGCACAACACTGCCATCATCGCTCAAAGTGTCCCGTATCCCTTGGGAGACAACATGGCGCACGGGGATGGGCCGCATAGTATGAAAGAGGTTTTTCCGGGGAGCAAAATAAAAAACAAAAGAAGATAAAATGCGCTCACCGGTACCGCAGCTTGATCCCGATCAGGACTATGAGAAGAAAAAGCGAGGCGACGTTTGCTACGATGACGGGGAGGGACTCAGTCCAGAACCCGTACACTATCCAGAGGACAAACCCGGTAAAAAAGATTGCAAGCATCGCAAGCGAGAGATCCTTTGTCTCTTTTAATTTCAGGCTCCGCACGACCTGCGGGACAAACGCGAGGGTGGTAAAAGCCCCGGCGATAAAACCGATGACCGTTATGCTGTCCATATCGCTCTTCTTACACTATTGATCGATCGGTCCATTTATACCGGTGGGCCAATTCTCCTGTACTAAACCCGGATCCCCGGCCGGAGAATGCATGCCGGCACTATTATACCCTCATCGGGCTATTCCGGGTGCGGCGTTCCTGCCTGAATCGTGACCTTTTTAAAATGCGGCGGATAGAAGAGGCGGCCGGATTCCCTCAGCGGATCGGACAAGATGAGATTGTTTCCCTCTTGTTCTGCAGTTACGATATACGACTGGTACATCAGCCGTTTCACTTCCGGCATCGCGAGATATTGTGCAACTTCTTCTGCACTTGTATTCCGGAACTTCGGCATGATCACGGTGTCGGTCATCCCAAGGCCGATCCGGTAGTCCTGTGCCGTCCAGGCATCCCCGCTGTCGCTGATCGCAAGCCACCGCAGCGGGTTTACCTGCGGGATCGCCCGCATGGTGCCGCGAAGCGCCGGCCGCGATACAAGGAACGCGACGAACCGGACGAGAAGGAATGCAACCAGGATCGCCGCGTAGGCAACCATCCCTTGCGCGACATTGACGACACCGAGAGCCATCCAGAACAGGAAAAAGAGACTGACCGCCATCAGGAATATGCTCGGGCCCGGGAGGATAAAAAGCGCATATTTTTTGTCGGATTTCGGGGCGAGGAGCGGGATGCCGGGCGTTGCCGGGAGATCCATGGCGATATGCAGGAACGCGCCGGCGAGCACGGCAGCAAACCCGGCAGGGCCGGCGCGGACGAGGATGGCCGGATCGATAACCCCGGCAAGGGTTGCAAGGGAGATGCCGGCATACGCGAGAACCGACATCACGACCGCTCCCGCGAGGCTATGGGCAATCCCGCCGTGGACAAAAAGGTAGAGAGACGGGTGGCGGTCGGAGATGAGGGAAAAGAGCACGTCCGTATCGATAATGACGACACCGATGACAGCAAACGGGATGAGCTGCGGGAAGCCGAGGATATACGCGAGAATGGCAGCAACAAGTCCATGGGTGAGTGAGTCCACACGTCCCGGTTACCGGGGATGCTACAAAAGGCTGTGGTTCCGGGCACGACCACAAGTGGTTCTAAAAAAGGGGGTTTTTTAAGGGCACAATAATTAGGGAATGGGGCTGAAATCTTTTTATCATGGACGTATTTTTTGTTTTCTTCCTGACGCTCCTTTTCCTCTTCATCCTTGGGTACCTGCGCAAGCTGCCCGTCTTTGTCGTTCTTATCCTTGGCGCAATCTTTTTTGGCCTCCTTGCCGGCGCGGGGCTGGACTCCACGCTCCTGTGGATGGCAAGCGGCATGGGCTCTATATTTACCGGGTTTGCCATTGCGATCCTCTCCGGCATCGTTATTGTCCGGCTGCTTTTTGACCAGGGTCTCCTTGATGTCATGGCAAGGGGAATCCATGCGAGAGTAAAAAACACCCGGGCGAGTTCCGGGATCCTTTCCTTTATCCTTTCCGTCCCGATCACCTGCCCGGTGGTAACCTACGCGATGCTTTCCCCGGTGCTCAAAAGACTTGAACCGGAAAAGGCCCGTGCAAACATGCTGCTCTATGTTGCAGCAACCTGCGCGATCGTATCATACATCGTCATTTTCCCGACCCCGTTTACCCAACCGCTTGCGTCCACGTTTGCACCCGCCATTTCCTGGGGCATGCTCGACCTGATCACCATCCCGATCGCACTGTGCCTGCTTTTCCTTGTGATTGCCGTAGCGGGCTGGTGGTCCCGGTCATCGTTTAGGAAGAGCGGACAGGAAGCAGAAGCGACAGGCTTGTCAGCTACCCCGACTTTGAGCGGTACAAGCGGGGAGGCCCACGGATCTGCCGGCGAACCCGTCATTCCGCTGTCCCGGCACCTGAAAGCATGGGCCCCGTTTATTGCCATCATCGTTTCGATCCCGGTCGGGCATTTCATTCTGGGCCTTTCGCACGGGGCGATTCTCCAGTTTATCATGCTCATCGGTCTTCTCGTTGCACTGCTCCTTGCCCCGCAGGAGATCCGGATGAGCGGGTTTTCCAGCGGGGTAAAAACCGCAGGTCTTGTGATCTTTGATATCTGTGCGGCAGGAGCAATCGGAACCGTCGTGGTGCGATCCGGGCTTGCAAATAGTGCCCTTGCAACACTTACTCCGGTGCTACCGGATATTCTTATCCCGTTTATTATCGCCGCGATCCTTGCAACTGCCCAGGGTTCCCGTGTCACGACTGCAGTCGTAACGGCGCAGGTGATAGGTGCGACCGCGCTCATCAACGAGATCAACCCGCTGCCCCTGATCCTTATGGTTGCCGCCGGTTCGTGTATCGTCTGCCACGTTACCGATCCATTCTTCCATTTTGTCCGGAATACAACCGGTGACGATACCCGGACTGTGCTCAAAAATTACACGCTCCCGCTTGCATGCGTCGGTGTCGTGCTCTTCATTGTTGCGCTTGCTCTTACAGGTTTTGTCTTCCCGTACAACGAAAATGCCTCACTTGCCATGATGACCGGCGTGTGAAACGGCACGCTCCATGTTTGACGTTCGCGGCAAAATGAAAAAAATGATTGATATAACCCGACGGTTACATCACCGGAAAGTACTCAAAACCCAAGCGATAAAATAGAGCATTACAAAGAAGAGTTGAATCGTAAATGAAAATATTATCAGTCAACTGTGTCCGCGACCTGCAGAAAACCGGGTGTCTTGTCCTGATCGTACTCTGTATAATCTCGGTTCTCGTTGCCGGGTGTACAGATGCTGGTACGACCCCTGCATCCACCGCCCCGTCGTCGGTCACTTCTTCAGGATCCGCCGCTTCAAAATTATCCTTCGACCCGATTGTCGGAGTCTGGAGGAGCCCGGGCACGGTGTACAAATTCGAGATCACCTTCGATATAAACGGCAATACCGGGGAGAGATATTCAAGCGTCCCCAATTTGTATTATAACGGGACGTGGATTCCTGCAGGGGACAATATGTACCTTGTGACCCGCGAGACCGGGGATAAAACACTCTGGATCCATGACGTGTCCGCCAATACCATTTACAAACAGGAAGCTCCCCGTATCGTGTATTCCCTCTACCAGGGGGCCGGCATGTCATCGGGAAGATCGGCCGGGACTGCCGCAGGATCCTCTGCGATCTTTTCCGGGACCGGGGATATGGTTGTGCCCTTTACCGCGACCGAATCCGGGTTATGGGTTTTTACCCTGCACTATTCCGGCCAGAGCAACTTCATTGTCTGGCTCCAGAACAACCAGGGTAATCGTCTTGCTCTCCTCGCAAACGAAATTGGCATTTATTCCGGGATGAAACCCCAAACACTGGATGCAGGGAAATATTACCTGAATGTTACGGCAAGTGGCCCGTGGACCATCCAGGCCTCAGTATCATAAACCATTCCTCTTTTTCCCGGGCATGGGATAAGCTCATGCCGGTCCGGGACATTCGATCCGGGTGCGTTCACGAGACTAAAAAGAAAATGACCTCGTCATAATCAATACTGGTCTGGTATTTAACAAGTCACAACAACGTACCAGACCCTTGATTCCGGTGTTAAAATTGTGTATCTCTACCCGGATTACGCGAGCTGTATATTCTACAATAGGTTAATACCGTACAAAATTAAGCATTGGGATGAAAATTTTCGTTGTGATGTAATATGGATCCTGTTTCAGTCAGTCTGGCAAATCAATGGTATAGTATCGTTATGACCTATCTTCCCGGCATTATCGGTGCGCTCATTATCCTGCTTATCGGCTGGATAGTAGGCAGACTCCTGGGAAGAGCAGTCCGGATCATTCTTGACAAAATTACCGCGATAGATGTAATCGAGAACACAGCGTTCTCCACCTCGTTTAAACATGCCGGTTTCACGCTCGGGTATCTCGGGGATCTCGCTGTGCGGATTATCGTTTATCTGATCGCGATCCTTGCCGCGGTTGATGTCCTCAATTTGGATTTTACAAGTGCACTGATGTCCTCCATTGTAGGGTATATTCCGCATATTGTTGCGTTTATCATCATTATCGTGGTTGGATTGCTCCTTGTTGACTATTTCATCGATTTCTTAACAAAGTATTATGGGGGCAGAATGGAGTTTATTTCAGCGGTACTGCTGTTACTCCGGATCTTTCTCTATTTCGTGATTGCCATCCTTGGGCTCTCCCAACTCAAGCTGGATCTCACGATCATCTATACCTTCGTCACGCCGATTGCCTGGGGTATCGGCCTTGGTCTTGGTGCGGCAATTGCAATTATTGTCGGCTTCGGTCTGAAAAACCGGAGCGAGGGCATCATGGACCGGTTAATCGAGACAATAACGAAAAAGTGAATCAAAATAAAACAAATTGCATCTCCTTTTTTTATTGACGTAATCTTTCCCCGGAACAACAATGCAGTCCTTTGTATTACGGCGGTCTTTGAGGACGGCGATGGCGAGCCGGTAGTAAAACCCTGAAGAATGTGTTGGATAAATGTAATCCCGGAATATTTTGGGGAAATCCGGGTGCCAAAAAGGAAATTTACCTTTTTATTCGGGCTCGAAAACATTCGTAATGACTGTTACTAAAATAACAAAGGACTGGATAAAAGAGCACCCGGGCTGCCAGAGAATCCGGTTCAATAACCGTATCCAGTACTTCTCTGAATTTTCCTTTGCAAACATCAGAATTTTTTAATAGGACTTGCCGAAGCGATTTCCGGTCCATTGGGGGTACCCCCCTCCTGCCAGCCCGTGGTGGCACCCCCCGCTCCCAAAAACGAGAGGTACCCATGCCCCCCGACCAATTTTTTAAAAGCCGTACCCCCACCCCCCTGTCCGTACACATGACTGGGGACTACCCCCCCTGATTGCACCGGTGCAACCTGTGCTTCGCATGGAGTTATCGTCTGAAGGTATATTTTGACGGCCGATGGCTTGGGGGGTAGGGGCCTCTTTTCTTGCAAGGGGGTACCCCCCACTCCTAAAAACGAGAGGTACCCTGACCCCCCGACCAATTTTTTAAAAGCACGATACCCCCACCCCCTTCTTGTGGCCCGTAGGTGGGGGGTGCCACCTTTGACAAATGGGGGGTACCCCTTCCTGTAAAGGGAGGGAGGAGGCTGCCAAAAAAGGATGCTCCCGCTTCCAGACCTGGCTCATACGAATTTTTGGTGGTTGTTCTTTCAATGTGAAAAACAGAGAAGTACTAGTATCAACAACCAGCCTGTTCCTCACGAGGGATGTCAGATAAAAACCGGAAGATCGATAAGATTTGAAGAAAGCCACACCATCGCATACTGGGTGAAGGATTCAAAATCAATAAGCGCTACCCATAGAAGGATTAGTGAAAAGTGAAGGGTGTAATTATCCCCGGTACCGGGTTTTTTTGCCTCTTTAGCCCGCTGATATTCACCCGTTAATTGTAATGAGGGATAGCCACACGCTGAAATAATGTCGGATGGATCGATTGACGTTCTCTCTCCGGCATGGGATGCAAGTGTGGTAAGAGAGACAATGGATTCCGGAAGTCTGGTACCGTACATCTCTCTTGTGACTACCGTGAGATCCCGTCGTGCATAATTGCGGACACTCCAGCGATCAACGACGATACCGGCCCGCTTGAGATATGTTGATGCACGGGCATATGGCATCATTGATGCGAATGTGATGCAAAGATCAACGACGGGGGATCCGATACGTGTACCTGGATAAAATGGCTGGTGGGCATAGACGACTGCGCGGCATTCTGTACATTGGAACCTTTTTACCCGTACCATGATGGTTTTTTTGGTACTTCCATCAGTGATAACAGCAAACTGTTTTGTCCTGATATCATAGTCAGCGATGACACCGCCGCAATGCGGACAACATGCCAGGTCGTCAAACAGGATGCCATCATACGCGGAAAGTGTTGTGGGAATAAGATCCGCAAGAATCGGGAGGATCCTGTATTTCATTCTCATTATTTAGTACACTACCTGTGCAACTTTGGCCAAGTTACCTAATTATATTAACATTCAATTCTTCACATGATAATCTTTTATTATTAATTTTCCACTATTGTTCTCCGTTTTGACGCGATATTCCAACACGTTAATAACGTTTTGTATACGAAATGGATCCTGTTCAACAATCAAAAATGGTTAACTGTGTGCAAAAATAGCGTGCAAAAACAGTGTGCAAAAACCTTTTGTTTGAACAGTTGGTGTCATTTGATGAGTGGAACAAAAAGTGCATTAACATATGTACACACGACTTGTCCATACTGCGGTGTAGGCTGCGGTCTGAATCTCGTGGTTAATGACGGAAAACTCGTTGGAGTTGAACCGTATAAGCGCAGTCCAATCAACGAAGGCAAGCTCTGCCCCAAGGGCATGACCTGCTGGGAAACGGCCCAGAAGCCAGGCCGGCTGACAAAGCCGAAGATCAAGAAGAATGGCAAGTTCGTGGACGCCTCCTGGGAAGAAGCTATTGACCTGATTGCAAAGAAGTTCAAGGAGATCTCTGACAAGAACGGTCCCAGGTCCCTCGGCTTCCAGACCTCGTGCCGTACGGTCAACGAGGACTGCTATGCGTTACAGAAGTTAGCGCGCGTGGGATTCCAGACCAACAACGTCGACAACTGTGCACGTATCTGCCACGGGCCGTCGGTCGCGGGTCTCTCCCTCTCCTTCGGATCCGGTGCAGCAACAAACCCGTTTGAAGATGTCCTCAACTCTGACCTGATCGTCATGTGGGGTTCCAATGCAATCGAGGCCCACCCGCTTGCCGGGCGCCGCGTCATGCAGGCGAAGAAGAAGGGAATCCCGATTGTTGTGGTTGACCCACGGTACAGTACAACGGCACGGATTGCCGACAAGTGGATCCGGTTCAACCCGTCGACCCATATTGCGCTCGCCAACTCCATGATGTACTGGATCATCAAGGAAGGTCTCCAGAACACGGCGTTCATCAACGAGCGTACGAAAGGCTTCGATGACCTCAAGAAGACCGTTGAGAAGTATGCCGATTGCGAAGAGATCCACGGGGTCCCGCTTGAGACGGTCAAGGCGTTTGCCCGCCAGTATGCCCGGGCAAAGAATGCGGTTATCATCTACTGCCTCGGTATCACCGAGTTAACAACCGGTACCGACAACGTTCGTTCGATGGGTAACCTCGCGCTGCTCACCGGAAACATCGGCCGCCCGGGCGTCGGTGTCAACCCGCTCCGTGGCCAGAACAATGTGCAGGGCGCCTGCGATATGGGTGCGTACCCGAACGTCTTCTCCGGCTACCAGGCTGTCGCATCTGCCGAGAATCGTGCAAAGATGGAGAAGGCATGGGGCATGAAGGAAGGTTCCCTGCCTGACTGGTATGGTGTGACCTTAACCGAACAGATCAACCAGTGCGGCGACCCGATCAAGGCAATGTATGTCCTTGGCCTGAACCCGGTTGTTTCCTACCCCGATTCAAACCATGTCAAAAAGATGTTCGAAAAGCTCGACTTCCTCGTGATGCAGGATATCTACTGGAACGAGAGCTGCGAGTATGCAGACGTTGTCCTGCCCGGCACCTGCTTTGCCGAGAAAGACGGCACATTCACCAGCGGCGAGCGCCGTGTCAACCGTGTACGGAAGGCCGTCGACGGCCCCGGTGAGTCAAAGTATGACTGGGAGATCATCGGCATGGTTGCCAAGAAGATGGGCCTCAAGGGCTTTGACTGGAAGACTGCGAAGGATGTCTGGGACGACATGCGTTCCGTCACCCCCGGCCAGTTCGGTGTGACCTACGAGAAGATCGAGAAGCCCGAGGCCATCCACTGGCCCTGCCCGACCATCGAGCACCCGGGAACCCCGATCCTCCACGTGGGGAAGTTCTCCGCCGCAGATGGTAAGGGCACCATGTTCGGTCTCGAGTACCGCCCGCCCGCGGAAGTCGCGGATGCAGAGTACCCGTATACGCTTATGACCGGGCGTGTGATCTTCCACTACCACACGAGGACCCAGACCGACCTTGCTGCAGACCTGCACTATGAAGTGCCCGAGTCCTTTATCCAGATCAACACAATAGATGCAAAGAAGCTGGGTATCAAGGAAGGCGAGAAGATCAAGGTTACGAGCCGCCGTGGCGAGACCATAACAAAGGCACGGATATCAGAAGACGTTGCCCCGAAGGTACTGTACATGGCGATGCACTTCGCAGAGGGTGCCAACAACCTCACCAACACGGCTCTCGACCCGCTCTCCAAGATGCCGGAACTCAAGCACTGTGCCGTTAAGGTTGAAAAGATTACGGAGGCGAAGTAAATGGCAAAGAAAGGCGATATGCTCTATGCATGGACCAATGATGCCGGCCTCTTAAAGAAGGCGGAATGCGGTGGTGCAGTAACCGAGCTTCTCAAGTATGCACTTGAGAGCAAGACCGTTGATGCAGTGCTTGCCGTAACCCGCGGTGTTGACCTGTACGATGCGATCCCGGTTCTTGTTACCGACCCAAAGGATCTTGACCAGTGCGCCGGTTCGCTCCACTGCGGAACCGTCCTCATGTCCAAACTGGTGACGGAGTACGTGCCCAAGATGTCCGGTAAGAAACTGGGACTGGTTGTCAAGGGCTGCGACATGATGGGTCTCCTTGAGCTCGCAAAGCGCAAGGAAGTCAACCTTGACAACATCGTCATGATCGGTGTCAACTGTGGTGGATCGGTCAGCCCGGTCGCCGCACGGAAAATGATCAAGGAAAAGTTTGGCGTCGACCCCAACACGGTTACCAAGGAAGAGATCGACAAGGGCCAGTTCATCATTGAGTATGAAGGAGGCCACAAGGGCATCCCCATGGATGAACTTGAAGAAGCCGGCTACGGCCGCAGGTCAAACTGCCGCCGCTGCAAACTGAAAGTCCCCCGTCAGGCAGACCTTGCCTGTGGAAACTGGGGTGTCATCGGTGACAAAGCCGGCAAGGCAACCTTCGTTGAGGTCTGCTCCGAGAAAGGGGCAAAACTTCTTGACGGCGCCGTCAAAGCCAAGAAACTGAGCACGGAAGCGGCAAACCCCAAGGGTATCGAGATCCGGGGTAAGGTCGAGGGTGCAATGTACAAACTCGGCGACAAGTGGCGCAAGCACGACTTTGAAGCACTCGCACCGGTTCTCTGGGAGACCATAGCAAAGGAGACCGGCCGCTGCATGAAGTGCCTGGCGTGCATCGAGCATTGTCCGGTCTGTGTCACCCGTGCTGACAAGTATGAACAGCCCGATCTGATGGTCCGCCGTGGTTTTATCCCGGCCGACCCGATGTTCCACCTGCGCCGGTTTGCGCACATCTCCGACTCCTGCATCAACTGCGGGCAGTGCGAAGAAGACTGCCCCTGTGAAATACCGCTTGCGCTCTTCTCGCATGCGATCCGCACTGAGGCAGACAAGTGGTTCGAGCCGAAACTGGGGAAGTCAGATTATAAAAACTAATTTTTTTTAGATCAGCAAAATCATATCCCGTGGACGATTCGCCTCATGCACGGGAAAAAAGCATCTTTGGGGATATCTGCGAAGACAGGTAAAAAAGGAGAGCGCATGTGTGGATATCCCCCAGGTCGTCCCCCACTCACCTTTTTTTAATACCGGATTTTTTTTAGTTCAGACCATCTTTTGTGGTTTTATCAAAGGTATATCGTTACGATAAGGTGACGCAGATCGCGATTTTTTTAAGATCAATATACCGACTGACAGTTTCAGCCGGGGATTCTGCTGTTGCGGGATTCATCGTTATTGCAAATTTCCCCAAGGAGGACACTCTTTTAGTCGGTTATTACCCATGTGCAATTGAGCGATTACCAGAAAGGGATCCGTACCTCTTTATAAAAAAAGGATTACACCAGCATAAACGTGAAGAAATAAAATGCAATCAGCGGGATGAACAACACGAGATACAGGGCACGGTTCCATTTCCATATCGCACTGCCATCCATCGTGGAAATGGGGATAAGACTGTAGACTGCGGTGATGAGGTTGATAGTAAAGCCCAGACCACCGGCGATTACCCAGATCCCTCCAAATTGAACCATAAACAGGGAGACCAGCATAAGGATGATACTGACAACAGGTCCCGCCACCATTTCGATTCCCAGCTTGCGTGTCTCATCCGCATTCTCATCCCGGTTTACAAAGGTCCGGTAGGACTGGGCAAATGCATTCCCGTAGAGCCAGGCCGTCAGGAACATGATAACCGTGCCAAGGCTCCAGAACTGGATATCGGTGTCGTGGCCGTACCGGGTCGCAAAATACCGGTGGGCAAAATCATGAAGCAGGACTGATACCGCACCGACAAGAATGTAGATGAGCACCATCTGCAGGGTGAGATCCGCACGATCTGCGAGCAGGAATGCCACTGCCACCATAACCACTGCTGCCTCCACGACAAGGAGTTCAGTGGCAGACAGGCCGAAGAAGTGCCGCTCCCGTTTCTTTGCTTCGATTCCCCGTTTCTCAATCTCTTTCTCGCTGATCTTCTCAACGGTATGACCCGCAGCAAGATCGACAAAGAACTTGACGAATTTTGCACCGACCTGGGCAATGGTGCCGATATTGGTGAGGATGACCTGGACGAGTATCACGCCAAGGCTCGTCAGCACCGCAGCGAGGGCCATGAACTGCGGGGGGATGAATGCTGCTGTGGGGAGGTTCTTATCGGTGTCGCCCTTTGCATCCTGAATCAGGCCGACGATTCCCGTGGCATGAGCCTTGACCGGGGGAACCGGCACGGGCACCTCCACCGGGGCCGGACTGCTTGCATTGATGTAATTTGTCCGGATGAGCGCGTCACTGCCAAAGTGATTGCTCACTTTTAACCGGACCTCATAGAGGCCTGCCTGTGTATAGGTATGAGCGGGATTCTGGTCAGATGATGTTGTCCCGTCACCAAAGTCCCAGTTCCAGTCCGTGGGTGTATTCTTTGAAAGATCCGTAAATGTAACCGTGAGTGGAATAGTCCCATCTACGGGTGAAGCGGAAAAGTGTGCTTCCGGCGGGAAGCCGGCCCCAATAAAACCTGCAACAGTTTTGGTGTCCGAGCCGTACTTGTTGGTCACCGTCAGGCTGACGGTATAGTCGCCGGTATTACGATAGGTATGCGTCGGGTTCTGCATTGCCGAGCTTGCGCCATCGCCAAAGTCCCAGTGATAGGTCATTGGCAGAGCGCCCCGTGAGGAATCAGCGAAACTGACCGTAAACGGGGACGGCCCGTAGTGGATACTGGTGTAAAAATCAGCAACCGGCGGGTTAATTACCGTGATAAAACCACTCCCGTTACCTGCCGTTGTATTCGCAGCAACGCTGATTGGTAAGAGCGCTGTACAGAGCAAGGCGACGAGCAGGATAGGTGTGAGGTTTCTCATAAGTTTCCCTGATCCAGAAAATCCCGGGCGTTTGTGCAAATCGGAAACTGTTTCCGGATATTCACACCGGTTTTCCTTCTGGCATCTTAAAGAAATTGGTTGAAAAAAATGCGCTTGTGGCGTTTATTTAGGAAAAGAGGATCTCTTCTTTCCGGAACCGCTCGATGACCCTGACATTCATGTAGTCCTGAATAATGGTGCCATACATGAAGCCAGCTGCGTAGACCGTGATATGGAATGTCATCGTGGACTTGTCCATCTTCATGAGGTATACTGAGGGAGATGGATCATGAACAAATAAGTCTGGCCGGCTCTTTACCGCCTCGTCGCAAATCTCTCCGAGCACCCTCTTGATGCGAGGGATCTCTTCAGCGTTCGAGACCGTTACCGGGATCTGGATCCTGACCTGGGGATTTGGCAGGGAATAGTTATGGACAACACTTGTCGCTATCTTGGTATTGGGCATGCTCACGACATCTTTATCGAGCGTGAGGATACGGGTACTCCGGGGGCCGATATGGGTCACGTCCCCAAGAACATCGTTGATCAGCACGCGGTCCCCCACTTTGAACGGCTGGTCGGTGATGATGACCGCACCGCCAAAGAAGTTCGAGAAGAGATCCTGTGCAGCAAGGGCAATGGCAATGCCGACGATTCCTGCACCTGCGATGAGCGGAGTAATATTGATATTATACAGGGTCAGGATGTAGAGGATCCCCACAAACCAGATGAAGTACTTGCCGATCTTCTGGAGGATCTCTACGATCCGGTCATCAAGGTCGGTCTCGGTCGACTCGGCAAGGGCCGTACCGTAGATCCGCAGAAAATCGTCAACGAATGTTGAAACAATCCAGGTTCCGACTACGACATATGCCGATAAAAGGATGTTTGCCTCCGCAATCCATTGGTACTGGGGATAGAGAACAATCAGGTGATGAATCGCAAAGAAAAACGGGATGAAGAACGCGAGTATCGTGAGCGGTGTGCCGAGTGAGTGCACAACAAGATCATCCATCATTGTCTCTGTCTTCTCTGCCTGCTTCTTGAGGAAGACAAAGATAAAATGGACAACAACAGCGGCTAAAATCCCTGCCGCAAGGAACAATAGTGTATCTACAACTGCCGGGTCCATGTGGTATAAGTATTGGCATTTCATGAAGATGAAGATTTCAGGTGCGTGGGGATATCTGCCGGATAATTGGACCACTACAACTCAAAGTAAACCCCTTTCCTTTATAGAAGCATTCTGTTGGCGTTTCTTATTAGAACCCCACACGATTCCCACGGCATCATAAGGTGCGGGAATTATCTAAACAATATCTTTATCGGTTGAATCTTCAATTAATGATTGTCGATGATTTCGATTAACTAGCAAAAATGCAGGATTCGCTGTAATATCTACGACGGAAAAATTAATTGCAGATCATACAAAAAGAGGGTTTTTCGAAATCCACTGTCATAAAAAATGGGGTAAAATGCCGCTTACAGAAGTTCAAATTAATCTGTATAAAAAGATTAAAAAACATAAACTTTTATTGAAAACGATTTTGAAGATTTATTGTTTTTTAAATTTTAATAAATGTAAAATTAATGGATTTAATAATACAATAAGCAATAATGGAGTTTTGTTAAAAAAAGTTAAATTTGATATAATTGGAAATAATAACCAAATTTATTTCCATGAGGAATCTTTTATTGAAAATGTCACATTTTTTATTAGAGGTTCCAATCATCATCTATCAATCGGAAATCATTGTGTAATAAAAGGTGGATCTTTTTGGTTTGAAGATAACAACTGTAGGATAAATATTGGGGATGATACAACAATTGAAAATGCGCATCTTGCAGCCACGGAAAATGAGAAATCAATTGAAATTGGTTGTGATTGTATGTTAGCATATGACATTGAGATTCGCACCGGGGATTCACATTCAATTATTGACCTAAACACGCATAATAGAATCAATTATGCTCAAAATGTAAAAATTGGCAATCATGTATGGTTATGTGCGGATGTAAAAATTTTAAAAGGGGTCACTATAGGAAAAAATTCAATAATTGGGACCGGTTCAATTGTTACTAAATCAATTCCGGACAATTGTATTGCGGCAGGAATACCCGCAAAAGTTATTCATAACAATGTAACTTGGAAAAGACCACGAATCTAATAAAACAAGATCTTGAAAAAATGTTATTCTGTTGCTTACCCGTTTACTCTCTAGAAACCCACATGAACGTGAATTCACACCCGACGCATGAAAATCGAATACCCAGTCTTTGTTTTGGTGAGATTGGTTAACCTAACATGGTTGATTTTCATGGGAAAACCTCAAAGAAGAGAAAAAGTAAAACCTGTGGGGTTACAGAGGTGATGTCACTATAATGCAGTAAAATCAGCATACCTTGGGCATCATGGGAGGATGTCACTTGGACTGGACAGCACAGAGTTCAATAAATGGTGTTCTTCGAACCTAATACAAAGAAGGGCCGAAATGGTACAATATTATCCTAAGATCAAAAGGCAATAATTAACATGTCAAAGTATAACTGGTGAAATATGAGGAAAATCACTTTTTTCTCTCTCCTGATTGTTTGTATTACAACGATTCTTGTTGCGGGATGCATGAATGTCACCGGGTCAACTAATACTACATCTACGCCTACGCCGCAGATTTGCTATGTGACAGTGACGGTTACCCCGACACCAACGTTAGTGGAGACATCGACAAGCGGTGTAGTTACGGTGGCGCCGACCATTTCAACAACATGCGGCGACCTGATATCAGATTCGGGTGCTGATCAAGCATTCCTGAACTTTGTAAACGATAACTATCTGGCAGCCCGCATCAAAGGGCTTGCCGATGGCAATTGCAGTAGAATCCCGGCGGATCAGCTTCACCAATTGATCATAACCAGTGCAATCCCGCAAACACACAGCCTTGCCCAGGCGCGAGTGTACCTGATTTCTGCAACCACATATTGTCAGAACCCTGATTCAGCAGCTCAAAACAATACAGAAACCGATTTGGAAAAATTTGAGAAGGGAATGAACGAATACCAGAACCTCGTTTATTCGTGCCAGAACCAGATCCGTGCAAATGCCTCATCCGTAGTCGGCGGGGAGACACTCGCCATGAATAACATTGCCGGGCCCCAGACATTTTCAGGGAAAGGTAATTCGGCTAAAAAATTCAGTGTTGCCGAAGGAGAATACAAATTTTCAACAACATATGCAGGCGATGGCAATTTCATCGTTCATATCACCAATACTTACGGAAAAACCGAACTCTTCAATAAGACAGGTCCGTATTCAGGGAGTACAATCGTGAACCTCACAACCGGTGAATATTACATGAACATTGAGGCATCCGCACCCTACCTGATTAAGATGACCCATTCATAACATTTTTCAGGATCCCGGGGAAATGCGGTTTCACCCTCGGCAATACCCTAATATCGGTAGCCAGCCCCGGCATGTGTTTTTGCGGGCATTGATTTGAGTTTATAAGGGGAGGATCATATTTCTCTACAAAAAAGAATCAGAAAAACTTACAATAACAAGGCCAGGGCCGAGATTTGAACCCGGGTCGAGGGATCCACAGCCCCTTAGGATAACCAGACTACCCTACCCTGGCAGATGTTCCTGTTAATTTGGTTGTGGACTCTGATTAATTTAACGCCCCGCTCTCAAAGCCCGGTACCCCCACGGATGACCGGCCGGGTCCCGTCTGCTATCCCGGAGCGATTATTAATAGGGTAGAGCGTCCATTAAGTTATCAGGTGGCTCTGACAGGATATTTGTAGGGCAGGCTGCGGTGTCGGGTGATGCCGCACCACGGATAATTTTTTAATCCTGCTGTTTTCAGGGCACGTGAGAACGGGAAGGTGGGGAGATGGCGGCAGACCCGAAGATAAGGACGCCGATTGTGTGCGTCATGGGGCATGTGGATCACGGTAAGACCTCGCTTCTTGACCGGATACGCGGCTCATCGGTTGTCACATCTGAAGCGGGCGCGATTACCCAGCACATCGGAGCGACGATTGTCCCCATCGAAGCGATCCGCACTATGAGTGGGTCGATGGAGAAGATCCCCATAAACATCCCCGGCCTGCTTTTCATTGATACACCCGGGCACCATGCGTTTACCACGCTTCGGGCCCGGGGCGGGGCGCTTGCCGACATGGCAATCCTCGTTGTCGATATTAACCAGGGGTTCCAGCCCCAGACGATCGAGGCGTTGCAGATCCTCCGGAACTGCAAGACGCCGTTTGTGATCGCGGCGACAAAGATCGACCGGCTCCACGGCTGGCGGATCAACAAGAACGAGTCGTTCCTTTCGACGTTTGCAAAACAGAACGACCGGGTCAAGACCGATGTCGAGACCAAGACCTACGAGATCGTGGGAAACCTCTCGGACCTTGGTTTCTCCGCTGACCGGTACGACAGGGTGTCAGACTTCCGGCGCAACCTTGCAATTGTGCCGGTGAGCGCCCACACGGGAGAAGGGATCGCCGACCTTCTCATGATCATGATTGGGCTTGCCCAGCGTTACCTTGGCGAGGAACTCAAGCTCTCGGTCGCGGGCCCGGGGTTAGGAACCGTCCTTGAAGTAAAAGAGGAGAGGGGCCTCGGGGCGACGCTCGATGTGATCCTGTATGATGGCACGCTCTCTGTGGGCGATGAGATTGCGATGGCCTCGCAGGACGACATCGTGGTGACCAAGGTCCGCTCGCTCTTAAAGCCCCACCCGTTAAAGGAGATCCTTGTCGAGGACAAGTTCGAGCACGTCAAGTCCGTCGTCGCGGCTGCGGGGATCAAGGTCTCGGCCCCGGGCCTCGAAAAGGTGATCGCGGGCTCGCCGCTCTTTGTTGTCCGGGGCAACATCGACGAACTTGCGGTCCGGATCAGGAAAGAGATGGAAGAGATCCACGTCAACCTTGCCGAGGAAGGCATTGTGATCAAAGCAGACACGATCGGCGCCCTTGAAGCGCTCTGCAAGGAACTGGAGACAAAAGATATCAAAGTGATGAGGGCACAGGTCGGCCCGGTGAGCCGGCACGACCTGATCGATACCGAGACTATCAAAAACCCGACGTTCCGTGTGCTCCTGTCGTTTAATACCCCGATCCTTCCCGATGCGGCGGAGATTATCAAGGACCCGCTCTACACGCAGGTGAAAGTCTTCTCCGCGCAGGTGATCTACCAGCTCATCGACCAGTATGTCGCATGGAAGGACGAGCAGAAACGGATCGCTGATAAGGCGCAGTTCGAGCACGTGATGATGCCGGCGAAAATCCGGCTGCTCCCTGACTGCGTGTTCCGGCAGAGCAACCCGGCGGTGGTCGGGGTCCGGGTGCTGGGCGGGAAACTCCGGGGCGATGTCGACCTCGTCAAGCTGGACGGGAAGAAGGTCGGGCACTTAAAATCCATGCAGCTCCGGCAGGAAAATATCCGGGAGGCGGACGCCGGTCTCGAAGTGGCGATCTCGATTGAGGGCGCAACGATCGGCCGGCAGCTGAACGTTGGCGACGACCTGCTCGTGGATCTCCCCGAGCGGCACGTGAAAGTGCTCGAACGCGAGATGCTCAAGAACTTGAATATCAGCACGCAGGAAGTGCTCGCGGAGTTTGTGGCGATCCGACGCAAGGCCGAGCCGTTCTGGGGCAAGTGACCGGACTGTCGCGGATATACCGGCGTACGCGGCCGGCCCGAAAGGACGCGAGGTTTTAATAGCGTACTGGTATAATAAGATGGGTACTTCACGTGCACAGGCGTTGTTGCGCCGGATAGCCCGAGAGTGAACGGGACGCCCGATATCGGGGGCGCCCCGGGATAATCAATAAGGAGAATCAAGAATGGTTGAGTTAAAGGTTGTTGTATCAGACCCCAAGACCGGTCACGCCTACAATGTCGATGCCAGCACCGGCGCAGCAGGAGCAATCGTGGGTAAGAAAATCGGGGACGAAATTGACGCCGGCCCTCTCGGGCTGGCAGGATATAAGATCCTGATCACCGGGGGCACGGACCAGACCGGGATTCCCGCGAGAAAGAGCCTGCCGGGCGCAGGAAGAAGGAGACTCCTGCTCGCAGAAGGCGTCGGGTTCCACCCGTCGATGGAAGGCGAGCGCAGGAGAAAGATGATCCGCGCTCATGAGATTACCATCGAGTTCGTGCAGGTCAACGCCCGCGTGACCGCATATGGCGAGAAGACCCTTGACGAGCTCTTCCCCAAGGTCGAGAAGGCCGAGGGGGAGAAGAAGGCCGACAAGCCAAAAGAGAGAAAGGCCCGGAAGTAATTCCGCGGCGGAATACTTTTTTTGCGTTATTGTTTTGTGGTGTGATGCGTTACGGGTACGCAGGCGTATCGGACGGGGGTTGTTCCCGGGGACGTAACGGAGATTTTTAAAGTGCTTCTGGGGGCTTTTTCCCCCGCCGCGAAGGCATCTCCCAATCAGGATCGTGTCTTTGTTTGAGGGGGGAATGTCTGAACTGATGAATAGACTTTTTTTAGAGGTTACAACTACGGTTTCTTTGCCGGATAATTCGTAATAATCAGTTCGTTGATATTCCCGCGCCCTGAACCATTACAATTGATCATACGTTTTGCCGGAACCCGCTCGATGTAATATCCTGAATAGAGATCGTCAAAGAATGAGTCACCGGGATTCTCATTCTTTGGATCGGAATTACTCAGCATAATCTTTGCTCCTTTCGCATCGAGTTCCTTAAAAAATTCTGCGAGGCGAACCTGATCGTTGTCAGAAAATCCATGTTTTGAATACGAGGTAAATGAGGAAGTTTCGTTGAGCGGGCGGTATGGTGGATCAAAATACACAAACGTGCGATCATCGATAAATTTCCGGCATGTGACAAAATCCCCCCGGTGGATCTGCGTGGCTTTTAACAATGTCGCAACGTCATTTAAGTTGTCTTCGTTCAGGATATCCGGATTTTTGTATTTCCCGAATGGAACATTGAATTCGCCCCTCTGGTTTAACCTGAAAAGTCCATTGAAACAGGTACGGTTCAGGAAAATAATCCAGGCGGCCCGTTTGATCCATCCCGTCTGATATGTGTTGAAATTGATCTCCGGTAATTGACGGTTGAAAGCATTCCGGACTTCATAATAGAATGATTCTCGTTCTTTATCATCCAGGGAGAGATAATCAGATTCAAGTGTTTCGAGTTCGGAGATCAATTTTTTTACCGAGCGCTGAATAACCCGGTAGGAAAGATACAACTCTTCATTGACATCGCAGATGGAGCAGCGTTCGAAAGAAAATCTTTGATTGAGATAGAAAAAAAATGCGCCGCCTCCAATGAACGGCTCTACATATTTTGTGATCTTTCCATTTTTCAATTCTATTGGCAAACGTTTGCTGAACTCGTTCAGTAACTGGGTTTTACCTCCGGCCCATTTGAGAAATGGCCGGGCTGAAGAAACAAGTTTTGTTTGTTTTGCCATTTCGGAGAGAACACCTTTCGGTATGAATTTCTTCGCTGCAATGTTATCGTTCTGACATTATAGGCTATTGAATTGATCTACGCGAAGTGAAAATAAATACCGTCTCCCTTCATTTCACCTTCCTCTTAGTGAATATCGCATCACCCCCGGTATGATCTTTGAGATCCCATAATGTGGGTCGCGTGGCCGGCAGTCCAGAATCCCTATCCCCTCAAAACCACCCTGCAGGGGAAGGTCTCCATCGGCAGGAATCTGGCAGGTTATTATGATAAGCGAGAGAAAATCGAAGAATACCAAGTTCAGAAACGAGTGTTTTCTTAATTCTCCAGATATCAGGGTTTTGAAACGTGGACCTGGTGCATCTCCGGAACGTTCACATTTTTTTTAAATAATAACGGATAACGCCAGATTTTAAAAAAATGAATTCCGCCAATCAATCCGATACGTCAATCACGGATGAGGAAAAAACAAAAATGATCCGAAAACGTTTCGATAAAATTTCCACAACGGCAAAATTAAAGTACACCATTGAGCTCGACATGAATGGATTGAATGTAACCCTCATGAAACGTCCCTGATCCAGCCGCCTTTTCCCACATGATCCCCCGGCGACCTGCCCCAATCCGGGTCCAATTTGGCGCCCGATTGGTGTCTGACACTCCCAAAAGAAGCCCGTATCGGGCTCCGTTTCAAAATACCCCCAAATCAGGCTTTTTTTAGGAAACGGACGAAGCAAAATGGACTCGATAATGCGGTTCTTCTGGCAGATCTCGGGTCAAATTACCATTTGCACGATCCGGAAAACAGGGGCCGCCAGAACGCGAATATGGGGCTGTGAGGGGCATTATATAGGGCTCAATTTGGGCTTTTTTTGTCAAATAAAAACGCATGCACCGCCAGATTTTGTGGTTGTCAATCGAACTGTTTTACGGGCTTTGATTTGCCGGCAAACCGGGCATTATACACGGAGATCAGGGGATCAGACCTCCCCGTCCGTATGATCCCCGGATCGGTACTGGAACGGGTATTCCAGGGAAATAAGGAGGTTTTGGAAATGTGGGTCTTCGCATTCATCGTTGGGGTCGGCCGGGTTTGTCATGAAAATTTTGAAAACTTCAGATGATGGAGCCGGCAAATGGAAATTCAAGTTAGGACTGCAAAATTTTCATTGCTTTGGTGCGAAGTCTTTGACTTCATGCGGGTTTTTTTAGAAAAACTTTTGAAATTTTTTCTCTGGAGAACTCATTACAAATCCCCTGATGATCCAAGGGCTTTACCCAGGTCGCGATAGTGTCGGAGTATCAGCCCACAAAAAATCACGAGGAAAAACCCGGGCCAGATCCGGCTGGTTTTTAAACGCACGGGTGATACAGTTTTTCAATGATTCCCGGTTCTTTCGTCGACAACCGTCCGTTCTGGCAGCGGGCGCTCATCGGCTTTTTCATCCTTTTGATCATCGCATTCATCCCGATCGTTCTCTTCTCTTCCCTGCACCCGGTCCCGGCACCGGGTCAGGCAACCGCCCCGGTCCACGTGAAGATCCTCGCGGTTAACGACTTCCACGGCCAGCTGCCGGCCGGCCAGAAACTCAACAGGGAAGCGGCAGGCAGTGCACCGGTGCTTGCTTCCTACCTGAAAATGGCCATGAACGAAAGCCCGACAGACGCCACGTTCATCGCACTGCCGGGCGACGTGGTCGGAGCATCGCCGCCGGAGTCCGGCCTGATGCTGGACGAGCCAACAATGATCTTCTTCAACGAATTTGCAAACGGCTGCTGCGGAAAGGACTCTGCCTGCAGCGCATCGTGCAACATGGTAGCGACGCTCGGCAACCACGAGTTTGACAAAGGTACCGCAGAACTCATGCGGAAGATCAACGGAGGGGATGGAACTACCACGATCACTCATCTCGTAGATCCCTACCCCGGGGAAAAGGCCGGCTATGTCAGTGCAAACGTTGTCTGGCAGGCAAACGGCACGACCCTCTTTTCACCTTACGTGATCCGGAACGCCGGCGGGACAAAAATCGCGTTTATCGGGGCCGATACGACAAAAATTCTTTCGATAACAATACCGGCAAATATTGCCGGGGTCACGTTCCTTAACGAGACTGAATCGATCAACCGGTATGTCCCGGAGATCCAACAGCAGGGGGTCCACGCAATCGTCGTCCTCCTCCACGAAGGTGGAAACCAGGACGCTTACGTCGGCCCGACACGTGCCGGAGGCAACGTAACAGGCTCGGTAACAGGAATTGTTGCCGGCCTCGACCCTGATGTGGATGTCGTGCTCTCAGGCCATACCCATGCGTTCACGAATGCGTACCTGAATAATTCCGGCAACAAACCAGTTCTCGTCACGCAGGCATACAGTTACAGCAGGGCATTTGCCGATATTGACCTCACTATCGATCCGGCAACCGATGAGATCACGCAGAAATCCGCAAGGATTGTTCCGGCGTATGCAGACCGCCCGCCCGGCACCACGCCGGATCCAGCCACCGCCGTACTCCTTGCCGCAGACGAACAGGCCGTTACCCCCCTCACCGACAGGGTCATCGCGGTCGCGGCTGCCGATATCACAAGAGACCAGACCGATGCGGGGGAAAGTGCGCTCGGCGACCTTGTCGCGGACGCCCAGCGGACGGCGATGCATGCCGATGTGGCATTTATTACGACCGGTACTTTACGTGCCGATATCGCAAAGGGAAATATCACGTGGGGCGATCTCTACGCAGTGCAGCCGTTCTCGGGGACGGTGTTTGCCATGAACCTGACCGGGGAGCAGGTCAGAAACGTGCTCGAACAGCAGTGGCAGTCCCCGCTCCCACCCTACAACCTCGCAGTTTCCGGCCTCATGTATACGTTCGACGCGGGCAAGCCTGCGGGCCACAGGATAACGGATATCCGGGTCAACGGTGTACCGCTTGATACAGGGGCAACGTACCGGGCAGCACTCATGGACTACCTTGCTACCGGGGGCGATGGGTACACAGTATTTACCCGGGGGACCGGGACCGTCCCTGGCCCGTCAGATGTCGATACGCTCGTCTCGTACGTCGGGTCGCTCCCGCAACCGGTGAACGGGACAACGGAGGGAAGAATAACCCGGACTGCGTGAGCTGCCCCGGTATCGGACCGACCGCAAGAGAATGCCATCATCTGGGATACGAGTGCCGGTAAAAAATCCCGGCATGATCGTGACCGCAATTTTTTATAGATGAGGTCCGGTTAAAACAGGGTACCGGGCAATTATTCCATCAGAACGACTCGCGAAAAAAAGAGAGCCGGGTCGCACCCGGGTTATACACTTGCCGTAACCGTAACCTTCCCGTATGCCGCGCTCGTGCTGTTGGATGCAAGCTGGTTGCCGTCCTTGTAGATGCCCACCGTCAGCGCATGACTGGCGGTGCTGTCACTTTTCTGGAAGGCCGCTGTTATCGAGTCGGTGGCGTTGGCGACCTCGTACAGCCGGGTTCCCGAGTTCGTGACTTTCGTGGTCGCGCCGTTTGTCGTATACGTGCCGGAGAAACCACCGAGATAATCGACCTTGACATAGATCCCCGTCGCCGGCACAGTTACCGGTGTTGTCGTGGCAATAACGATGGATGAGGTTTTGGACGCCGATGTAGTGGATGCCGATGCTGCGCTTGTGGTCGGTTTTACCGTAGCTGTAGCAGAAGAGGTGTGTCCTGCCGAAGATCCTCCAAGACCGGCAAAGAAGAAGAGTGCGACAATCACAACCACAATGATACCGACCACCGTGGCAACCAGAAGCCACGGTATATCGGGCGACCTGCGCCCGCCCCCATGCGTATGTGAGTGCATGTCTAACTGTATCACGTTGTATTTAATATTGCTTTATGAAGTAAATCCGGCGCCGCCGGGGGAAAAATGCCCGTATACGGCAATAATACTGCGCCGGCGTTACTCTCTCTTTAACGCCGCGGAAAGGGCGTCGCGCAGGTCCTCGTACGGCACCCGGTATTTCTTTGCAAGCAGGACAAGCGCCGCCGGGGGGAGCAGGTTCCCGTCGAACTGTTCCCTGATGAGTTTGTTCATCTCGGCAACAACATCCGTCTCCGGCACGCCCCGGGCCTTCACGATCCGGCCGATCAGTTCCTGCGCCGGATCGTTTGTCTCGAAGATCGCCGAGGTTGGCTTGAACCCGATGGGAATTGTCACGGTAGCCGGGTCAACAAGAATCGTAAAGACGCCGTTTTCCTGACGGATGAGTCCTGCCTCTTCGGCCCGCTTGAGCAGGAGGGCCGCCTGGTCGGTGCTCATCCATTTCCGGTCGAGCGCGTAATAGTAGACGAGCTCGTTCTTACGCATCCCTGTCTTTCTGGTGTGTTTGAACGGTGCAGCCACCGTGATCCGGAGGGTCAATTCGGGTTACCAAGAAGGATGTTTTTTACATCGAGGGCGTCGATGCCTTCACCGGCATTTTCCCTTGCGATGTCGATGTCGGTGCAGGTGTTCCGGTCGGTGAGCCGTACGTAGAAAACATCATTTGCGATCGGGACTTTTCCGGCCCCGCGCAGGGCAAGCGCAAGCACCGAAACCTTGAGATCGGCGGCCTCAGTGATGATACCGGGGCGCAGGACATCGGGCGTGATATCGCCAAATTCCGCCCGGTTTGTTGCGATCTCCACTTTGACCCGGACCCGGACCAGTTCTTTGCCGGTGGTCTTGGTGGACTCCTGTCCGTTCAGATCTGCGATATATTTCAGGGTTTCAGGAAACGTCATTCCCATCGCAAACGAGAGATCCACCCGTTGCGGGTAACGATAATAGATCCTTCGCATAGTTACACTATGGGAGAGCCTAACCTAAAAAAACAATTGCTGCGCCCTTGGGTACATTTTTAACCTGCACGATACCATGCCGGTTTCAAAGAAACCTTCGCGAAATGTGAATGAAAAAAGTGGTATTCTCTTTTGGTTTATTCGAGTAACACCGCGTTGATAATGCCATCTTGGCCGGGGCGGCTCATGATCCGGGCGCGTCCGATCTCGGTCCTGATGATTGCTCCCTTGGTGAGCAGGTTCCGCCGGACATAGTTCGGGTTTGCGCCGTTCTCTTCAACGGTTTCGATCTTTACTTTTTTGGTCTCGCCATTGGAAATCTTTGTCACATTTGCATACTCTGCACGCATGGACCGGACCTTGATGTTCCCACCTGTGGTGCGGATAAACTTTACCCGGGCTTCGCCCAAGTGCGTGTCTGCGGGTGCAAGCCCGACTTCAAATCTCCGCTTTCCCTGTGCCGGCCGGCGCCTGCCGCCGGTTACCTTCCGAACTGATTCTCCCTGCCACTGCATGGTGTTACTCCTTTGATATTCGCGTATTCCGGAAAAATCCCTTTTCCGAGAATGGTGCTCTATATATTCCTTTCAGAGTTATTTATACTATTTCCCGGTCGGGGACGATTTTTGTCGGTTCACGCGAGTATGGCATCGAGAAGCGGTGCAATATTTTCTCCGGTCTTCATGTTGGTTTTAAAGACCGGCATCTTCGGGTTGTACCGGTGGATATCGGACTCCATCCGTGCGATGTTTGCTCCCACGAGCGGGGCGAGGTCGACCTTGTTGATGACGCCGATCGTACAGTCGCGGAACATCATCGGGTGCTTGTTGACCACGTCGTCTCCCTCGGTCGAGCTGACGATCACGATCCTCTTCTCCGCGCCGAGTTTGAAATCGGTCGGGCAGACCATGTTCCCCACATTCTCGATAAAGAGGATGTCGATCTCATCCAGCGGGAGGTGCTCGATCGCGTGCTCCACAAGGTGGGCATCAAGATGGCATTCCTTGCCGGTGTTCGCGTTGTAGGCCGGGATGCCGGTGGCGACAATCCGCCGGAAATCGTCATCGCCGTACACGTCGCCGGCAATGGCGCCGGCCCGGAGCCCTTTGGCTTTTAAGAGCGGCACGAGGCGCTCGATGAGCGCAGTCTTCCCCGACCCGATCGCGCCGAGCAGGTCAAAGGCCCGTATGCCGTGGTCTTTTAAGTGCCGGGCGTTCCCGTCAGCGATCCCGTTGTTGACGTCGTATACATCCTTTTCCATCCTGACGTCGATGTGGTGCATGATCTGTACTTTTTGAGCGGACAGTGTTTATATCTTGACCCCCATACTTTTCATGCAATGGAAAAAGGCGAGTGCATCCTCTATCCCTGCTATTTTAACGCAGCCCTCACCCGGGAGGAAGGACGGAGAGTTCCGCGCACGCTCGGCGCGAAAGGACCCGTGGCAAACGATATCGAGCGGGCATTGAACCGTCTCGGTATTCCCTGCCAGATCGAGGAGCACCACCACCCGGCCCACTGGGCCCGGCACGAAGGACGAATCCTCGCCACCTGGACTGGGAAAAAAGAGGCGCTCATCAAAAAAGTTGCCCGCAACCTGGTGGTGAAACGGTGACCGGCCTCTACGACCTCCACACCCACACGATCCTTTCCGATGGCGAGATGCTCCCCATCGAACTGGTCCGGCGCATGGCGGTGATCGGGTACACTACCGTCGCCATCACCGATCATGTCGATACGTCCAATGCAGTATCGGTCGTAAAGACGCTGCTTGACGTGCAGGAATCCGCCCGGCTCTTCGGGGTCCGGCTCCTGTGCGGGGTCGAGATCACGCACGTGCCCCCGTCCCAGATCGCCATCGTCGCCCGGCAGGCCCGGCAGGCCGGCGCGGAGATCGTGGTCGTCCATGGTGAGACACCGGTCGAACCGGTGGCGCCCGGTACCAACCACGCGGCCTGCATCTGCCCGGACGTGAACGTGCTCGCCCACCCGGGACTCATAACGATCGAGGACGCCCGGCTCGCACACGAAAACGGGATCGCGCTTGAGATCACCTCCCGGGGCGGGCACAACCGCACGAACGGCCACGTGGCCCTTGTCGCACGCGAAGCTGCCTGCCAGATTGTGGTGGACTCGGATGCGCATGCACCGCACGATCTGCTGGACAAAGAGAGCAAACTGATCGTAGCGCAGGGCGCCGGGCTGACCGCTGCCGAAACCGCGGGCATTATGTCTTTAAATATCGATCGGTTCCTTCGTTCCGGATAATTTCTATTTATAGTTTCACGGAACGTTTAAATACCGCAAGGTTTCACATATATAGATTACTAAATTAATTTAGTACTTTGTTATACTCTCCGGGGTTGTTTACATGAAGGTTGTTGGTCGAGCGATGAGCACCTATGGTCGCAGGATGTTCCTTATAGAGTGCGATGCGGCCCAGCTCCCGGGATTGTACAGCGAAGTGATGGACCGGAGGACAAAACCGGTGGGAAAGATCATGGACGTCTTCGGGAACGTAAAGACGCCCTATGCCCTTATTCTCACCCACGGCCCGTGCAGTGTCGCACCGGGCGAGAAAGTATTCGCGAGGGAGACCCGTACCCCCGCGACCGCCCGTTCAGGATCGTTTGTGACCAGAGCAAGATAAGATTGGTGAAGCCGGATGCAGGAAGTAGAGAAGTTAAAGCTCCTCCAGACTGAGAGAGAAGCGCTCAAATCGCGTATCAAAGTAAAAGAGCAGGAAAAGAAAGCCGAGAACCACACCGAGACGGTCTGTCCGGAGTGCGGCAGCAGGCAGCTCGTCCACGACTACGAGCGGGCAGAACTCGTCTGCCAGAACTGCGGCCTTGTGATCGATGACGATTTCATCGACCGGGGCCCCGAGTGGCGTGCGTTCGACCACGACCAGCGCATGAAGCGGTCAAGAGTCGGCGCACCGATGACCTTTACGATCCACGACAAGGGTCTCTCGACCATGATCGACTGGCGCAACCGGGACAGTTACGGCCGTGCGATCTCCTCCAAGAACCGGGCCCAGCTCTACCGTCTCCGCAAGTGGCAGCGCCGGATCCGTGTGAGCAACGCGACGGAACGAAACCTCGCGTTCGCACTCTCCGAGCTCGACCGTATGGCCTCGGCACTCGGCCTCCCGCGAAACGTGCGTGAGACCGCAGCCGTCGTCTACCGTGATGCAGTGGACAAGAACCTGATCCGGGGCCGGAGCATTGAAGGTGTCGCAGCAGCAGCGCTCTACGCGGCATGCCGGCAGTGCAGCGTCCCCCGTACGCTTGATGAGATCGCCGAAGTGTCCCGTGTCTCAAGAAAAGAGATCGGCAGGACCTACCGGTTTATCTCCCGGGAACTCGGCTTAAAGCTCCTCCCGACATCCCCGATTGACTACGTGCCCCGGTTCTGCTCCGGGCTCACGCTCAAGGGCGAGGTCCAGAGCCGTGCGGTCGAGATCCTCAGGCAGGCCGGGGAACGCGAGCTCACGAGCGGCAGGGGCCCGACCGGTGTCGCGGCAGCTGCTATCTACATCTCGTCCATCCTTGGCGGCGAGCGGCGCACCCAGCGCGAAGTGGCAGAAGTGGCCGGCGTCACCGAAGTCACGATCAGGAACCGGTACAAGGAACTCGCCGAGAAGCTCGACATCGAGATCATTCTCTAAAAAGAATCATTCTCTTTTTATTTTCCAGCGGCATACAGAAGACATGACAATCCCCACCCCGGGGAAAGAGTGTTATTATGACAGAAGGACGGTTCAGACGGTTGCAAGTTTTGTCAGTCGCAGGGCTCGTATGCATCATACTTCTGGTCACGCTGGCGTCAGCCGCAGATCAGGCTTCAGGAACTCTCGCAGGAAAGAACACGCCTCCGGGCCAGGACCCCGTGCAGCACCCCGATAAAAGTACGCCGGTACCCCGGACCACCCAGGCTTCGGCTCCTGTCGTTACAACCCCGGCCCCGGCTCCCGGAACCACACAGGTTCTGCAAACTCCGGTGCCTTCGGCCACCAATGTCGCGCCGACCGCAACTCAGACAACCGATACCTCCTCTTCTGCGCTTTCCAACCCCTCCATTATTGCGGCATCGATCGGACTGGTCTCTGCCGGGATTGGCGCGGGTGTGACCCTGTATACCCATGCAAAGAAGAAGTAAGGGAGACAGGCTTTCCTTTCGTCCTCATGCCTCCTGGTACACGGACAACAATAACTATATTGCCAGAGTCAGAACATTATAATCCACACGTTACCGGGCTCGTAGATCAGGGGTAGATCGCTACGTTCGCAACGTAGAGGCCGCGGGTTCAAATCCCGCCGGGTCCATTCGTTCTCTTTTTGATAATTTTTTGTTCTGGAGAAATCCCGGCAACAGATTATAGAAAACGCTCTTGGGGGCTCCGGCACGCCTCCGCCCCCGCCGCGTGGGCATCCCCCGGCTAGCGATAACGCCGTATTACCTGCATCGGGAGAATCCCTGAGTACCGGTAATACAGCATCATCGCATACGCCCCCGCCCCCTTGGGGGCAGGGCTGGCGTAAGGGGGCTCACATATTTTTAAACCAGGGTTTCCCGGGGTGCAAACGTATATCCGGTGACAGGGCCGTGCGTCAAAAACAGGACATCACAAAAACCCTTTCCTGATTCCTGATAAAAAAATACGGATGAGGGGGAGAGGGCCCTCACCCGTTCCGGGAATGTGAAAAACATGAATGAAAGGGCAGGGGCAGGGCCGTGCCCCTGCTGTTTTATTTTTTACCACTCCATGTGGTCGAGGACCCGGTCCCAGATGACCATGAGGCCGGGGATGATCACGAAGGCGAGGAGGCCTGAGCCAAGGAATGCCCCGACAATGATGAGTTCGTTGTCCATCGTTGTCACCTCTCAGGCAAGCGCTGCGACCGTGTCGGCCCAGGTCTCGACCTTGGTTTTGATCGCGTCGTCCTCGTACGAGGTGAGGCTGATCTGGTCCCGGCCGAACGTGATCATGTAGATCTCGCCGTTCGGGTCGTGGCACTTGAGGGTCACTGAGTACGTCTCGGTGTCGGAGTCCCGGGCGGGAGTGCCGCCGTGGGCTGCGGTGAGCGCGGCGTTCGCGAGGATGGCTGCGGCCCCGGCATTAAAGCCGGCGACCGTGTTATACTTGCCGGACTGGTTCCCCACGACTTTTGCGTCGCTGTCCTGGTAGACGACCTTTGCGACATAGCTCTCTTTTGTCTTCTCGACCGGCGCGTGGGTCGTGCCGGCGGTCATGTAGGACACGCAGGCAAACGGGTTCGTTGCGATGACCGAATCAACGATTGCGGCAAATGCTGCGACATCGGCGATCGGGTTCGCGAGCGTTCTTGTTGCGGTCTTTACTGCGGTGTTCTGGATGAAATCTCCCATATTAATCACTCCTTTGTTTTGTGATGGTGTTCGGAAACGACCGGGCTCTCCGATCCGCCCCGGTGCAGCCCGGGTTTTTGTTGTGCCGCCGTTTTTTGCCCGGGCCTCGCGATCCTCCGGACCACGGGGGGTAATGGGCATTTTGGCGGGCACGTTCCCGGCCTGTACACTGGCAGGCGGATCGTGCCGGTATTTCCGGCGGGAGCCGGCGGGTGTGTGCCGCTCCCTTCTTTGTTCTCTTTTTTCGGTTCTGTCTCGGGGGCCCCTTTGACATATCTCTATGGGACGTATGGGGGGATGTGCTTTGATTATGAAATTATTTTTTTGGAAAACCGGGGGATTTTAAAAGAGGGATGGGTTATCCGGGCTCTGCGGGCGGTTGGTTTGGAGGAACAAAAACGTTCCTTTTTGGTGGGGGTTTAGCCTTTTACTGAATGGGGAGAAGAAAATGTACTAATCCAGACATCAATTGAATAATCTTAACGTGTTTCATTTTTAATACTCAACGTGATACGCAACAACGAGATGAGACTGGTTGCGTGAGATAGGCTGGAGAAAAGGGAAATAACAAACATGACAGTAACTGCAAACCCATCATTCCCCCCATGGCTCGAATGGGAATTTTTGCAGGAAGGATATGAAATTGAAAATCCAAATGTCGAGCAACCATTACCTGGAGATCCACAATTAGTGAAAATCTGGAGAAATGATGAATATAAAATCGAGGCAGAAATTTACGGTCAACCAAAATCCTTTGCAGTTGATGCAAGGAAGAACGATAATGCAGGAAAAATTGTACCTGCATCATCTATAAAGGGGGAAAACCCTCGGGGGGTAAAATATGAGTTGACTGGATTTATCTCCGGGGATAGTGAAGTTCAGCATCAATACATCGGTGGACAAGAGAAGGAATCTTTTAAATCCACTCTTACACTTCACGAAGTAAAAATAACCCAACAACAAAATGTTCCCGTTGAACGATTAACGGAATGGTATATCAATGGAATATCTGCACATTTTATATTATTTCGTTCAACATCAAGACGTATCAATAAGAAATATTCCCTTGAACGTGAAGTCCTGAAATCTAAAACGGAAGAATTTGAAATGAAGGGTGGGGCATCTCATTCACGAGATTATGCCTTCATAAATTGTGATGAGTTTAGTTTTATCATTCATACAGTTCCCAGTCAATTCGGACCTGAATGGTCAAAAAATATTGGGATAGAATACCGTCAGGAATTTGGGAGAATTCCCACGCAAGAGGAAAGAGTTGCAATCAGCGAAATTGTGAGTTTTGTTCTCGGCAAGCATCTCCTAAAAGTAGGATATACCGCATATGATCGTTCAGGAATTCCCATTGAGAAAGTCGCCGTAAATCCCTGGGGGGACAACGTCAAACATCTCTGTCAATCTCCCGCGCTTCCTCCGTTTGAAATTGATCGTCTCGAACCCACCGGTAAAATCGAAGCGATCTTGCCTCCTTTGATAAAAAAATACTTTGAATTGCGAGATCCTTTGAGACTAAACGAAGTTCTATGGAGATATTGGATTGGTAGTGAATTATCATTAGGATCGAATATACCGATAATGGCTAACGGTATTGAAATTTTAATCGAGTCCTGGTTTAAATCACAAAATTCGAGATTAAAAGGTGTGTATCTCCCAAAGGGAGAATTCGATGCTCTAACTGATGAGGGATTCAAAATAATCGATGCCAACTTGGGAGATCGACCCTATAAAGAAAAAATAATGAACAAACTCAAAGATTGCTTTAAAATGTCATTAACCGATCAACTCAAATTTTTCTTTGAAGAGATAGGACTCCCTCTTGGAACAACTGAGCAAAAAGCAATCAGGTGTCGACATAAAATGATTCATTCATCTGTTGAAATGGGCAGTGAAAAAATTGAGGAGGTTGTTCGACTATCATTTGCATATCGTTGTCTTGTACATCGAACAATTTTGAAAATTTTAGGTTACCAGGGATCTTATACCGATTACGCAACGATCGGACATCCTGAAACGTCAATAGATTGTCCTGTAGGAGAAAGTGCTAATAAAACTTGACTTTAATTTTATGGATCTAGTATCATTAAGATATAGCCCGCTTCACTTGCTAAAGGAATAGAATAGACTGCTGTTCCCATCTCCAACACAATACCCAGATAGAATCTTACCCCCCGCCCGTATTCAAGATGTGGAATTCTTTTGGAAAAAAATTCCTGTTTAACCTTCAAAGAATTATTTAGGAACACGGGAATTGATTTCACAAGTTTAACCAATTTATCGTTGAACATTAAAAGTGGAGTTTTAGTTTTCTTTGCATACCCTAGCATTTTACCAATGATATCTCCAAGGATGTTGAATTTTGGAGAGAATTCCACAACGAGTTTTTTATTCACGATGTTGTCGTAACAATAACGATATACTTCAGGATCAACGTCATCCATCTGGATTATCTTAATTTTAATATTCGGTAATTTGTTTTCAGAAAGCAGCAGTTTTGAAAGGAATTGAAGATCAACTTCACGTCGTGTCCATTGGGAGAACAGTTTTGTTATCGCGTAATAATACCTGGGATCGTCGACCGCTTTACTTAATAGTTTGGGGATTGTATCAGGGATACAGAATTCCTGTTGATTCGCCTGTTCTTTTTGAGAGATAATTTTCTCTAAAAATGGATATGTAGACAAATCCAAGATGGATTGAGTTGGATCTAGCTGATCAAACAATTCAATTTCTTTTTCATTCATTTTTTCCTCCTTGACATTCTTAAAAGAACCCGTCCAGCGTCCTTTGCGTTACCGGCTCCCCATGTACAATCTTCTCGAATGCCTTCATCAGCTTCGGATTGATCGAGGGCTTCGTCCCGAGATAGTTGAGGAGTGATTCGTTCTCGTTAACGAGTGTTTGGTGGTGAGCCAGCTCTTCATTGATCTCAAAGGTATTGACGAAGTTGGCATAGAATTTCGGATTGACCCGGATCAGGTCTTCGGTGATATGATACTTGTCAAACAACGCATCACTCCGGGAATGTGCCGGGTATTTCACGTAGGTATAGTCATCCCGGTCAAGAAGACGGCCTTTGTGCTGGATAGTCTCCTCGATGGGTGGTGGCACATAGGTACGGCGTGAGCCGGGATCGCCTCCACCCCGCTGAGGCTCGCGGTTGACTCCGATGATATCAACACCGAGCGGTGCGGTCAGGAAATCCGATGCCGGGCATCGCGGATCCGGAAGATGCGGATTGTTCTCGCGTCGGATATTCGATCCATACAGGATCACTTCCTCACCAAGACCCTGCGTATCAACAATATCGTGGAATGCCCGAATATGGGGAGCCTTTGATGTGGTATTCGATCCTTCGAAATCCAGCCAGAAATTCCGGTACCCTTTGCCAAGATATTCCGTAAGAATTGACTGGAACCTGCGGACACCGTACTTGAGCGGGACGGGCACAAATATCGGCTTCGAGTTCCGGAAGCTCAGGATCTCGTATGCCAGATCAACGTAGCGCCTGAACTCATCTTCCTGAACCTGAAATTCAGGCCGCTGCCGCTCATCGTACCGTTTCACTTTCAGGTTTGGGATGAGGAGCAGATCACTGCGGCCATGGTAGATATGCAAAATACTCCGCAGATAATCCTCGGGAGTGGGAATATTGAATGGATTGAAGGTGAGGGTGAGTGAGTTCACCACCATTTTATTTTCAAGGATACCCGGTCGTTTCAGAGTGTCATATGAATCTGCAAGGAACCGGGCTTCGGGATGATCAGCCTCCCTCATGAAAGTCTCCTGATGGATAAACCGGCTCCGTTCGGCAATTATTACACTCCCGAGACGGGTCTGGTCGAGAGCCTGGAATGCAGAAACCGTGGGAGAACTGTTCAGGTCAAAGAGTTTGCAGGGTGTTGAAAATGAGACCCGTCCCAATGAAAGCTCTTTGCTGGCAAAAAGAGTTTCTTCGTCCTGTTCGGTAAGGCGGACGCGAAAGTTTGTCATTTTATACACACCGTTTATGGATTTCGGTAATAACTGTCGATATCGTTGCTTGATCAACCCGGAATTTACTCTTCCCTATGAGCGTCAGGAGTTGTATTGTCCCGTTCTTGTCAAGTACTTTTTGTATAGCGCAGTAGCCAAGGAAACCAACAGTTCCTTTCATATGGCTGACCAGTGCCGGAAGAATCCGTTTCACCAGATTGCGAGCTACTCCATCATCGAGAATAAAGACAAAACGGATATCCCCTTTCTGCAAATGAATTTGCGCACAGGAAATAACTTCATGCTCACCCTTACCAAGCAGGGGCCGGAGTAATTCGATAGAAGGATCTTTTTGTATTCCTGATGCTGGAATTTTTACGAGGTCGAGATTATCCTGAATTTGTGCCGGAAGACGCTGAAGATTGGATTCCTGTTCAACTGCCGAAACAACGAGAAATTCAAATTTCCCGGTGATTGTGGTGAGAACCTGAATCCTGTCGGTAACTGGCAGGTAACCTTCAAGATCATCAACAAAACAGATGAAAAATGAGGAATCTGGGATAACTTTCACGCTATCCCTTCAACAGTTCCAGGTACCGCTGGTGGGTTACAATCTTTTTCCGCAGAAGACTATCGGCAAGATGTTTCTTGCGCTGCATCAACGCATCGAAACGGTCGGATTTTTCTGTATATCCATACGTCCGGTAGACCAGAAACATAAATTCGTCATCACTCAGATGATCGTAAACCGACCGGATAAACCTGATCGATTGCATAAGCCTTTCAAAATTTTCAGGCCGCATCTCTTTCTCTACGGTAGAGGTAAATTGCGCCCCTTCTCCCGAAAGATAGATGCCGGTGTTATCAGCAACAAATAGTTCCGGATTATTCTCGATAACATGTTCTGCACTATTTGAGTAGGGGCCAAGCCGGTGTGACATAAAATCAAAAAGGGTTTCGAACTGCGGCATCGCCTTGATCAGCAGGAACAGCTCTTTCTGGAAGTTCACTTTTGAGGCAATTGGCGTATCCGCTCCGCTCAATAACAGCGCAATAAGTTTCTTACGGAATGCCTCTTCCTCATCGTAGTTTAGCCGGGTTTTCTGCATGTCCTTACAGGTATTTGGTATGTATATCTAAGAATGTTATGGCGGGCGGGGGGCGAAAGTGGAATATTCGATCTTTGTTCTCCCATAATTAGATCTGAACTGACAATTGAACCAACGATGTTGCCTGTTAACTCCCCTGCACCAGCCATAACTTGTGTCCTCTCTTTAGGGATCATCCAAACAAAATTGATGATTATGTTCCTCTTCAGCCCCCTCCCATTAGTTCCCCCACCACTCTCCCCACCACACTATTCACCATCCGCATCCGCTCCAGAATATTTTTCCGGGTCTCGCCCGTCACATCCGCCGCAAAGAAAGATTCCCGGTCAGGATACCGCAGCGCAACCGCCGGGCGCGGAAGCGACAGGCTGTCCTCGCAGTCCACGATTAGTTTCCCGTCATCGTCCATCGCCACGGTCCACGCGAGCCACCAGACCGAAACCTCGGCCCGGGCGTTCTGGAATACCGGCCTGAGATATGCCATGAGCTGCGGGTCGGATGCCCAGGCAGCGGGATGCCCGCCAACTTTTCCCGCGAGAAGGCCGTCAAGACATTTCCGGTTCCGGTTGAGGGCAACGTGCAGGGCGTCCTGTGCCGGGATCGTGATGTCGTCTGCCGCTTTGGCGCAGATCTCCCGTACTTTTCCGAGTTCCGCATCGATCCATGGCGTCCCGGGAGCGAAGTCATCGTAGACTTCAGCGGCGATCTTCATTTTGAGCCGGTCGTCCGGCCGGTCCGGGTCCGGCACTGCGGTCACGATGACCGAAACGAGTTCGATCACATCGCCACGGATCAGTTCCTCCCGGGCTTCCGGATTTAATGCTTCAAAGAATGTTGTCATACCGGGTTCCTCCCCTTCCTGTCGTTCGTGTTCTCCTCCTGTTCTTCGCCTGATCCCGTGATGCCCGGGGCATTCCGGATCGGATCCCCGGACCTGAGTCTCCCTGTTTTAACGTCCAACAGCCCATGAGGGGAATTATCGCCCTCCCAATTGGGCCCATTTGGTCCCTTTTTAGGGCACGCCAACCCCCTCAATCCGGCAATCTGACAGCAATTTGGGGTTTTCGTCAAACAATAGGCCCCCTTTTTCGCGATTTCGTCCCCAAAAATTACGGGATCCGGCTCCTGCTGCCGTCGTCCCACGGGGTAAATCCGGGGTTCCCACGTCGGAGAGTGAGGGGGAGAGGTACGCCGGGTCAGGGTACCGATCATCAGGGTCTCCCGGGTACTGACATTCCGGACCGGATCATCATATCCGGGTTCTGTCATTTCCACGTCCAGGAGCCCATTGCGGGAAATATCGCCCCTCCAATTGGGCCTGTTTGGTCCCTTTTTGGAGCACGCCAACCCCACAAATCCGGCAATCTGACAGCAATTCGGGGTTTCCCGGAAACAACAGGCCCCCTTTTTCGTGATTTCGTCCCCCGGGTACCCCCCGGATCGTCCAATCGGAGCCCAAAACGGGGAGATCTGAATGCGTCTCCCCCACGGGAGTACCCTCTCTCCCAAAATGGGGGTGCTACCATTCCTACAGAGAGACCTTATCCCGGTACCGGGGTTCTTAAGGGTCATGGAGCAGTCACCGCCCCGGCACCTGCCGAGGGTTTTCCCGCCAGGATAAGCGGTTCGCCGTCCGGGCCAGTCTCCTCGATCCCGGAATCCGTGACCCGGAAGTACCGCCAGATGCCTTTCTTGGAATAGAGCCAGAGCTCGCGGGTCACCGGGCCGGAACCGGGTAGCGTGCGCAAGCCGGCGATCAGCTCATCGTGATCCGCTGCAAGTTCCGGAACTCCGCAATGGAGCCGGGCGGCCCGTTTGATCCGGACAAAAATAATCCGGCCGGCTCCCCGGATCATAAAGCTGCACACCATCCCGGCTTCCGGAACAAACTGCATGACCGCTCCCCGCATCCCGGCCTTTTCGACCCCGGCGTCCCGGTTTTTCGTTGGCTGCCGGCCCCGGGTCATCTGCTTTCACCTCCGTGCTTCCTTCCCGCCCGCTCTGACTGGTACTCGCGGTTTACCGGCCGGGTCCGGACACTGACCGTGTAGAAATGCCGCTCGGTTCTCTTTACCGCGACTCCTTCCAGATCTTCGCCACAGCTCCTGATCTTCTGCATGATCACGTGCGGGATGAGAAAGAGCGGGATCTCTTCCATGACTTCGGCCGGTCTCCGGGGCATCAGGACCGCCCCCGCTTCCCGATTGCATCCATTCTCTTTTCCAGCCGGGAAATCTTCCGCTCCAGCCGTTCTGCGATCCGCTCGTCGCGCTCATAGAGCGCAAAGATCAGATCGATGCTCCCCTCTTCCCCCCGGCTCCCGTCATCTGCCGGCGCTTCGGGCGACTGCGCCGGTGTTTCCGGCAGGGCACTCCCCGCTCCCGTTCCGGGGCTGAGCACGCCAAGCCCGATCACAATGCGATCGCGGCGCTTCCCCCCGTTGCATACCGGCACTGCTGCCGCTGCCCGTTCGAGTTCCTCTTCTTTCCCGGCCGCACCGGACGCGATCGCATCCGACCGGGCCACTGCCCCGTGATTTGCTGCTGAAACTTCCATGTATCCATCACCATTTCCCTGGTCTTTTTCTTCGAAACCTCCATCCCTTTTTTTTAGCACCCGGTACCTGCTGCCCGGTACCGCTATTGTCCCGTTTAACGCCGGCCCGGGGAAAGATGTATCTCGTGCAGCAAATTTTCCATCCTGTCATGAAGCGGACGGCAGGCTAATGACATCCGTATCGTACAGGATTACACTTCAGCGCCCGGACTGGCGGTCACCGACGTATGATAAAAACAGCGGGCAGAAGAGTACCATACCGGGTGTCCGCGTGTATCTTCCCGGCAATGGCGATCGGCTCGAACAATTCCCGTGGGATAACAAAAAACAGCCCGAACAGTCCGCACATGGTGATCATGGAGACGTAGAAAAACTTCGCGAACCGGGCCGCCGCTTTTCGTGCGACACCAAGGCGCCTCAGTTTCCGTTCCACCCTC